>JAHJTB010000540.1 GCA_018830135.1 Pseudomonadota bacterium | reverse complement strand
CGAGCTCGAAATCGGAAACTCCTACCACCTGGACCACACGCTGGAGCTGACCTTCTAAGGTCCGCTTGATCTCAGCGACTCAAAGGGGTCCCGGGCAACCGGGGCCCCTTTTTTATCGCCTTTTCAGGCCCAGTCGGGAAAAGCAGATGGGGTCGTTCCGGTCTTTTTCAAGTGACGACAAGAAGCCCTGACCATGAATTTTGGGAAATCCGAGGCCGGGAGCCCCAGCCGGAGACATCCAGTACGTATCACCCACAAAATTCGAACCGCCGGGAATCAATGACCACCGACAGGGCCGGTGGCATGGGAAGGCCCCTGAAAGAGCCCGAATGGCTCTGGTTATGTCGGATCGCGTCCAGAAAATCCTCACGAGTAGTGAAAAGGATTCGCATAGATTATTAAAGACCCTCACCCCTGGCCAGGCCAGGGGCAGGCTCCTTGCCCTCTCCCAGAGGGAGAGAAAACCCCATCCCCTCAGTATAAATAGTAAAAATCGCCATACAAACTCCCTCCCCCCGCCAGAGGCGGGCAAGCCTGCGGGAGCAGCCTGCGCGCCATAGCCGCTTCGGCGGCGGTGCGAGGGCTGGGGTGAGGGAGATAACCGTCTCAAAGTGCAAGCGCGCGCAAGGGACGGATAAGGACGCCTCGCAGTCCGACCGGCAGGCCCCTTTGATCGGCCCGAAAAACAGGAAGGGCGGGACCCGTCCCGCCCTTGACTGCCTGTTCCGATCGATCGGTTGCCTTTCGTCGAGGCCGTCCCGTCTTATTTGCCCTGGCCGAAGACCTCGGGCGGTTTGGTGGTCGAGCCGGTTGCATTGGGGAAGTCCTCGGCCCGGTAGGCCTTCTTGTTCTGCTCGATGAGGTGGCGGGATTCTTCCATGAAGTTGTTGTATCGCTTCTTGCACTCGTAAAATCCGTGCCACCAGGCATAGTCCGGGGCCATCATCGCCGTGCCCATGCGGGCCCGGCGCCCCTCGTGGTGCCAGAGTTCGTAGTATTCCACTTCGAGCCGTTCGTCGAAAAACCGCTGGTTGTCGAGCAGGTTTTTGGCGTACAGTTCGTCTAACATCTGCTTGGCCGGTTTGAAATATACATCGTTGTATTCCCGAACCACTTCGTCCAGCTTGGCGTAATGGTCGTCGACCCAGACATTGCCGTGGCACTGAAGGCAGACGGCCTTCATCTTGTCCCGCTCGACCCGCCAGTCGGTCTTGGCCGGAAAGGGCTTGAAATCCTGAGGCCGGATGGTCAGGGGGGCCTGGGTTTCCCACGAGAGCCTTTCGGTGACGTCATGGGTGGTCAGGGTCGTACCGGAACCGGACATGTGGCAGGCGGCGCAGGTCGGGGCCCGGTAGTCCACGCCGGCCGACCAGGTCCCCGGCGCGGCCTTCCAGTTCCAATCGTTACCGAAGGCGTCGTACAAGGCGCCGTGCTTGGACTCCTTGTAAATCTCGATCTGGGGATGATCCGGCCCCAGGTGGCACTGCCCGCAGGCCTCGGCCTTACGGCCCTCGGCCACGCTGAAACGATGCCGGGTATGACAGGAGGTGCAACTGCCCTTGCTGCCGTCCAGATTGATCCGCCCCACGCCCGTATTGGGCCAGGTGGCCGGCGTCAGTTTGCCGTTTTCGATTTTGACCACCGTGCCGTGGCAGGTATAGCAGCCTGAAGTCCGTTCGATTTCGCTGTTCATGCCCTTGTTCAGCCAGGGGTCGATCTTCCAGATGATCTCGATCGTATTGGCATGCTTGCTCCGGTCGTACTGGACCGCCTCGTCCGGGTGGCAGCGGGAGCAGTCCTTGGGGGTCACCACGGCCGAAACGGGGACCTTGTATTCGGCCGTGCCGAAGGCCTGATCGGACCGGGCATACTGCCGGTAGTGATCCTGGGAGACGTCCGGGTCGAACTCCTCGGCCTGATGGCAGTCCAGACAGGTGATGTTGGCGCTGGCATGGCGGGAAGCGGCCCAGTCCGCGAACAGTCCGGGATGCTCCCGCTTGTGGCACTCGAGACAGGCCAGGGCCTGTTTGGACATGCTCCGCTCGATCCGGAACTCCTTGACCTTGGGCTGGTTGGGCGCGGCCTGTTGTCCCCGGACAAAGGCCGGATTTCCGGCCCAGGCCAGGCCGATTCCCATCAGGATCGAAACGATGACGGCGAATTTTTTACTCATCCGGCTCACCCCTCCTTTTCCGCCGGGGCGTCTCGCGTTGCCAGCCTTCTAAAGCCCCAGGCCCCGGTAGTATGCTTTGTATTGTTTGTACTCGTAAAAGGCCCGCGGGTTGTGGACCAGGTTCCTGTGACAGTCCAGGCAGATCTTTTCATACCCGGGCCGCGGGTAGAGCACGGTCCGATGGGCCAGCATGGCCCCGCGCTTGTCGGGAATGTGCAACAGGTTGCGATGGCATTTCATGCACTGGTAGTTCTTGATCGAAGCCCAGGCCTTTTCCCGGTTGGCCCGGTGATCGTATTCATCCATGGTCATGTGGACCAGGACGTCCTTGATGCCGTGCCAGGTCTTGGCATAGAAAAAGTTCACCGTGTCGTGGGGCGCGGGCAGGTGGCAGTCCATGCAGTCGGCCACGAAGCCTTGAGCGTTGTTGACATGGGTCGAGGTCTTCCAGGTGTTGTAGGCGTACTGGATTTCGTGGCAGGAAGCGCAGAACTGCGGCGTCGAGGTCCGGACCATGGTGTAGTAGGTCAGGCTGAATATCGGGAAGCCCAGGGCCACGCCCACGGCCAGATAGATCAGGGGTCTGATGAATCGCCGCATCCTCGCTCCAGTGTGAAAGGAGACAGGTGGCAAGAGAGCACGCCCGAAGGCGTGACGGCCGAAAATTTATCTTTATTTAATAAGTGTACCAGAACTCCATCGATTTTCAAGGGCCTGGCCGGATTCCGTGTGATTCGATGAACCGGGGCATATTGGATTCGAGCCGCCCCGAATTACTGAGGGTTGCGATTCCGGCCCCTCGCCTCAGACACGATTGGAGATCAGTCCCTTTTCCGCCAGAAGCGGCCGGGGATCGACCAGGTGTCGGGCGAACCACGGTTCGTAATCCTCGGCCCCCAGAACCAGGGCCATGAGTTCGGAAAAATGCAGGGTCGGTATTTTTGCTTTCAGGCTGCAACGGATTTCAAGATTGAGCTGGCACATGGCGCAGGCCGTGACCAGGCAGTCGGCTCCGGCCTGGATGGCCCGCCCCACGATCTCGTTGACCAGCGGCGTGGTGATGTCCGGACGGACGGCCGCCAGAAAGGTGCCGCAGCATCGGTGCCCGTGGCTCCACATGATCACTTCGGCCCCCAGTTTGCCCAATTGTTTCTCCAACAGATCGAACGGCAGACTGACCCGGGACAGGAGAGGCGGAAACATGGTCATGCAACCGTAGTAGGCGGCGACTTTCAGTCCGTCCAGACGCCTCGGGGTTTCCAGCTTGGGGGCGGCGCCCATGTCCCGGAGCCGGTCGAGGAAATGCAGCATGTCCAGGAAGCTGACGATTTCGAGATTCGGATCGATCTCCCGTCCCCAGGTTCGCTCCTGGGCCCTGCGTTGTTCGGGATGATCGGCCAGATGGGTGCGTCCGGCGAGCAGGTTCCGGAAACAGGAGGGGCACATGGTCAGCAGGGGCCTGTCCCGGGGCGCCAGACTCAGGTTGCGGGCCGCCAGGTTCCCGGCCATGTCCGGGTCCAGGCTGTGGGCCGACGAGGACCCGCAGCAGTTCCAGTCTTCCAGTTCGATCAGGCGCAACCCCATCAGCTCACAGGCTCGAACCAGGGACTGGTTGCTTTCCCGGGCCGACGTGGCCAGGGAGCAGCCGGGAAAGTAGGACAGGTCCAGGAAGGGTTCCATGCTCATGATGACCGCCTCCAGGCCGGCTTGAATATTTTCTCCAGTTCGTGGACGGCCCGGACCCTGGACGGACGAAGGTCCAGTTTCCTTTTGGCCAGCATCTTCAGGCCCAGGTCGGCGTCCTGGAGCCAGCTTCCGGAGTGCAACTTGAGACGGAGCATGATTTCGAGTTTATGGGTTCGCCCGTATTTCTCGATGCTCCGCAGGACCTCGCGATGAAATTCGAGGACGTCCGGTTCGGCCACCGGCGTCCCTTGCTCCAGGGCCATGACCCGCAACACGTCCATGACGGCGGCCACGTCGATGGCCATGGGGCAGACCGAGGAGCAGGTGTGGCAACCCACGCAGAGCCAGATCGTATTCGAGGCCAGGACCTCTTCCCGCAGCCCCATGTTGACCCGCCGCATGATCCCGTGGGGGCCGTAGTCCATGGCCCGGTAGAAGGGGCAGCCCCCCGAACAGGTCAGACAGGCGTAACAGCGCCGGGGTTCGGTGCCGGACCGTTCGGCAACTTCGCCGGCCAGGCCCCGGTCGGTCTCGTTCAGGTCGGTCCGGCCGGCCGCGGGGATGCCTCCACCGACCATGCCGTCCGCAAGTCCCTTTTTCGAGTTCCTCATGGTCGCTCCGCTGACCGGCATGTCTTCGCGGCCCGATCCGACTGCGCCGTCCCGTCGGTACCGGGCCGAGGGCGGCCGGGCCGACGTGCGGCCCGGTCTTTCCCTCGCTGGTAATTATGAACAGGCGTCTTGTTCGCTGCGTCCGCCTACCCGAGGATGGCGGCCAGGTCCTCGTCCGGCGTGCTGATGGGCTTGAGGTCAAAGTTCTTGACCAGCACGTCGAGCACGTTGGGCGTGATGAAGGCCGGCAGCGTGGGGCCCAGCCGGATGCCCTGGATGCCCAGGTGGAGCAGGGTCAGCAGAATGGCGCAGGCCTTCTGCTCGTACCATGACAGGACCATGGACAACGGCAGGTCGTTGACCCCGCAGTCGAAGGCCTGGGCCAGGGCCACGGCGATCTGGATGGCCGAGTAGGCGTCGTTGCATTGTCCGATATCCAGGAGCCTGGGGATGCCGCCGATGTCTCCGAGCTGCTTGTCAAAAAAGCGGAACTTGCCGCAGGCCAGGGTCAGAACCACGCAGTCGTCCGGGACCTTTTCCACGAACTCGGTGTAATAGTTCCGGCCGGGCTTGGCCCCGTCACAGCCGGCCACCAGGAAGAAATGTCTGATCTTGCCGGCCTTGACCGCTTCGATGACCTGGCCGGCCACGCCCATGACCGCGTTGCGGGCGAAGCCCACGGTGACCGCGCCCTTGTCCGTGTCTTCCGGGAAGCCCGGCAGGGCCAGGGCCCGTTCGATGACCTGGCCGAAGTTCCGGTCGGAGATATGGGGCACGCCGGGCCAGGCCACCTCTCCGCTGGTGAAGATGTTGTCCTGGTAGCTCTCCCGAGGCTTCTGGATGCAGTTGGTGGTCATGAGAATGGCCCCGGGAAACTCCGCGAACTCCTTGGCCTGGTTCTGCCAGGCCGTTCCGTAATGGCCGTGGAAATGATCGTATTTTTTCAGTTCGGGATAGCCGTGGCAAGGCAGCATCTCACCGTGGGTGTACACGTAAATACCTTTGCCCCGGCTCTGCTTGAGCACCTCTTCGAGGTCCTTGAGATCGTGACCCGAAACCAGGATGGCCTTGCCTTTTTTCGCGCCCAGAGGCACGGCCGTCGGCACGGGATGGCCGTAAGTCCCGGTGTTGCCCGCGTCCAGAAGCTCCATGGCCTTCAGGTTGATCTCGCCGCATTTGAGCACCAGGCCGACCCAGTCATCCACGCTTCGGTCCGTGTCCAGGGTGGCGGCCAGGGCCTCGTGGACAAAGGCATACACCGAGTCGTCCTCCTGGCCTAGAATCTGGGCGTGGTCGGCGTAGGCGGCAAGGCCCTTGAGCCCGTAAACCAGGGTCTCGCGCAGGGAGAGCACGTCCGGGTTCAGATCGGGATCGGATTTCACGCCCACGGCCTCGCCCTGTTTGATCAGCCCCTCCAGGGCGGCCTCGGGTTCGAAAGCCGCCGGTCCCGCGGTCAGGTCCAGACCGACCCGGGCCTTGAGGCCCTTCCTCAGTTCCACGGCCCGCCTGACGAGCGAGGCCAGACGATCCGGGTCGAAATCCACGTTGGTCAGCGTGTGAAAGAGGGCCTTGACCGTGAACACGTTGACATCACGATCGACCAGCCCCTTTTTCCTGCCTTCGACGGCGTAAAGGGACAGGCCTTTGACCGCATAAATCAACAGGTCCTGAAGCACGGCCACCTCCGGCTTCTTTCCGCACACGCCGCCTACGGTGCAACCCTCCCCCTTGGCCGTTTGCTCGCACTGGAAACAAAACATGTCGAACCTCCTTTGGTCTGTTCCGCCCGGATGACCCGCGGCTTTGTCTTGTTGGTTCAGAGCATAGCCGGCCGGCCCTTCCGGGGCCTTGATCTAAGTCAAGGGCCGGCATTTTTCCGGAGTGGGCCTTTTGTAATTTATCGACCCGGGCCGCGTCCGCCGCCCAACCAGCCCGATCAAGGCGCTCAACTTCCCCTGGATGCCCATATGCACTCCTTGAGCCTCTGTTTCATTCTTTCGAAGAGTCGAATTCCGGCTCCCAGCCGGTTCGTCCCAGGACGTCGCCGAAGCGTTCGCCCCGGCGATTGTTGGCCTTGTAATGTTCGATGGCCCCCTCGATCATGGCCAGGACCTGTTCGGCCCCGTGCAGTCCCGCCACCTCACGGGCCAGCCTCGGATGCCGGCCCAGCCGTCCCCCGACCTGGAATCGCCAGCCCGAATCCCCTTCCACGATCGTCCCGGACGGACAGGCCTCGATGCAACGCCCGCAGGCCAGGCAACGTTGATCGTCCAGGACCGGACCGCCCGCTTTGTCACTCAGGCCGATGGCCTCCTCCTGGCAGACTTCAACGCAGGCCCGGCATTGGCTGCACGGTTCTTCCGGCCGCACCCGAGGTCGTCGCGCCCCGATCAGGCCCACGTCGGCGATCTGGGGCCTCGAACAGGCATTGGGGCAGTCCGAAAGCGAGACCCGGAATTCATGGTGCATTTTGAGCGGCCCCCGGACCCTGGACTTGAGGAAGGCTTTGAGGTCCGCCTCCTTGAGTCGGCCTTCGATCCGGGCGGCCAGCCCGTCGTCGGCCGCGGTCCGGTTGGGGCAGCCGCCGGAACCGAAACAGGTTTCGATCCGCCAGCCCTGGACATCATTTTCCATGTTGTCGAGAAAACGTCGCTGGCAGGAGCGAACGTGTTCCAGACGGACGACTTCGGCCCCGACCCGGGACGCCTCCTCCTCGACCCGGCGGACTATCCGCTTGCGTACGAAAAACGGCGCCTTGGACACCGCCTCCCGCGCCGATTCATCCCACTTCATCTTGATCGTTCTCCTTTCGCTGCCGTCAGCATGCGCCCTCTCAGGCTCGACGGCCTTGACTTGGATCAAGTCCGGAACCGGGCCGGGGCACGACGGCGATCGAAAGGGATTGCATGGAGTCTCGCTTGTGGTATATGTGGTGATTATGGACTCTATCGACCGTTTTCGCCACCTGCCTCTTTTCGAGGGCCTGCCCGAGGACCAGATTCAGGCCGTTCAAGCCATCGCCCAGGAACGGACGCTGGCCCGGGGGGAACTCGTCTTTTCCGAAGGGGATGAAGGGACCGGCTTCTACATGGTCGCTGATGGCCGTATCAAAATATTCAAGCTCTCACCCGAGGGCAAGGAGCAGATACTGCACATTTTCGGGCCGGGCGAACCTTTCGGCGAAGTGGCCATGTTCGCCGGCCGGCATTTTCCGGCCTATGCCGAGGCCATAGAAAAGTCGGCCGTACTTTTTTTCCCCCGCCTGTCCCTGAGCGACCTCATCTCCCGCAACCCGGCCCTGGCCCTGAACATGCTCGGGGTCCTTTCCTTGCGCCTGCGCCGTTTTACCAACCTGATCGAAGACTTGTCCCTCAAGGAAGTCCCCGGACGCCTGGCCGCCTACCTGCTCATTCTAAGCCAGATGAACCAGGATGCCTCGGACCTGGACCTGGACGTGAGCAAGGGACAGTTGGCCAGCCTGTTGGGGACCATCCCCGAGACCCTCTCCCGAATCCTGGCCCGGATGAGCCAGCAGGACCTCATACAGGTCGACGGCCGCCGGATTTCCATTCTCGACCGGACGGCCCTCGAACAACTGTCTACGGCCGAACGCCGCCTGACCTGAACCAGGGGCGGTCTTCCCGCTTCCGGTTTCCGGCCCGAGAGCGGGGTCGAATCCGGCAAAGTCTCCGGCCCCTGCCTT
>JAHJTB010000539.1 GCA_018830135.1 Pseudomonadota bacterium | reverse complement strand
CGGAACGCCTTGAAGAACTGCCGGGACTGCCCGTTGATTTGGCGCCACACCGGGCCCGTGAAGCAAAAGCACATGGAATCCATCGAGCCGGAGCTGATTGATGTCTGAGCGGTCTCCCCGTCTCCTGGTCGAGGTCATGCTGGAGGCCGCGTTGTAAATCGAGAAGTGCGTCAGGGGACTTGACTCTCGGCGGTTTTTGGAAGATGACAAGACATCTGACGCGGTGGTCCGCAATCTCGCAAGCATCGGTGAAGCGGCTGCCCGTTTGCCGGTTGAAGTCCGCAGCCAGTACCCGGAAATCGAGTGGTCCAAGATTCCCGGGTTGAGGAACCGAGTCGTTCACGAGTATTTCGGGGTTGACTTGGACATCGTTTGGTTCGTCATCCAGAATGACCTGCCCGCCTTGGCGGCCTTCCTTGAAGAAATGAGGCTGCGGCTCCAAACGTGATGGAGCATCACGGAATCTCTCCGTGAGATTTCCTTTTCAGGCCAAATGCGGGACAAAAAATAATCGGATGCCGAGCAGATAGTAGGGGACCAGAATAGAACGGCTTCACGCCCGCCCTTTTACAGAGCCGGTTCATGAAGCGCCTTCTTTGCCCGTGGGGCTTGGCTTGATATCGCCGGGTGAACTTCGCATCGTCCAGTAAAAGGAAGACATGCGTGTGATCATTGATGGGCCGTTCCTCCCGCTGCTTCATCAGGGCGGCCCAATTACGCATATTGGTGATGCGGCTTTTTCCTCAAATTCCTTTATGGTATTAATAGTTGATTCGCACATATGACTGAAGCGGGAGTGCCGCCTCCACCAAGGCCGGGCCGAACTGACGCTCGTTGCTCATAAGCCTTGGCCCTAGCGGCCGACTCGTTGTTAGGGCAATACCTGGAAGAAGATCAAGGGATACGCACTTTGGAACGTGAATTCACCTGAAACGGATTCAGGTTGATTGCCCATTTCATCAAGGAAGGTGAGGAATGAAGACTTGGACAAAACTGGTGGTGATCCTGTCGGCGGTCTTTATGCTGGTCTGCATCGGACTCGCGGCTCAGGCAGCCGACCCGATTGTTCTGGGGGCTCCGCTCTCGACCGGATACCTGCATGGGTGGGACGCGGAAAAAGGCATCAAGCTGGCCGTGGACGAGATCAACCAGGCCGGCGGAGTGAGCGTGGGCGGTGTCAAACGGCCTTTGAGGGTCGAGGTTATCGACACGCGGGACCAGGAGCCGGGCGTGCCGGTCAGCGAAGCCCTGCAGGCTGTGGAAAAGTTGATTCTGGAAAAGAAGGCCGACTTCCTGGTCGGCGGTCCGGTCCGGTCCGAAGCGGCCCTGGCGGCCATGCCCCTGGTCGCCAAGTACAAGAAAATCTCGATCGTCAGCACGGGCGTGCTGACCCCCAAGTTCAGCGCCCTGGTGGCCGAAAGCCACGACAAGTACAAATACTTCTTCCGCATCCACGGCGAAGTCAAGTGGGTGGTCAATGAAATAGTCACCCAGTTGATGGAGATCAAGGAGCGGTTCAAGCTGGACAAAATCTTGATCATGGTCCAGGACGTGGCCCACGCCCGGACCTCCGGCCAAATCCTCAAAAAGGCCATCGAGCCCAAGGGCTGGACCGTGGCCGGACTGGAAGTCTTTCCCACGGGCGCCGGCGACTTTTCCATGGGGCTGACCAAGGCCCAAAAGACCGGGGCCCAGGTCCTGTCCATCTGGATGGATATGCCCGAAAGCTCGATCCTGCTCAGGCAGTGGTTCGAGATGAAGGTGCCGGCCCTGCCCTTTGGTTCGACCCTGAGCGCGGCTGAACAGCCCGGCTTCTGGAAGGCGACCGAAGGCAAGGGCGAATACTGCATGGCCAACGTGATCAACGCGGGCAACGCCCCTAGCGATGCCACCCCCTGGACCATGAAATTCTACAACGACTATGAGAAGAAGTACGGCCTGCCGCCCGAAGGCTTGGGGGCGTCGAGCAGCTACATGGCCGTATACGTGCTCAAGGACGCCATCGAACGGGCCGGAACCCTGGATTCGGACAAGGTAATCCTCGAACTGGAAAAGACCGATATCATGGGCGTTTACGGGCGCCTGCGCTTCGATCCCAGGAATCACCAGGTCATCCCGGCCCTGGACCCCAAGGAAGGCGCGGTTGGGAGCATTTTCCAGTGGCAGAACGGTCAGCGGGTCGTGGTCTTTCCCAAGAGCATTGCCAAAGGCGAAATCAAGCTGCCACCCTGGATGAAGCAGTAAAGGCGCTGAATCTCGGCCGGGTCCCCGCCGCCGGGCGGGCCCGGCCGGTCCGCCGGCCGTCCCGATCGTGAATCAGATAGGTTCTTCTCCAGGCTCCGCGAAATAATTTTCATCGATTTCGTATAGGGTGGCCGGGCGTTCGACAATGCCGATCTTATGTTCGACGAGCAGTTCCAGCAGCCGCCTGCCGTCAATCAGGCCGATCGGCGCGGCCCCGGGGAACAGGGCGGCGTCCTGACACCCCTTGGTGAAGGCGCCCAGCGAAATGATGGTCCCGCGCAAGGCCCGATGAAGTGGCAATGCCCCGCGCAACTGGTCCAGAATGGGACGGCCGATACTGCCTTGATGACGTTTGACCTGGACCACCTCGGTGATGGTGGTGATGCCGAACTGGACCGTGGCCACGACGTCAACGCCTTTGTCGCCGCTCTCCTTGGTCACGGTGACGTCTTCGTACCCCATGGCCTCCAACAGGTCCCGGACCAGGTGCTCGAAGGCCACGGGGGGAACATGGCCAAGGCGTTCCCGCAGGGCTTCAACCTGAGCATCGTTGAACGATTTGACGGCCCGCATGACCTTTTTGCGCGGGTCGTCCGAAACCATCTTTGATTTTATTACGTAATCGAGACCGGCCTGGGTGATGCCGTACCGGTTGCCGTCGCGTGATACCAGACCCCTTTCAACCAGATTCAGGAGACGCCGTCTCAAGGTGTCCTTTATGGTGGAAGCCGTCCCGAATTTGGAATGAGTCAAAAGGAACTCGCCCCATTCATCGAGCAGCTCACCCCGGCGGGCCTGTCCTTTGGTGGACAAAATCAGGAGCAACTGGAGCAGGCCTTCTTCGTCGTCAAGTTTTTGGATGACTCCGGCATCGCCGTTCAGGAAACCTTGGCCCAAGGCCGTGAGTCGGTATATTCCGCTTGAGTCCGGCTCCAGAAGAGCGAAGCTGTTGATAAAAAGATATGCTCCGTATATGTGGCGCGGGTTGACGGCGCCGTCGCTTTCTTCCCAAATCCTTTTGGCCAACTCGGCATGATCTCCGGACAACCGCTCGGGTATCCACGAATCCGGATCGGACCAGTCGACCGGATTCTGCGGGGTCCCCGTTTGCGACCAGATGGACTGAATCATTCCCGTGGCCTGGGCTTTCGGTCGCCCCTCAAAATCGGACATGACCCGTCCGACCTCGGAATACAGCGGAAACAAGGGAGTCCGGACCTTGAATCTGTTTTCGCTCACGGTTTTTCCTTTCAGCGTTGCGCGCCAGACAGGTCTTCCTGAATGGCCATGAACTGCTCGAGCTGCCTGTCAATCGCCGCCCTGGCTTTTTGTTCAGGCGTCATCCTGGTACCCCGATCAGTCAAGGTTTCGAGGCGCGTTCGTGCTTGTTTGTCGTCTTTTTGACCTGCTTTCGCTCAGGATTTTAACGGCCCTGAACCAACAAGTCAAGAAAGACATTGATTTTCCAACGGGTTACAATATTATCGCGTTTAATGCTGAAAGAAAAAGCCTAGGTGCGCCGTCATGGCCTTTCCCATTATTTCGACCAAAGGCCGGAGTTTCCGGTGGGAATGCGTCGGAAACTGGGCCTCAAGCCCCGGGAACGGGTTATGCCGGAGATGGAAGGGGATGCGATCCTGATAAAAAAAGGCCCATGATTTTTTAGAGTCGGAAGGGTTCCTCGGTCCGGCCGAACCGGTTGAAGAAGAACGAAAACAGACGCAGAAGGCTGTGGCCAGGCATCGTTCCATCGGGGTGAATTAAATAGACTGATACGGGCCTTGTGGAAGAAGCCAATCAGTCGCCCAGGTCAGGCGGGCAGGAATTCGCCGATGCATAAGGGCCGTCGCCCGGAAGATAAACGCTGACGTGGCCACATTCAACAATCGGCACTTTCAGAGACTGGGGGGAAAAAATCAGGACTTCACTTGGTAACAGGATCGTTCGAACCATGCCGTCAAATCGTCTTCGCCCAAACTGCCATCAGCCAGGGCCATGAATACCCGGTATCGTTCCTCCATGGGCGCTGACAAATCCATACCGTTGAGCTTCAGGAAGAGCAAAGACACGACCAGGGCCACCCTTTTATTGCCATCCACGAAGGGATGATTGCGGGCCAGGCCGAAGGCGTAGCTGGCCGCAAGCCGCGGCATCGAGGCGTTATCCGGTTCGTAGTGGAAAAGGTTTTTGGGGCGGGCCAAGGCGGATGCCAGAAGTCCTTCATCACGGATGCCCCGGGATCCGCCGTGCTCGGCCAGTTGGTGTTTATGAATGGCTGACACCACCTCGTCCAACACCCATTGGGGCTGGTTCATATTACTCGCCCAGCTTCCTCAGGACATCGCGGTTTTCATTCATGACCCCCTTGGCCAGATCCATCTGCCTGGCGAAATCCGGGCGGTACGGCGTCAGCTCGATGCCGTCCGGCGTTTCCAGCACGTAAAGGGTGTCGCCCTTGGATACCCGCAACCTGGCCAGGACTTCCTTGGGCAGGACCACGCCGACCGAATTGCCGACGGTGGTCACTTTGAGCGTCGTCATGTTTTTTGCTCCTTTCTTACACGAGTATATTATAACATATATTATAACGGATGGGGAGGGGATAGGCTAAATCCGTGTCTTGCCATGGATGCCGTAATGGGTCAGGTGGATCAATGGTCTTACCGTGCATCCTCCAACTGAACGGTGAGTTGTTTGCCTAAGACCGATAGTGCGGCGGACAGGCGGGGGAGCTTGGACGGGTGGTGGGGTTCTAGCATCCGGCGAATCTCTTTTTCATCGCAGCCCAGCCGCTGGGCCAGGGCCACCTGGCTGAGTTTGGATTCGCGCATGGAAACGTACAGGGCCGTCTTGGCCGCGATGAAGGCGGAAGGTGAGGCAAGCCGTTTTTCCGCCTTGGCGCGGGAAGGAAGAGGGATGTCTTCACCCCGTTTGATCCGTCCCGCCAGGGCTTCATCCAACGCGTCAGCCGCCCGGGTTATGGCCTCTGATTCCGTGTCTCCCTGAGTGACCACCTCGGGGAAATCCGGAAAGGTCACCACGAAACCACCGTCATCCGAATCAGCGGTCAGGTTCAACGGGTAGTCGAAGGTCCTCTTCATGACGCACTCCTTATTTCAAATCGTCCGGGGTCAGACCCAGCTGTGCCAATATGGCCCGGAGCGTCCCGGCCTTCAACTCCTGCTTCAGGTCCGGGATGACAGCGAATCGGTCCCCGCAATACAAGGTGCCGTGACTTCCTTTGCCGCGCTCCACGACGTAATGAACATCGATGCCGGCTTCGCGTCCATACCGCTTCAGTCTGCGGAGAAGTTCACGCCCTTTCATGGACCAAATATCGGACAAAAATGACCGAATGTCAAGGGCCGGATAGAAGAAGACCGCCAA
Source organism: Pseudomonadota bacterium (assembly GCA_018830135.1). Taxonomy (GTDB): domain Bacteria; phylum Desulfobacterota; class Desulfarculia; order Adiutricales; family JAGVGV01; genus JAHJTB01. The sequence goes on along the minus strand of JAHJTB010000539.1, from coordinate 19,493 downwards.
AGCGGACACAACTCGTTGTGTCCGGCCATGATTCCGGTGTATTCCGGTGTTTTGGATGATCCGGCCAAGTGATTGTACAGATGGGGGAACCTGTGATCCTGCTGGGGTTTGGGGGATGGCGATTTTGGGCGGTCAAGGCCCTTGCATGCCGGCGACAGGGGTGAATTTATCCTGAGCGCGCCGAAGGAAATCCCCTTGGGGACGGCAATAAACACATGAGGTTGCACCCAACCTCGCTACATACAGCCCGCCGGACACAACCGGAGGATCACAAGCTCCCGGAGACACTCCTTCGGGAGCTTGTTTTTCGGGCGACACATTCCCGGCCTTACGGGTCAAGCCTTCCAAGGCCGCTTGGTCCTGCTCGACCCCAGGGCTGTATTTAAACTGATTTTTTTATGCCGAGCTTTTTCATTCTGAATCTCAGGGTGGATGGATGGATTTCGAGGAGTTCGGCCGCGCCCCCCGGCCCTCGGACCTTCCAGTTCGTTTTCTCGAGAGCCTGCAGAATATGGCGCCGTTCGTTGCCGGAGAGTGAAAATCCGGCGGCGTCGGGGCCTGGACCCCGCGAAGCGCCCATTTGCAGTTCAGGGACCTTGAACGTGACGCCCGAACTCAAGATCACGCCGCGTTCCATGATGTTTTTCAATTCCCGCACGTTTCCCGGCCAATCGTACTGCATCAGCTTGTGCATCTCCTCGTCCGATATTCTTTCGAATCGCTTGCCGGTCATGCGCGAAAAGATTCCCAGGAAGTAATGGGCGAGCAAGGGGATGTCCTCTTTCCTGTCTCTCAGGGGCGGGACCCAAATGGGGACCACGTTGATGCGATAGTACAGGTCGGCCCGAAAACGATTGGTCCGGACCATGTGCTCCATATCCCGATTGGTGGCCACGATCAGCCGGAAATCAGAGCGGATGGTCTGGTTTCCCCCGACCCGTTCGAACTCCCTGCTCTGAATCACGCGAAGCAGGCGGACCTGGATGTCCATGGACACATCACCGATTTCATCGAGGAAAAGGGTCCCTCCATCCGCCAGTTCGAACCGGCCGACGCGGCTGTGGGTCGCTCCGGTAAAGGCGCCCTTTTCGTGCCCGAAAAGTTCGCTGGGAATCAGACTCTCGGGCAGGGCGCTGCAATGAACCCGAATGAAGGGCTTGTCCCGGCGCGGGCTGTTCAAATGGATGGCTCGGGCCACGAGTTCCTTGCCTACTCCGGTCTCGCCCAATATGGAGACCGTGGTGTCCGTGGGCGCCACCTGGGCGACCTGGTTGAGGATGCCTCGGATGGCCGGGCTTTCCCCCAGAATGTCGTCGTAGTGAATGCTCTGGAGATGCTGCTCCTCGAGATAGGCCTTTTCCTCCTTGAGCTTCTGGTTCAAGCGCTGAATCTCTTCATAGGCCCGGGCGTTGTCCAGGGCGAAGGCCGCGTACGAGGCGAAGTAGGACAGGAGTTCAAGGTCCGACTCCTTGAAGGCGCTGCTCAACAGCCGATTGTCATGGTACAGGACGCCGACCAGGCTGTTTCGCAGGATCATGGGCACGCAGATGCGGGAGCGGATGATGCTGTTTGAATCAAGGCCGGACCGGCCTTCGCAGGGCTCTTCCAGGATGGCGCCCCGGCCCGTGGCGGCCACCTGCTCGATCATGTCCATCGAGGTCTGAAAAACGGGGTCGGCCGCCTGTTCGGCCGTGATGTTCCGGGTCGCTCTGAGTTCGAGGGTTAGTTCGGGTCTGTCCTGTCTGATGAGGAAGATTGCTCCTCGTTCCGCGCCGGTCAGCCGGTTGACCGTGGAAATGATATGTTGAATGAGGTCCTTGTTTTCGCGGATGGTGACCACTTCCTGTCCCAGCTTTAAAATTTCCCGGACCAGGGTTTCGGCCTGGGGCGCTTCGCGAATGAGGAAGCGCAAATCGTCCGGGATCAGTTTGTCATTAAGCGGATTCAGGACGGTGAAGGCGTGTTCCGCCATTTTTCGCGCGGTGTCCTCATCACCGGACATGAGATACTGGCGGGCCATTTCCAGCCGGGTCCGGGCCTGTTGGAGCTGGGCTCCGGACTCTTCGAACCGCTGCAGGGCCGGCCGGAGCAGTTCCAGGATGGTGGGCGGAGGGTCCCCGGCCTTTTTTCGAACCAGGGCCCGAAACCGGCAGGCCATGCCTTGCATAAGGACGTTCTGGCCCTGGAGCGCCTGTTCGATCTGGCTGTCGAGAGACAGTTCGCCGGTACGCGGCAGGCGGCCCTGGTCCATGGCCCAGCACAACTCCATCAGATACGGGTACGGCTGAACCAGCAGATTGACGTTGCGGGATTCTCTCAGATACTGTTTGAGGGCCGCCACGGAGCGCCGCTCGTCTCCATTCAGGTAATAGCTGTAAGCCAGGATGAGTTGGGTCGTGATCCGTATCCAGTCGTTCTGGCCCCGTTCGGCGTCCTTTCCGGCCTTTTCGGCATAGACGACAGCCTGGTCGTACCGGCCGATGTCCACCATGCCCAGCCCCATGGCCGCCCCGGCGTAGGCGGCCAGATACCAGTCCTTTTTCCCCATGCTTTGCGACAGGATGGCATCCAGCATGCCCAGGCCCTGGGTGACCTGGCCGACCTGGATGTAGCAGTAGCCGACCGTGGCCGCGGCAAGCAAGGGAAAGCGGCGGTGAAGGGGCTTGTCGATGTCCGGCACCGCATGTTCATAGGTCCGGACCGCCTCCTGATACCTGCCCTGCCAGTAGAGGAAAAAGGTGCTGAAGGTCGTGGCCGCGCGTAACAGACTCTTGTCCCCGACCCGTTTGGCCAGGTCCCAGCCCGCCTCGAAATGAGCCAGGGCCTCATTATACTGGGAACCCAGCCACTCGATCTTGGCCAGATGCATGTTCAGCAGGGCCTGATCCCCTTTCCTGTCCCACCTCGAGGCCCGGGTCAGGGCCTCCTGGATGATGGCCCGGGCCCTGGGCGGATTATACCGGGCCGTGGATATCTTCGAATGCTTGATCGCGGCCTCGACGAAAAGACGATCCGCCTCTTCCCCCAGGCTGGACCCGGCCAGGTCTTCGAGGACTTTGCCGTAACAGTTCAGGGCCTTTTCATTGGAAAATGATTGCAGATACAGGTCCCCGCCTCGGATCAGCCACCGGCACCCCTCTTCATTGTTTTCGATCCGCATCAGATGATGGGTGATGTTCCGAAGCTTGCCGGCGTCATCCGGCAGCTCACGGGCCAGCAGGTCCGCCATGCGGCGGTGAAGTTCCTTTTGGCCCGCCGGCGTGATACCCGACGAGACCGCCTGGCGAACCTTGGCGTTTTTAAATGAAAAATCCCCGGCGCCGGCCTTGAGGATCCGGCCTTCCCGGACCCCGGTTTCCAGGGATTCCAGAATAGCGGACGGTTTTTCCCCGGACAGTTCAATGAGCCAATCAATGGAAAAACGGCCATTGAACAGCGAGGCCATGGCCAGGACACGATCCACGTCATCCGGGGGACGGCCCGTCAGGGCTTCCCGAGTTTCCATGATGGGGCTCCTTGTTTTTTGAGGAAACGGCCGCAATTCTAACGAGGCGGCCAAGGGCCTGTCAAGCCGAAAGGTGCAATATGATGACCGCCACGCGCAACATATTGCACATGGATAAAGGCCTTACTGAAATCCGAATCGAGGCGATTGGATAACTGGAAGATATATCAGGATGATTTAAGATATTCCCTTTTGGCATCCATGTTGCTCTTTTCGGGGCATCGCTCAAAAAAAACTTTTTCCCGCAAGAGCCGGGTATTTGGAGTCGGTATCCGTGATCCACATCCAGACACATTATCCGGACCACGAATCCATCGTCATCCGGGTGGATGGCGTCATCGATGCCGAAGGCCTCGAGGTGCTCAAGGAAGTCTGCCAGAGACACCTCGATGGCCGGCGCCGGGTGGCCTTGGACCTCGACGGGCTGGTTCAGGCCAACCGGGAGGGAGTGGCCTTTCTCCGGGAGGTCGTGAAACGGGCGAGGATTTTGAACTCCCCGGACTTCATCCTTCTTTGATGGGGATTTTGCGGTCGGGTTCGGCGCCCGGCAACGGGCCCAACCGCAATAACCGGGGTTAAAGGTCCCGGCCGGAGCGGGAGGCCGGCCGGGCGGGCGGATTCGGGCCGGGTGACACTCGAGTGGAAATAAACGAGGCGATTGCCAATCGCCGCCACACAGAGGGGAGCAGACCATGAAAGGCAGGAAACGCTGGGGGGGCGCGGGGATTCTTTTGGCCGTCATCATTCTGGCCGCTGGGCCGACTGCGTATGCCGCGGAAAATTCAAAGCCCGATTATATCAACCTGGCGATCATCGCGGACCTGAGCGGCCCGTACGCCCCGATGATGAAGCAGTTGTATGTCGGGGCCATCGACGCCTCGGATTACATCAATTCCGAGCTGGGCGGGGTGAAGGGCGTTCCGGTCAAGATGCTGACCCGGGACAGCGGCAACAAGGTGGACGTGGCCGTGTCCCACTACATGGAACTGCGGGAGATGAAGCCGAAACCCTATTTCATATACATGGCCGTGTCAGCCGAGTCCGAGGCCTTGCGGGAGCGGTTCACCGAAGACCGGCTGCCCTGCATGAGCGTCTCGGCCCTGACGGCCATCTACCCGGCCGCTTACACGTTCGGGAGCATCCCGCTTTATGTCGATCATTTCGGGGCCTTTATCGACTGGCTGGCGGAAACATGGAAGAAGCCGGCCCGCCCCAAGCTGGCCTTTCTGACCTGGGACAGCACATACGGGCGGGCGGTCCTGACGGACGAGTGCCGGGCCTACGCCAAGGAGAAGGGCGTGGAAATCGTGGCCGAGGAACTCTTCGGTCTGAGGGACGTGGACGTGACCACCCAACTGACGCGGATCAGGGCCAAGGGCGCGGACTGGGTCTACACCAACACCGCGGCCCACGGCCCGATCATCATCGCCAAGGGCCTGAAGGAAATGGGGTACGAAGCCAAACTCGCCAACGGCTCGGGCTTCGATATCGCCACCCTGAGGATAAACCCCAAGCTTCTGGCCGGCCACATCTCGATCATGCCCTTTGCAGACATCGCCGATCCGGACAACAAGCCGGCCAAAAAGATATACGAGTACTTCAACAAGAACAAACGCCAGCCCCAGGACATGTCCGGCAACTACCTCGCCGCCTGGTGTTACGCCCTGACCGCGGTCGAGGCCATCGGCCGGGCCGTCGATCAGGCCGGATGGGACAAGCTCGACGGCCAGGCCGTCAAAGAGCAAATGGTCCGGATGAAGAAGTTCGGTCCCCTGGGCGGCCTGGTCTACTACACCTTTTCCGAGAAAAAAAGGACGCCGAGTACGGTTCGGGTCTATCGGGCCGAGAGCAACGGCCAGTTCACGCCGCTGACCGGCTGGCGCGAGGCCCCGGACCTCAGACCCGCGAAATACAAGTAGTACCCAAAGGCCGCCGTCGCAGCCCCCGGACCCGGCCAGGCCGGCCGGGTCCGGGGGCCCTGGTGAGGACATCGGACAGGATCGAGCGAATGAAAACAGAACCCGTGATTCTTGAAGCTGAAAACATCACCTTGAACTTCGGCGGCGTCAACGCCCTGTCCAACGTCGGTTTCGAGATCAGGCCCCGCGAGATTCTGGCCGTGATCGGGCCGAACGGCGCCGGAAAATCATGCATCCTCAACTGCATCAACGGGTTTTATCGGCCCCAGCAAGGCCGGATTCTGTTCCGGGGCCGGGACATTACCCGGTTTTCTCCCAGCCGGATCGCCGGCCTGGGCGTGGCCCGCACCTTTCAGAACATCGAGCTGTACAACGGGCTGAGCACCCTGGACAACCTCATGGCCGCCCGGCACATTTTCATGAAGCAGGGCCTGATCTCCGGCTCGATTTATTTCGGCCGGGCCCGGCGGGAGGAAAGCGAGCACCGGGAGGCGGTCGAGGAGATCATCGAACTGTTGGAACTCGAGCCCATCAGAAAAAAAGTCGTCGGACTCCTTCCCTATGGGCAAAGGAAAAAGGTCGAACTGGGCAGGGCCCTGGCCCTCGATCCCAAGCTCCTGCTTCTCGACGAGCCCATGGCCGGCATGAACGTCGAGGAAAAGGAGGACATGGCCCGGTCCGTCCTGGACGTTCACGAACTCCGGGATATTCCGGTGGTCCTGGTCGAGCATGACCTGGGCGTGGTCATGGACCTGGCCGACCGGGGCATCGTGCTGGACTTCGGCCGGAAGATCATGGAAGGGACCCCGGAGGCCATTAAAGACAACCCGGACGTGATCAGGGCCTACATCGGCTCTTCCCATGCGGAACTCAACTGATGGGAACCGGGAACGGGCGCATGATTTCTCTGGAACAACACGACACCCTGCCCAAGGTCCTGCGTTACAACCACGAGCGGAGCCGGAACGGCGTGGCCCTGCGGGAAAAGGCCGGAGGCGTCTGGCGGCGTTACTTGTGGCGGGACTATTACGAGCAGGTCAAGCTGCTTTGCCTGGGACTGGTCAGCCTGGGGCTCGAGCCCGGGGACAAGGTCGCCCTGCTCAGCGAAACCAAGCCCCAGGTCTTCTGGGCCGAGTTGGCGGCCCAGGCCGCGCGGGCCACGGCGGTCGGGATTTTCAGCGACTGCACCCCGCCGGAAGTCAAATACTACATGGAACACTCGGACTCCCGGTTTGTTTTCGCCCAGGACCAGGAGCAGGTGGACAAGATTCTGGAAATCAAGGCCGATCTGCCGCTGATCGAGAAGGTCATCCATTGGGAGCGCAAGGGACTGTGGTTCTACGACGATCCCTGCCTGATGAATCTGGGCCAGGTCCTGGACCGGGGCCGGGCTTATGAGCAGGAGCACCCGGAGGCCTTTGAAAAGCTGGTCGATTCGGGCCGCGGGGACGACATCGCGGTCATCATCTATACCTCGGGCACCACCGGCGCGCCCAAAGGGGCCATGCTCAGTTTTCGGGGCATGTTGAGCAGCGCCCGGGCCCAGGGGTCGATCATCAACCTGGAAGAGGGCGACGAGTGGCTGGCCTTCATGCCCATGGCCTGGATCGGGGGCCAGGGGCTGGACCTCGCCTCCCCGCTGATCATGGGCCTGACCGTCAATTTCCCGGAAAAACCGGAAACGGTCCAGGAGAACATCCGGGAACTCGGGCCCCGGGGGCTCATGTTCAGCCCCAGACAGTGGGAGGCCCTCAACCGGATGATTCAGGCCAGGATGTCCGATGCCGGATTCGTCAACCGGATCGTTTACCGGCTTTTGCTGTCCGTGGGCCTGAAAAAGGCCGACCGTCTGCTCAACCGGGAGACGCAGGGGGCCTGGGAGCGGTTGCAGTGTCTGCTTGCGGAACTGCTGCTCTTCCGGCCCCTCCGGGACAAGATCGGGCTGAAACGGACCCGGGTGGCCTTCAGCGGGGGCGGTGCGATCAGTCCGGACATCATCCGTTTTTTTCACGCCATCGGCGTCAATCTCAAACAGATATACGGCTCTTCGGAAATGGGGCTTTTGGCGGCCCACGGGGAGCACATCCGGCCGGAGACCTGCGGGACCCCGCTGCCGGGCGTGGAAATCCGGCTCAGCGACGAAGGGGAGATTCTGGTCAAGACCGAGTGGCGCCTGGTGGACTACTACAAGAACCCCGAGGCCCTGAAGAGCAAGATACGGGACGGTTGGTACCAGACCGGAGACTTCGGGCACATCGACGAAGAGGGCCATCTGATCGTCATGGACCGCATGGAGGACCTCCGGCTTCTGGCCAACGGCCGCAAGTTCTCCCCCCAGTACACGGAGATTCGCCTGCGGTTCAGTCCCTACATCAAGGAGGCGATCGTGGTCGGCGGAGAGGACAGGCCCGTTGTCGGCGCCATCATCAACATCGACATGGACAATGCCGGGCACTGGGCCGAGTCCCGGAAGCTGTCTTTCACCACCTTCGCCGATCTGTCCCAAAAGCCGGAAATAATCGGTCTGGTCAAGGACGAGTTGAGCAGGGTCAACGCCACGCTCCCCGAGCACGCCCGCATCCGCCGGTTTATGAATCTGCACAAGGAGTTCGACGCCGACGAGTCGGAACTGACCCGGAGCCGCAAGCTGCGCCGGGGGTTTTTGGAGGACAAGTACGCCGAGGTCATCGCGGCCTTGTACGGCGACCGGCCGACCCTGACCGTCGAGACGCCGGTCACGTACCGGGACGGCCGCCGAGGCCTGACGAAAAGCTCGGTCCGGATCATTTCCATCGATTAGGGGAGTACGATGCTCAACCTGTTTCTTCAGTTTCTGATAAACGGCCTCCTGGTCGGCGGGGTCTACGCCCTTTTGGCCCTGGGCGTGGTGTTCATCTACCGGGCCACCCAGGTCTTCAACTTCGCCGTCGGGGACATGGTGCTCTTCGGGGCCTTTGTCTGCTGGAGTTTCCTGGTCTGGGCCCAATGGCCGGTCTGGGCCGCCCTGCTGCTGGCCCTGTTGGTCAGCTTCGGACTGGGGCTTTTAATCGAGCGGCTGCTGATGCGGCCCATGATCGGCCAGCCCCTTCTGTCCATGATCATGGCCACCCTGGGCTTGTCCCTGTTTCTCCGGGGCGTGATGTCCTTCATCTGGAGCACGTCGACCGTCTCCTATCCCCACAAACTGCTCCCGGGACAGACCTTGAAGTTCGGCGGCCTTTTCGTTTCCGATGAACTCCTTTGGGCCTTCGGCGTGGCCATCCTCGTGTTTGTGGTCCTGTCCCTGTTCTTTCAGCGGGGCCGGATCGGATACGGCATGCGGGCCACGGCCGAAGACCATCAGGTCGCCCAGGCCACCGGTATCAACGTCAAAAACATCTTCGCCCTGACCTGGTCCATCGCCGGTCTGGTCGCGGCCATTGGCGGCGTGCTCCTGGCCAGCCGCGTCGGACTGAGCGTGGTCAGCACGCCCCTGGTGGCCCTCAAGATTTTCCCGGCCGTGCTCTTTGGCGGCCTGGAATCCATCCTGGGCGCCATTGTCGGCGGCCTGCTGGTCGGGGTCCTCGAGAACCTGGCCGGCGGGCTGATCGATCCGAAAATAGCGGAAATCACGCCCTATCTGATTCTGCTGCTCGTCTTGTTGATCAGACCCGAAGGGGCCTTCGGCCTGAAAAGGATCGAGAGGATTTAGCATGTATCGGCCATGCGGCGTTTTCGACGAGACGTTCACCCAGGACCTGGCCATCGTCCGGACCAAGGCCCACTGGGGGCTGGTCTTCTTTGCCCTCGCGTTTCTGGTCTGCCTGCCGGCCCTGGCTTCCGGGGCGCTCCTGGCCAATATGAACGCCATCGGCATCACCATCATTTCCGTGCTGGGCCTTCAGATCGTGGTCGGATACACCGGCCAGATATCGCTCGGCCAGGCGGCCTTCATGTCCGTGGGCTCGTACACGGCCTTTATGCTTTCCACCTATCTGAAGGCGCCCTTCCTGATCGCCCTGCCTCTCTCCGGCCTGACGACCGGCCTGGCCGGCCTGGTCTTCGGCCTGCCGTCGTTGCGGATCAAGGGCTTTTATCTGGCCATGGCCACCCTGGCCGCCCAGTTCATCATCCCCTGGCTCATCGTCAACGTCCGGCCCGACCTGACCGGCGGCACCAGCACCATGGTGGTCCAGCCGCCCCGTATCTTCGGTTATAAGTTCCACACCCAGCAGCACATGTTCTACCTGATCATGGCCGTCGTCGTGCTGAGCATCTATCTGACCAAGAACCTGGTTCGAACCCGGGTCGGTCGGGCCTTCGTCGCCGTCCGGGACAACGATCTGGCCGCCGAAGTCATGGGCGTGAGCATCCTGAGATACAAGCTGTCCGCCTTCTTCGTTTCGTCCTTTTATGCCGGCCTGGCCGGCGGGCTGTGGGCCTATTGGATGAGATGCGTTTCGGTGGACCACTTCACCCTGATGGACTCGATCTGGTTTCTGGGCATGCTGGTCGTCGGCGGCATGGGCAGCATCTCCGGGGCGGTCATGGGCACGATATTCATCCGGGTCCTGGACATTCTGGTCAAGGCCATCGGGCCCTGGCTGGGGGAATTCTTCCCCTCTCTGGCCGGCGCGGCCACCGCCGCCCTGGCCCCCACGGTCTTCGGCCTGATCATGATGCTCTTTCTGGTCTTCGAACCTCGAGGCCTGGCCCACATGTGGGAGCGGGTCAAGTCCTTCTACCGGCTGTGGCCGTTCTCCTACTAGGCCGGTCGTTGCAACGTGTTCCGGACGAATTTTTCAACGCGCAAATACCAAAGGAGGAAACAATGGACCGGGTAAAAAAAGCAGGGGTTGCCTTGGCGGTGGTCTGTCTGGTGGTGCTCACCGTCCTGAACCTGGCCTCGGATGCCCAGGCCAAGAAGCCGGATGTGATTCGCATCGCCTTTGTCAGCGACATGAGCGGACCGTACGCTCCCATGACGAGGCAGTACGCCATCGGTTTTCAGGATGGACTGGCCTATTTCAACCAGGAACTGGGCGGCGTGGAGGGCGTGCCCCTGGAACTGCTCGTCCGCGACACCGGCGGCAAGATGGACGCGACCGTATCCCACTATATGAACCTGCGGGAAATGACACCCAAGCCGCTTTTTCTGGGCCTGGTCGTTTCCTCGGACGCCGAAGCGCTCCGGGAGCGGGCCAAGGAGGACCAGATTCCCATCTTCTGCCCGGCGGCCACCTCGGCCATCTACCCCCTGGCCTACAACTTCGCCTACTTCCCGCTCTACCCCGACCAGGCCGGCGCCTTCATGGACTGGCTGGGGGAAACGTGGGACCAGAAACGCCCGGCCAAGCTGGCCTTTCTGACCTGGGACAGCACCTATGGCCGGGCCGTGCTGACCGATGAGGTGCGGGCCTACGCCAAAAAGAAGAACATCGAGATCGTGGCCGAGGAGCTGTTCGGCCTGCGGGACGTGGACGTGACCACCCAGTTGACCCGGATCAGGGCCAAGGGCGCGGACTGGATTTACAGCAATACCACGGCCCATGGACCGTGGACCATTGCCAAGGGTATCAAGGAGATGGGGTATCCGGTCAACCTGGTGACGAGCTGCGGCAGCCAGGCCCACAACACCCTGGTGGCCGCTCCGCCCGGACTGATGGACGGGTCTTATGTGGTCAACTTCTTCCGGAGTTTTGCCGACACCGACAACCCGATGATGAAAAAGGTCCGGGAGTACTTCGACAAGAACAACCGGACGGCCAAGGACTGGGGGATGGGCTATTTCGGGGCGTTCTGGTTCATTGACGTCTTTCACCAGGCCATCACCCGGGCCGTAAAAAAAGTCGGCTGGGACAAGCTCGACGGCCAGGCGGTCAAGGAGGCGGTCGAAACCTTCAGGGACTACCAACCCCTGGACGCCACGATGTACACATACACCGCGACCAAACATTCGCCGGAAAAAATCTACATGGGCCGGGTCAAGGGGCCGTACGTTCTGCCTCTCGGCGGCGGTTATCAATGGAGAACGTGTCCGGACCTGCGGCCGGACCAGTTCAAATAGCCGGGGCGGCCCGGCCCGGAGCCTCGGCCTCGGGCCGGGCCATTTTTTGATGACACGAAATCGGAAAGTGTGACATGCTGTTCCTGAACAATATCGAAGTCATGTACATGAATGTCATTCTCGTCCTGAAAAGTGTTTCTTTCGAGGTCGGGGCGGGCTGTATCGTCGCCCTGCTCGGGGCCAACGGCGCGGGCAAGACCACCTGCCTCAAAGCGATTTCAGGGCTGCTCAAGACCGAGGAAGGCAGGATCACCGAAGGGGATATCGAATTCGAAGGCCGTCGGCTGAACATGATGGACCCCAATGAAATCGTCCAGCTGGGCATCGTCCAGGTCCTGGAAGGGCGCAAGATGTGCCGGCACTTCACGGCCGAGGAAAATCTGAAAGTGGCCGGATACTACGGAAGAAACCGGGGGCTGGGGCTCAAAGACGACATCGAGGCGGTCTACGCCTACTTCCCCAGGCTCAAAGACCTGCGCCACAACACCAGCGGGTTTCTTTCGGGCGGCGAGCAGCAGATGCTGCTCATCGGGCGGGCCATGATGGCCCACCCCAAACTGATGCTCCTGGACGAACCCTCCCTGGGGCTGAGTCCGGTCCTGGTCGAGGAGATTTTTCGGATCATCAAAAAGATCAACGCCGAGGAGGGCGCCTCGGTCCTGCTGGTCGAACAGAACGCCATTATGGCTCTAAACGTCGCTTCTCACGGCTACGTCATGGAAAACGGGAGAATCGTGCTGGAGGGGCCGGCGGACAAGTTGAGAGACAACGAGGACATCAAGGAGTTCTATCTGGGGCTGAGCCAACTGGGGCAGAGAAAGAGTTACCGGGAGATCAAGCATTACCGGCGCAGGAAACGGTGGCTGGCCTGACCCGGCGCCGTCGACGCCGGTTGCCGGGCGCGTCCCGGGTCTGTCCTGAAAAATACGAGGAGGGGTCATGGAAGACAAAAAAAAGGGGCCGCCGATTTCGGCCGACGCGTCAAAGTGCGCCGGTTGTCTGGTCTGTGCCTTGAGGTGTTCCTTACGCTTCGAGAAGGAGTTCAATCCGGCCAAGGCGGCCATCCGGATTCGCCGTCTGGTCGGGGCGGAAAACGAGTATGAAATCTCGTTTACCGAAAAATGCGACAACTGTGGTCTGTGCGCCAGACACTGCCCGTACGGGGCCCTGATCCAACTCGGGAAGGCGGCGGCCTAGCCCCGCAAGCCAAAAGGAGAGATGGCAATATGAGCTACCATGGCTTTGCGGGCAAAATCCTGCACGTGGACCTGACCAGCGGCGAGACGTGGACGGAGCCGCTCGATCTCGAACTGGTCAGGAAGTTCGTCGGCGGCCGGGGCATCAACCACAAAATGGCCTATGACCTCATTCCGCCCCGGACAGACCCCCTTAGCCCCGAGAACATGATCATTCTCGGGGCCGGCCCCTTCAGCGGCACCCTGATTCCGGGCTGCTCCGAACTGGTGGCCACGACCAAGTTTCCGCTCAACAACACCTTTGCCACGGCCAGCGGCGCGGGCAAGTTCTCCCTGATGCTCAAGACCTGCGGGTTCGACCACGTCGTGATCCGGGGGCGGGCGCCCCAACCGGTCTATCTGAAGATACACGATGAAGGGGCCGAGCTGTGCGAGGCCGGGGACCTGTGGGGGCGGGACGCCTTTGATACCGCGGACGAACTCAGATTGAGGCACGAGCCGTGTTCGATCATCCCCATCGGCCAGGCCGGCGAAAACCTGGTCAAGATATCCGTGGCCCAGATCGACAAGGGGGGCACCCTGGGTTCGGGCGGCCTGCCCGCGGTCATGGGCTCGAAAAACCTCAAAGCCATCCTGGCCGTCGAAGGGACCCGGGGCATCAAACCGGCGGACCGCCAGGGTCTGATGAAGATCGTTTCCAATCTGCTCGACAGGATGATGAAGTGGCCCGGCCGGGACTTTCTGCTCCGGATCGGTTTCAGCGGCGAGGTCTCGGCGTCCCAGTTCGCCGCCTTTCCCTACGACAACTGGAACAAGATCGATTTCAACGAACTGAACCAGGACGAACGCAACCAGCTCCTGGCCCTGCACGCCGGATGCACGAAAATGCTGGCCTGCCCCGGCTGTCCCATGGGCGACAAGGAGCGGGTCCGGGTCCAGCACGGCCGGTACGCCGGCCTGACCTCCTACGTCTCGGGCATGCTGCTCAGAAGGTTCGGCGTGGACAGTCTGGAAGAAGCGTACGGCATGTCGGTCAAGCTCGCGGACCTCCTCAACCGGTACGGGATATGCGAGATGAATTTCGGGTTTCTGCTGTCCATGCTGGTCCATGTGTATGAACGCGGAATTATCACCCTGGAGGACACCGGCCTCGAATTGAAGGAGGACTTCGAGACCATGGTGCGAACGGCCGGGATGACGGCCCGCCGGGAGGGACTTGGCGATCTCATGGCCGAAGGCATTGTGGAGACGGCCCGCCGGCTGGGGCGCGGCGTGGAAAAATACGCCGTCCACATCAAGGGGCGTTCCCCCCATGTGGACCCCCGGGTCATTGGTCTGGGGACCATGCCCATGACCCAGTTGACCGATCCCAGGGGGGCCTATCCGGCCGGCGGCGGTGGGCCCGGTTACGTCCCGGGCAAGGAGCCGGGGCAGTTCAGCCGGCACGGCGAGAGAATGGGCATCCCCCGGGACACCCTGGACCGGATCGTCAGTGCGGATTCCTGGAACGTGGGACGCTTCACCCGGTACTCCCAGGACTGGTATTCGCTGTGGGACTGCCTGGGCATGTGCCTCCGGGCGCCGGTCAGCCGTTTCTACCATATCGATACGATCGTCGACCTCTACCAGACCCTGACCGGAATCGAGACCTCTCCGGCCGAACTGATGAAGGGGGCCGAACGGGCCTGGAACGTCCACCGGGTCCTGAATGCCAAGGTGGGATTCGATCGCAAGGACGACCGGCCGCCGGACATATGGTTTACGCCGCTCGAGGGCGCGGACGGCCGGAAGTATCCGCTCTACGATTATTATCGCAAGAACCGGTTGAACCGCGAGGACCTGGAAGGTCCCATGGCCGACTATTACGACGAGCGCGGATGGGACCGGGAGACCGGCCTGCCCACGCCGGAAAAACTCGAAGAACTGGACCTGGGTGACTTGAAATAGCCTCAGGCCGACGATCGCCTTATGACGAATGCGAATCAAAACGCCGGGACGGCGTTCGGGCGGCCTGAATATGGGAGGTGAAGGATGACCGAAGAGAAAAAAGCGGCAATGAAACAGGCCAGGATTTCGGTCCTGCAGGGGTATGCCGCCCGGCTGCCCATGCTCATGGTCAGGAACGTGGTCGAGGCCTTTGGCGAAAAAGGATGGCAGGCCCTGGAAAAGGCGGCCCGGGAGTTTGCCGAGTATCGCGCCCCGCTTATGAAATTCCTGGTCGAGGACCCGAAAAACGCGCGCAGTCTGGGCAGTATCTTCGACTTCGAGGACGGCCTGTCCGGGGTCGAGGGCCGCTGGGTGGAGGACGGGCCGAACCGGGCCACCAAGCTCGAGGAATCCTGCGTGGCCTGTGAGGTCTTCAAGCAGTTCCCCGACTACTGCGGCCGGTTCCTGTGGGGCGTGGCCGACGAGACCCTCAAACTGTACAACCCGGATGTGGAACTGACTCCGTTTTCCGAGGCCAAGTGTCTGGCCTACGGCGACGACTGCTGCGAGGTTAAAATCAAGCTGCCCGGCTGAGAAGAAAACTCCGGTTCGAGCGCCTGTCCGGACATCGTGGGTGGTCCGCCTTTCATGGGCGTGGAACACCGGCGGAAACGCCGGGGGCTCGGGCTGGCGAGCATCGGACTTTTCATGGAATTCCTCGGGGACAACGATCTGGTTTCATTTCGCGGATAACGGTGTGCGACGGAAGATAAAAGGAGCATGACATGCAAGGCTTTACCGAAGAGCAGCGCCACCAGATGCAGACGGAAACCCTGACCCGGTTTATCGGACTGCTGATCAACGTGGCCGTGGAGGAATGCGGGGAGAAGATTCTGGACAAATTCGAGCAGGCCTTTTACGAGGTCGGCACCAAACTGGGCAAGGCCATCCTGCCCGTGGTCGGAATGCCGGAAGGCGAACCGGACGCCATCGCCTTGAGCCGGCTGGTGGATTACGCGGACACCATCATGGGCTACGAGTGGGAGTATGTGGAAAAGACGCCGAAAAGGGCGGCCAAGAAGATTCCGGCCTGCCCCCTGGCCAAGCCGTTGTCCAAGGGGTACGCCCCCGAGTTTTGCAGCCGCTTCATGGTCGCCTGGGGCACGGCCTTGATGCGGACCGCCAATCCAAAGGCCCGGTGCACCTTCACTCACTACATACCCAAGGGGGACGAATACTGTATGGGGATTTTCGAAGTCGAGGACTGACATGGCCGATGGGCATGGTTTTCCGTCATCGGAGAACCGCCGGTCCAAGACTGTATGGCAATAATATGGTGGGGAGCCGGTTGCAACATGAAAGGGGGAGGGCATGTTTGACCGTTCGAAATGCGACCTCTGCGGCGACTGTCTGGTGGAATGCCATTATGTGGACTATTCCCGGGAAAAGGCAATCCGTGAGATTACCGCCCTGATAGAAGGCCGGTCGGCCGACATCCTCAAGGACTGCGTCACCTGCCTGGGATGCGTCGAGTACTGCGAAAAAGGGGCCGACCCGTTCGATCTGATCAATTCGCTTCAGGAAAAACAGGGTTCCGTGAAGGTCACCGACGCGTCCCGGGCCCTTTTCGATCATTTTATAAACCAGCCCGTCGGCGTGGAGCGGAAGGACCCCTCGAAACCGGTTCTGTCCCTGTGCATCATGAAAGACCTGGTTCCCCCGGAAATCGTCGGCCACAAGATGTTCGAGGGGATGTCCGTGGTCTGGGGCGGGGAGTATTTCTGCTACATGGGCATGGTCCATTCCTTCAAGGGCAGCCTGGCGGAAAAGAACGCCCGGGCCTTTATCGACGGCCTGGCCGGACTCGATGCCCCGGAGATCGTCTTTCTCCATGACGAATGCTACTCCATGGTCACCCGAAAGGTCCGGGACTTCGGAATAGAGGTCCCCTTCAAAGCCACGCATATCGTCGATTACATGATCGGCTACCTCCAGGCCCGCCAGGCCTCGGTCAACAAGCTGAACCGGAGGATCGCCTATCAGCGGCCCTGCTCCGCCCGGCTGACCCCGGAACTCGAGGACAGCCTGGACGAATTTTTCAGCCTGGTCGGAGTCGAACGGGTCGACCGCGTCTACGACCGGAAAAAGGCCCTCTGCTGCGGCGGGGCCATTAGGGGATTCGAAGGCCAGGACGAGCGGGGCAGGGAATGGCAGCGGAAAAACGTCAGCGACGCCCTGGACCACGGCGCGGAGGCCATGGTCTTTCTCTGCCAGATGTGTGGAGTTTCCCTGAGGGGCGTGTGCGGGAAACTGGGGACCGGCCTGGTTTCCGTCATCGACCTGGCCCGCATGTCATTGGGGGAGATACCGTTTCCAAATTAAAAGGAGAGAGCCGTATGCCGCACAGGGACCCCAACAATGACAAGGTGCTGATCGATCCGGACAAGTGCACCGGGTGTCTGAACTGTCAGCTCATCTGCTCGCTGGTTTACGCCGACTCGTTCAATCCCGCTCGGGCCAGGATCATGATCGGCGGTTCTCAGGACAAGCGCGAAATCCATTTTACGGAAGAATGCACGGCCTGCAAGCTGTGCATCGAGCATTGCGTGTATGGCACCCTTGAGGCCATCGAGGAGGCGGTCTGATGTCCGGTGGAGGATCGGCCGGGAGGATTATTTACGTCCATCTCGGCTCCGGAGAAATTCGCAAGGAAAACCTGGACCCGGCCTGGGCGAAACGTTACGCGGGCGGCTGGGGCATCAACCTGAAACTGGCCTGGGACCTGATCCGGCCGGAGGTCGACCCGCTGTCGCCGGAAAATCCGGTCATATTCGGCAGCGGACTCCTGGTCGGCACCAACGCCCCGGGCGCGTCGAAAATTTTCGTGACCGCAAAAATACCGCTCAACGGCACGGTGTCCACGGCCGCCGCCGGGGGAGGGCTGGGCCACCAGCTCAAATGGGCCGGGTACGACTATCTGGTGATCACCGGCCGGTCACCCGAACCCGTTTACCTGTCCATTCAAGACGATACGATCGAGATTCGCAAGGCCTCTCACCTCTGGGGCCTGGACATCTTCGACACCACGGACCGCCTCTGGGCGGAGCATGGCGAGCGGGCCGGCGTCATGGCCATCGGCCAGGCCGGGGAAAACTTGGGCAACCTCTCCTTCGCCTACGTCGACAAGGTCGCTTCGCTCGGCAAGGGCGGTCTGGGCGCCATTATGGGTTCCAAGAACCTGAAGGCCGTGGCCGCTTCCGGGAGCCGGGGCGTCGAGGTCGCCGACCCCAAAGGATTCCGCAAGCTGACCTCCAGGCTGATCGAAGGGGTCAAGAACTACCCCCATCGCGAGCGCTGGATGAAGCTGAGCACCATGTACTCCTGGGAGTCCTTCCCGAATCTGACCATGCCGATCAAGTACTGGAGCGAGCTGTCGCCGCCGGGCCAGGCCAACGAACTTTACGGCGTGGGCGTGCTCAAAAAGGTCCGCAAGGCCTCCGTGGCCTGCCCCTCCTGTCCCATCGCCTGCAAAAAGGTGATCCAGGCCCAAGACGGGGACTTCAAAGGATTTACGACCCATGTCTCCCACTTTGACGGGGCGGCCATCTCCTGGGGCCTTCAGCTCGATCTGGGGGACTACAGCCGGGGCATCAAGCTGACCGACATGGCCAACCGGTTCGGCATCGACGAAATCGCCGCCTCGGACCTGATCAACTTCGCCATCCACCTGTTCGATCAGGGCGTGATCACCGAGCGGGAGACCATGGGCCTGCATCTCAAGCGGGACTTCGAAACGGCCAGGACCCTGCTCGAACAGATGGCCGCCAAGGAAGGCCTGGGCGGCGTCCTGGTCGACGGATATCCGGCGGCCATCAAGCAGTTCGGCCCCCGGGCCGGGAAACATGCGGTCCAGATCAAGGGGTCCTATATCGTCTTCGATCCGCGCATGATCTTTGGAACCGAGTCCTTTACCGCCATCGTCAACACCCGCGGCGGGGCCCACGTGGTGCCCGGACTGGGGCCGACCTCCTTTGTGCCGGGCCGGCCCCTGGATCAGATCAAGCGGCACTGCCAGCGCATCGGCGTGCCGGAAGAGGCGGTGACCCGCATCTTCGATCACCCCGACGGCCTGAACATGGCCCGCTTCACCAAATACATCGAGGACCGTTTCAGCGTCTTCAACATCTTCGGTATCTGTTCCCGACAAGCCGTGGCCATGAACTACGATTCCCAGACCCTGGCGGAACTGTACACCCTGGCCACCGGCGATCCGGTCACGCCCGATGAACTGTCCCGTTTCGGGGAAATGATCTGGAACCTGGACAAGATGGTCAACACCCGGGAAGGATTCAACCGCTCGGACGACACCGTGCCCGACCGATGGTTCGAGCCCCTCCGGTCCGGCGGCATGGAACTGGTTCTCATGGACTACTACCGCCGGAGGAGGCTGAGCCGGGAGGACATGGAGCAACTCATCGACGACTATTATGAAGAGCGGGGATGGGAGGTCCAAACCGGCGCCCCGTCTCCGGCGAGACTCGAAGCCCTGGATTTGGGACATCCATAGAGCCGGGCTCTCATCATCTCGACAGATTGGGAGGTTGAAATGAGTTTGGAGTTTGACGAACGCATCTGCGCCACCTGTCCCACCGCGGACTGTCTGGTCAAATGCCAGTACATGGACCTGGACCGGGAGACCGCCCATGCCGAGATGATGAAAGTCATCCGCGGGGAGGACTCGCCCGTCCTGAGGGACTGCGCCACCTGCTATGCCTGCGAGGAATACTGCCCTCGCGGCAACCATCCCTTTTATCTCATCACCGACCGGAGGGAAGAAAAGGGCCTGCTGACCGCGCCCCGGCCGATCACCAACCAGTGGATCAACATGGCCGAACACCAGG
>JAHJTB010000553.1 GCA_018830135.1 Pseudomonadota bacterium | reverse complement strand
GCCCCCGGGCCGCGGCCATGGGTCTGATCTACAAATGCGTGCCCGACCGGGACCTGGACCGCGAAGTCGACTGCCTGGCCTCGAAGCTGGTCGAAAAATCCGGCCGGGCCCTGGCTTTGATCAAGGAAGGGCTGGTGGGGAGTTTCGACCGGAGCCTGCCTGAAGTCATGGAATGGGAGGCCTCCCACCAGGCCGTCATGCTCCAGTCCCCGGATCACAAGGCCATTGTCAAGGAATTTCTGGAATCCAGAGAACATTAGCCCCGACCCGCGGGGCGCTGATCCGTTGATGCGAAGGAAAAATACGGGCCGCCCCGAGGCGGCCCGGGTCCTTCGGGGCGTCCTCTCCGCTGTTTCGACGAGTCATTCATATTTATCCGAATTGGAAGGAGACTGATCATGGGTCAAAAGGCAACGGGAACACTGACCGTCGGCAACTTTCTGAAAGTGGCGGCCATACGCTATCGCGACCGCGAATCGTTTTTCTGCACGTCCACCGGCCGCCGTTTCACCTTCGGCCAGACCAATCAGCGGGTGAACGGGCTGGCCAACGGCCTCCTGGGCCTGGGTCTGAAAAAAGGCGACGCCTGCGCGTTTCTGTGCACCAACCGGGTGGAAATCGCGGAAATCTATTTCGCCCTGGCCAAGATCGGCGTGCTGGGCATCCCCTTGAACTACCGCCTGGCCCCGGCCGAGATGATCGAACTGATGGATTACTGCGAGGCCAAAGCCTTGATCTTCGACCCCTGGTTTTCGGAAATCGCCGGCCAGGTCCGCGAGGCCCTGCCCCGAATCGAGTATTTCGTGGGCCTGGGAGAAGGCCGGCCCGGGTTCGCCCACGACTATGAACGACTGGTTGCCGAATCCTCGAAAGCGGAGCCGCCCGTGACGGTCTCGGAGGAAGACCACCAGTACCTGAACCTGACTTCCGGCACCACCGGTCTGCCCAAGGCCTATCTCCTGACCCACTACAACAACGCCCAGCTTCCCATCTTTGCCGGCGCCCTGGACCTGGTCCGGGACGACGTGCTCCTGACCGTGTTCCCGGCCTTCGGCCGGGTCGGTTTCGCCTGGATTCTCATGGGCGTGTACACCGGGGCCCGCAACGTGCTCCACCAGTTCAATCCGCTGGAGACCCTGGGGTTGATCCAGTCGGAAAAGGTGACCATCTCGAACTGGGTCCCGACCATGGCCGCCCTGATCCTGTCCCTGCCCCAGGTCAAGGAACACGACCTCGGTTCGCTCCGGGCCCTGGTCTTCGCCGGATCGCCCCTGCCTTCGGCCATCCGGGAGCAGGTCAAAAAGGCAATCTGCCCCCATATGTACGAGTATTACGGCTTGCAGGAAACCGGGGCCGTGGTTCTGGCCAAACCGGAAGACAAAGAGGCAAAACCCGATTCCGTGGGACAGCAGATATTCACCGCCGAAATCCGGATCATCGACCCCGAAGGCCGCGACGTCGCCCAAGGCGAACGCGGTGAGATCATCATGCAGTCCCCCACGGCCACGGCGGGATACTATAAGAACGAGGCCAAAACCCGGGAGACCTTTGTCGACGGCTGGTTCCATTCCGGCGACATCGGATATTTCGACGAGGACGGGCACCTGTATATCGCCGGCCGGGTCAAGGACATGATCATTTCCGGGGGCCAGAACGTTTTCGCCGTGGAAGTCGAGGACATGCTGCTCAAGCATCCGGCCGTGGCCGACTGCGCGGTCATCGGCCTGCCCCACGACACCTGGGGCGAGATGGTCGCCGCGGTGCTGATCAAGGCCCCGGGCGTCCAGACGACCGACGAGGAACTGACCGCGTACTGCAAAAAAAACCTGGCCGGTTTCAAGGTTCCCAAAAAGTTCATCTGGGTGGAAGGGCCCCTGCCCAGAACCGCCACGGGCAAGGTGACCAAGTTCGTCCTGGTCGATCAGTACAACCAGGGCTGATGGCCGGATCGGATTGCTTCTGAAACGCCCCTCGGTTCGCCCCGGGGCGTTTTTTTATCCCGAATTTTGCAGTCGACATTTTTCATGTCTCCTCGCAACCGCATTGCAATGGATATTGGCCGGATGCGGGGTACGTGGATGAAGCGGGCTATCCGTAAATGACGGACCGAAAAAGCAACATGATCATTTCCGGGGGCGTGAATATCTATTCCCAGGAGGCGGAAAACGTTCCGGTCATGCAACCCAAGGTTGGTGGACGCGGCGGTCATCGGCGTGCCGCACGAAGAGTTCGGCGAGGAAGTCAAGGCCGCGGTCCAACTCGAGAACCGGGACCATGCCGGCCCGCGGCGCGAACATGAACTGATCGCCTATTGCCGGAGCCGGCCGGCCGGGATCAAGCGCCCGGCCACGGTCGACTTCGAGGCAGAACTGCCCAGAACCCCCACGGGCAAGCGGCTCAAACGCCTGATCGAGGACCGCTACCGGCAGGGGCGGGAGTCCCGGCTGATTTGACCCGGTCGATTGATCCGCCCGGCTGCACCGGTTTTCAGCGCCCGTTCGACACTTCGATCCGATAGGCCGGACCCTGTTGGGACAACAGCCTGACCCGGACGCCGTGCCGGTCGTTCCGATAGGTGGACCGGCCGGCCATGGTGAACGGCGCTCCCTTGAGTTCGGGCGCGGAATCGTCGGCCGGTTCGAGCTTGACCGGGGCCCGTCCGTGACGGCATTCCTCGACTTGGTCGTCCGCCCGGTAGATCAGGACCCCGTGCGAGGGCAGGTTCAGGTCCGATCCCATGGGCTGGCGGTTTTCGATCAGGAAATAGGTGCTCCGGTCCACCGGCAGCTTGACCGCCTGCACGCCGGACGGATTGCCGGCCAGGGGCAACAGCCGTATCGGCATCGTTTGCCCTCGAGGGACTTCTTTCACGCTTCGCGGCTTCATCCACTCGAGCCGCATCCTGGACCAGGCGCAAAGCCCGGGCGGCGGGTTTTTCAATCCGTAAAAATGGCAGGACATGGGGTCGAAGTAGCCCACGTTGATCAGGTAGAACTGATAGTGGTTCCTGAAACGGCCCGGTTTGGCCTGGAGATCGTGATCGTACAGACAGGGCAGCACCCGGCGGCCATCCTGGACCCCTCCCAGGATATGGGCCATGTCGTGGAAGACCACCCCCAAAATGCGCCGGTTCGCAGTAAATGGCCACGCCGCCCGGGATTTCCGCCCCGCTGTGCCGGGCCTTGATGGGTAGTTGCCGGCTCCAGCCCAGCATGCCCGGGTACCCGCAAAGCCCCATCATGCCGTAGTCCTGGAGTCTGGCTCCCAGGGATATGAAAATCATGGCGTACCGTCCGATGTCGTGATCGCGATCGGCCAGGTCCACCGCGTCCTGAATCAGGTTGGTTACCCGGTCGTTGTCCACGGACAGGTTGTGCCGGGAGAGTTTGTAATGGGCGACCGGATGGGGCAGGGTATACCAGTCCGTCATCTCGCCGCTGACCCGGGCCTGATCGTACGACGCGGCCCGGACGTAGCGGTCCAGTTTGTCGAAATACTTGGCCCGCATCCGGTCGACCGGGACCGAGGGGCGAACGTCCGGAAACTTCGCCATGATGACCAGGACCTTTTGTTCACCCAGGGAATGCCTGGCGACCAGGTCGGCAAGAACCGGTACCACATTCAGCGAAATTGCGAGCAGAATACACCCCAAAAAGGCCAAGACTTTTTTCATGGATATCCTCCTTTCCCGGCCCGACCGGTTTGTTAAAACACTTCATTCTATTGGGGCGGACATGACATTTATATTTACTGTCTTTACCCGGTTGGATTCTCGCCGAAAAACAGAAACAACGGCCTGTGATTTCAGCCCCCGAGGGCCGGCCAACAACCGCGAAATGGCGGGGAATATCTTTCCAATACTTACCTTCCGTCGTCACGGGGCGAGGCTGGATGGGAACGACAATTCGGGCAAGACCTGAGTATGGATCAAGTCTATTTCACCTGATCCTGAATGTCAATCAATACAGAAGCCGCCGGTATGGGGCGGGAGACATGCGTCAGATGATTTCAGGCCTATATCAATATCATTGCCTGAATCTCCCGGCGACGGCCCGGTTTATACCCCGGATATGGTGCAGTCGGCTTGTACTGCGTCGCCGAATATTGGTGAAACACCCCGGGTTATATTAAGGAGGATAGTAGAGAACGACCTTGTCCGGGTGATCCCGGCACTGATATTTAATGATATTTATCAGGCGGTTCAATAAACTAACCACCTAATCCGATTTGGTGGGAACCGTAATTCCCAACCGGTTGAACCGGATTTCTCACCGGGTTAATACCTCATACCGACCGGAACCGGTATGGCCATCGCCAAATCCCGAATCAAAAACGCCTTTCATTTGGGGAACGCCCATTACATCGTACCTCTTTTACATCAATTACGATAGATGTCCGCAATGTCCGGTCCAACCGGGAGTATCGGGATGGAATGCATGCTATTGATCGCGGCCGGTCCGGCCGCAATGGTCCCGGCGATAACCGCGGCGATTCTTTTTCTCCTGGCGGGCAGGCCGGTGGAAGCCGTCGCCCGGGAATTGCAAGGAAGCGCCCGGTATGCCGCGGGTCAAGCGGCCAGTCTGATAGCGAACCATGATTGGTACAATTCCCGGCTGTTTGCAGGATGACATGCATCCCTTTCCCTCGGGGCATACGGTACGCATTTTTTCCACCATAACCACCCGGCCCATACTTTGGCTCGGAGCCCGCGGGCGGTTTTTTGCCTTGGCCGTTTTGGGCGGGGGTATCGCGGGTTCTGGTCGCCAGGCACTACCCCGGCAGCGATGTATCGGTCGGAGCGTTTGCGGGCATTTTCCGTGCATGGCGGGCATGGCGCGCCATGCCGGACGAAGACCGGTAATCGTCCCGGCCGGCGGGTTTACGGGACGTCGGTATGGGAGAGGAAGCAGCCGCCTTCCCCGCCGGCCGGTTGAGGCGGTGAGCCGGCGGCGACGGTTCCGGGCAGACTGCCCGGTCCGGACGGATCATGGATGATTCCGTCGGCCAGACCGTCGTGGTCGCCCGGTCCGCCGTCGGTCAGGGTCAGGACGACCGATCTGCGGTCCAGGCTGAACACGGCGTGGTCGGAAAAATCGTACCAGCCCAGGGCCGGGCTGTACATGATCCAGCCCATGCCCACGGGCGCGACGGACGAAAGATAGACCGTGACGTCGATAGTGGCGCCGGGCGTCGGGGTCTTTACGTCCATCCGGATCAGGCCGAAGGGCAGATAGGCGGGCTTGTCGGAACCGGCGGGCAGATCGTTCGGGTCGACGCTGGCCAGGGCCACCAGGTCCCCGGCGCCCGGCTGAACGCCGACGCTCTTTCCCGTGGACGTGGTCGTGGCCACGGTTCCGGGCGGAAACCCCGTGATCTGGTTCGAGTTCACGGTCACGGACACGTCGTCCGCCGCCTGGGCTCCGGCCGGGTCTTGGACCGTGAGCCGGAAGTCCAGGGTGGCGGATGCGGCGCCCGGGTCCAGGGCGCAGACAAAGGTCGGAGCGATCGCGGCGGGATCGGACAGGATCACGGCGGGCGAGCCGCCGGTCTGGACCCAGGCATAGGCCAGGCTGTCGCCCGGGTCCGGGTCGCTCGAACCGGCCCCGTTCAGAGTAATAGTCGCGCCCTCGACCACGGTCTGATCGTTTCCGGCGCCGGCCGCGGGGGGGCGGTTCAAATCGATCAGGGCCGCGTCGATCTGGATGCGGCGATCCACCGTGCCCGCCCCGGTGCAGTAGTACGCCTCGATGTTGACCGGGCGGGCCGTGGACTGGAGCGCGGCCAGAAGTTCGCTCACGCCGGCATCCGGTCGTTTCTGCTTCAAAATGGCCCAGGCCCCGGCCACGTGGGGCGCGGCCATGGATGTGCCGTTTTTGAACCGGTAGCTCGCGTCGTTGTCCGCCCCGGCCGACTTGACCCTGACTCCCGGCGCCAGCAGGTCCACGTGACCGCCGGCCAGCCAGTTGCTGTACCGGTACATGTTGTCATTCGTATCCGAACCGCCCACGGCCACGGCCGATTCCACGCAGGCCGGGGCGCTAAGAGAAGCGCAGTAGGCGTCATTGCCCGTGGAAATGGTCACGGCGATCCCGGCGGCGGTGAGCAGATCGATCGCTTCCTCTCGGATGTCGCCCTCGCAGTAGGCGCTGTAACTCCCGCCGCCCAGACTCATGTTGGCCGAGGCGATGGGGTAGTCGTGCCGCCGGCCGTATACCCACTCCAGCCCCTTGAGCTGGTCGGAATACCAACTCAACAACTCGCCATAGTCCGGAAACCAGGAAAAGACCTGGACGAACACAATGTTCGCCTCGATGGCCACGCCTTTTTCCGTCTCGGCCTTGCCGGTCGCGATTCCGGCCACGTGGGTGCCGTGGTCGAATCTCGAATCCACAATTCCGGCCGAACCGGGTCCGTCCTGCTCCTCCTGGCCGTTGGGACAGGCGGAATAGGAGCCCCATCCGTCGTTATTGGTGCTGAAACAGTGCTCGACAATGGTCTTGCCGGCAAACATCTCGTGGGTGGAGCGGATGCCCGTGTCCAGGACGGCCACGTACCATCCCCGGCCGGTGTAGCCCTGGCTCCAGGCCTGGTCCGCGCCGATCAGGGCATTGTAGGTGGTGTCCCGGGGAGCGGACGGTCCGGTTTCGCTCCGGGTATCCGGCACGCGCACGGGCATGTCCTCGACCACGGACAAGACCTCGGGCAACGCTTCCAGGGCCCGCAGCCCGTCCCCGTCCACGAAGAGCCCGATGAGTGGCAGGTAGTTGAAACGGGCGGTAACCGAAACGTTGCCGACCGGCATTCGGGCCAGGAGATGGTCGGTTGCGGCGGTAATGCTCGAAAGCAGGACCGCGTCCGCCTCCCGGGCCTCGATACTCGCCGTCCGCCCCGGGGATATCCCCTTGTGTTTTGTCGAAGCCCGGGTCAGAGTCCCGACGTTCGGAACGTCCAGGCGGACGATGACACGGACGCCGCCCCGCTCCTTAATGGATTCAATCAGACCCGCCCGGTCGGCCGCCTTGTCCCCGGCCCGGGCCGGAACGGCCCCGAAGACCGTCGGGCACATCCAAACCATGAGAACCGCAAGCGCCGCACCGAACCACCGATTGCTCATGCTTGTTCCCATACCGGCGCCGGCCGGTTTCCATGGCTTCATCGTATTCTCCCAGATTACAAGTCGGGCCTGGATTTGAAAACCGCTTCCCGCGGGAGAAGGCGGCAGCATGCCCTTATTTCATTGAATATAACAGATGACGCAGGAAAAAGAGACCATACCACAAAAAAATGGCTCGTCCAGGCAAGGGACCTTCCGTTGTGCAAGCCGTCATGCCGGAAATGCAGTAACACAAAGCGCCTTGTCGGCCCTGGGTCCAACTGAAGACATGAGCCTGGCAAAAGGTCAGAGCGGGGGGGCGTCTTCACTTGAGCGCCTGGGCCTTGAAAAGGCCTTGGGGACGGATCAACCGGCCCTAGGGCAGATCATCGCCCCGGTCTTGGACCCGGGGGCCCAGGCGCTCGGCCGTGCGTCCGGCCAGGGACTACGGTTCGGCCGGAATCATGGGCTTTGAGCGCGGCTTATATCCGGATTTTGCAGTTGGAGAATCATGTGAATGGTCATTCATACCATGGAAAAGGGTTTCAAACGAAAAAGAAACAAGACCTGATGGCCCCTTCAAGACTTATCAGGGGGCTTTCAGGCCCCCTGATTATCATCGGCCTCAATGTTATAATTTTTTCCCCGCCCGGCAGCCTACTTTACTCCATCCTTGACATTTTTGGATAAAAGCACTTTAATCGTGGAGAGGGCGACCTCCTCACCTCGTTGATTTTTAATGGATTGCTTGAATGCAATCAGACCCATACCTCCGTCATGCTCCTTTTTGTCCAACACTTCCATCTCGACGTGAATCGTGTCTCCAATCTTGGTAGCGCCGGTAAACCGGACTTTATCCATCCCGTAAAATGCGACGATGGCCATTTCGGTCAAAGGCATCAGTCCGGAGGCGATGGTCAAGACGAGGAAACCATGAGCGATGCGTTCGCCGAATGGGGTGTTCTTTGCGAATTCGGCGTCCGTGTGCAGGGGGTACCAGTCCCCGCTAAAGGCGGCGAATAAAACAATATCCGTTTCCGTCACGGTCCTCGCCCTGCTGATTTCCTGGTCGCCGATTTGATAGTCATCAAAATATTTCATCGCTTGAATCCCTTCCTTAGATGTTGGATGCAAATGAACCGGTCAGTCGACCGCCAGCTTCCGTTCAGGAGCGCCTGTGTAGGTACCGAAAACCACCCTGAGGTTCAATTTCTGTGTCTCTTCGACCGTATGGGCGATAATCCCTGGTAAAAATGACATGGCGGCGATGCCGGCCATCTCCTTGGGCTGAAATCCCAACTCGGTCAATACGCATCCCATCATGCCGTCAATATTGATCGGGAGCGATTTTTTGATAAGCTTTAGAAAAGATCGATGTATTTCCTCATAAAGTTGTGCCTTTTCTCCCCAAATGTCGTTTTCTTTAGCGACCTCTTTCAAGGCAGCGGCTCGTGGATCGCCGTTCGGGTGAAGCGGGTGCCCAAGCCCGGGAACCTTTTGCTTCTGATCAACCATTTCACGGGCCACTATTTTCCCGGTTTCCTCAATGGATAGACCTTGGCTTTTCATTACTTCATAAGCACCCAGAATAAGCTCGGCGGTATCCTGAGGTGAAACCGTAAGGGAGCCCACGGTCAACAACCCGCCTGCGATTCCGGCGATGATGCTCTCGGGCGTGGCAGATGCGATAATTCGGGCGGCCACCGACGTGGGGGTGAAAAACCCGTGGTCGACGATGCCACATAGAACGGCATCCATTACCCGGGCTTGATTCCGGCTGGGTAGTTCACCTCGTATGGTAAGATAAACCACTTCAGAAAAAGAAGCGTTCTTGATCAGATCGACCAAAGGGTACCCTCTGATGTTAATCTTGTTAAATCCTACATCACTAACGGCAGTTGACCATTCTGGTAATTGAACGGCTTTTTCCTCAGCCATATTGGCCTCCTTAATAATTAATTGTTTTTATTGTTATAGAAATTATTGTTTTTGTCGATCAAGTGCATTTAACCTCCATGATATTTTTTTGAGCCAATAGAGCCGCTCCAAAGGCACAAGTGGTAAGCGGTTCTTTTGGAATATATAATTTAACTCCCATCTTTTTTTCCAAAACATCTTTCAAATTAATATCCTTGGCCCCTCCTCCGGTGAACACACAGTCTTCGACAAGGTTAAGGCCGCTGTTCATATTCCCAATTTTATCACTTATCGTTTTGTAAATGCCGGAAATGATATCAGCGACTTCTTCACCTTCAGCAATACGTGAAATGATTTCTGTTTCAAGAAAAACAGTACAACTTGTAGTAAAATTGGAGGGCTTTTGCGATTGAGCTGATAGAATGCATAGCTGTTCGAATTGAATACCAAATATTTTCATAAGAATATTTAATATGCTGCCGCTCCCGGTCGCGCATTTTTCGCTGATATTAAAACCTATAACCCTTCCCTGAGTATCTATATTTATAACCTTGGCCGCTTGCCCTCCAA
The DNA here is from genome assembly GCA_018830135.1 of Pseudomonadota bacterium. Classification (GTDB taxonomy): domain Bacteria; phylum Desulfobacterota; class Desulfarculia; order Adiutricales; family JAGVGV01; genus JAHJTB01. The sequence goes on along the minus strand of JAHJTB010000553.1, from coordinate 13,982 downwards.
TTTCAATCAAGGTATGGGCATTTTCAAATAATCTATTTATACCCCGAGCCTGACAGTTAATATCGGATATTCTGATATGATCGTATGGAACCAAAGTACTGCCGCATCCTGTACTGACAATTGAATCTATTTCATCAAAGGCGACTCCGGCACCTTCGATCGCCTGTTCCAAAACGTGTTTTGCACTTTTTTTATAATTATTACCCGAAGATATATAACAGGAATACAATAAGTCCGAACCTTTTACAATCGCCGCTTTAGAAAAAACAAATCCAATATCGATTCCAGCGGTTATACTATTCTTCAAGGCGTGTATATCATTTTTGTTACTATTCATAATTGCTATCTGTAGTAAAAAACTTCGATTCGATTAATTTTCGGTTGTTTTTATCTGCAACATTACCCTTTATCAATTCTTCTCGGGCCAAGACGGCAGCACCAAGGGCCCCGGTAATCAGAGGCTCATCAGGGATAAGCATCGGCTCTCCCAACCTGTCTTCAAATGCCCTGATCAACCCCACGTTCTTCGCGCCGCCTCCGGTGAGGACGATTTCTCTCTCAATACCCAATGTTCGAACCATGTTGGAAATTCTATAAGCGACGGAATCATGCAGGCCGTTTAAGATATTTCTGAAGTTGATACCTTCCGATAAATATCTTATAACCTCCTGCTGGGCGAAGATGCTACAAGTACTGCTGATTTTGATGTGTTCATCGGATTTTAGGGATTCGGGCCCGATCTCTTTTATATCCACTCCCAGCACGTCGGCCATGATCTCGAGAAATCGTCCTGTTCCGGCAGCGCATCGATTATTCATAATAAAGTTCTCGATTCGACCGTTTTTAGTTTTAATACCTTTTGCATCCTGGCCGCCAACGTCGATAATGGTTCGCGCTTCCGGAAACAGGCTGGTCACACCTTTCATGTGGCATTTTATTTCCGTAATTTGCTTATCGGCGAAAGGAACATTTACTCGCCCGTACCCGGTGGCTACAATATAATCTATATCGTTTAGCTTTAATCCAGCATCATCCAATATTTGCTCCATCAGGGTGTTCGCGAATCTCCGGTGTGCCGCGGAAGTTTTCATTATCACTTGTTTGATTGATATATGCCGATCTCTTATAACAATCTTTGTTATGGCTGATCCGATGTCTATGCCTGCTGTAAGCAAATGCCTGTCTCCATAAATAAGATGTCAAACTGAACTAAATATATCACATATAAATTTTCGTAAATATCTATTCCTGCTTTATGTTTTCCCGTAATTCCCTATAATAATCCATCGTTTCTCTAAATGCGGCGATACGATCTTTTGCCGCCTTTACATCGAAAACCCTAAGATCAACCATATCCCCTTCAATAAATACAGACGGTATTTTCATTCTTTCTCTTAGTAAATTCCCCGCATGGAGCATGGTGTATCCCGCCGGGCGGCAGCTCAAGAGGGTATGAAAAATGGCGCCATCGATTTTGTAATCTTTAGCCCAATTCATATATATCTGGGGCACTGCCGGCGCAACTCCCATATCTCGGGCCTCTTTATTCATATTGGCGGTGAAATGCTGGTATGACCATTTGCATATGCGCTCGATAATATCTTTTGAATTTCCTAAATCTTCTTCGTTCGGGGGTGTGTTAAAATGGTAAGCATATCCTTCCATTACAACGGCTATACCAAATTCATCAGCCAAATCGTCAAAAAAATTCATCGTGTGCCAAGGTGGTATTTCGGCGAAAATGACCCTGTATTTTTCATTTGGAATGGCCCCAATTTTATTATCTGCTCTGTATTTGACTTCCTTGTAAAGTTCCTCAAAAAAAGCGGGGGCTTCCGGGTCTGAAGCCATGTAAAAACTGGGCAGCATACATGAGTAAAAGTCCTGCCCGAGCATTGGAGACGGCACGGCCGTTCGTACGAGATCAATTTTATGGGCTAGGCGGAGGGTCTTTTCAAAGGTTGACGCCAGTTCTTCCAATCTGTCCAGGTCCATTTTTCTGCCAAGCAGTTCTTCCATAAACATTATAAATTTTCTGCATTCATTAGCCATGAACTCGATATTATATTTCTTAGCACCCTTTAGAAATGATTCTTCCACACCAGGTTGAGGATTTTCTAGAATGAACAAAGGCACGTCCAGATATTTTCTCAACGCTTGAAACCATTTATATCTGGTATCACATAATATTCCTGAACCCACCAGAACAATTGGTTTCGCCATACCTCCGCCGGGTGCATTTTCGGGGATGATAAAATTGTTATCCGAAAATACTTTGGTATATCCTATCCCATTCCTGGCGTAGCCGCAAAGACTGGTCGGAAACCCCTCGGCGTCCGAATGTTTCAAGTACTGCTCCGCCATAAGTCTACTGGCACAAAAAGCTCCATAATTTTCCGGATATAGAATTTCAACATCCAATGCTTTCAATATCAGGTCCGCGGGACTGTATGTGACCATCGACCAAGCGATCGGTTTTCCTTCTTCCTTGGCCTTCAATGCCTGCATATACATCTTTTTACCGAAATATCCGGCTCGTTTCGCTACTTGTAACGTTTTCCTGCTTACATTAACCATCCTTACCCCCATTACCCATTAACCGTATAAAGTCATTTACAAAACAATCAATGTATATTATTAATTAACTTCCTATTCAAACATTTCAATAAATGCATCCATTCTTGTTTTCAAAGGTGGGATGGAACTATTTGTATAATCATGCTCTAAAATTATGGTCCGAATACCTCGTGATTCAAAGTAACTTTTTATTGCAGGGATTTCGAAACCGTGAGGGTCACAATTTCTAATAATATACAATACAGCTCCATCAACCTTCCAATCTTTGATTAATTCATTTATATATCCGAAACGGTTTTCATTATCAGCATTAAATGTTTTTTTTGCTTCTTTAAATGAACACGGGCATTCTACTTTAACAAGATACCGATCCGCTATCGCATTAATAGGATCATCATCTAATTTTACATCATGCCAGTATGACCTGGTTCCAATAGCTGAATCATCGATAACGACGTCAGCTCCACTACTTTCAATCAATTGAATCATCTCGAAGTTATCAATTATCGATCCCCATATCAGTAGCCTTGGCTTTTTCCCTATTTTAGCAGTATTCAAATTATTGACTTCCTTGATAACTTCTATAAGAAGGGCATTTCCTTCTTCCACCGGCACTGTCATTACCGCTACCAGGACCTTTAATAAATCAGATCCACTAATTTTCGGGGGATCGAGTTTTCGCATATCATATAGAACTCTTACCAGTTTTCTAGTTTTATTATGAAGTTCAATTTCTTTTAATAATTTCTCGGAAGATATTTTGGTCCCTGTAAATTGCTCAAGCGCATTTTTCATATATTTTAACTGTAGAACAAAGAAATCCACCGCATTTTTATTCAATGTGTGTGGAATGTCCAGAAAAAATGAAAAACTTTCCGGTTTCGCAAGATTTGACCATATATGGCTCGTTCTTTCAATTCCGTCGCAAGAGTGGCATCCTATAACACCGTCAGAATAGTCATAGTTATTTTTTTGTTTGCAATCCAAGCAGCTTCGAATGTAGTTACACATAATGGGAGGCAAATGTTTGCCACCTTCCGTAATTGGTTCCTTTATATCTCCTAGTATTCTTACAGGGACCAGACCTGATGAAGTCAAAAGCTCCAATGGAGGGTAACAACAAAAGTAGGCTATTACCTTTTTTCCTTGTTGTTTGATTTTGAATATTTCCTCGCTTCTATTTAAGTATATGTATTCCGCCCTTTTTATTCCTGTCAATACCTTGTCACTATACATGATTTGTCCACCTCTTATAAGCTGCTCACTAATTGATACAAAGAATCTATTTTTTACTTAGTTATACGTTTTTCTGCTCTTATATCTCGGTAGAAATCCATAGTTTCCAAAAATGCAGCCACTCTGTCTTTGGCTTCCTGTTTATTAAAAACCCTTAAATCTACCATATCACCTTCAACCATTATTGAAGGAACATTTACTAATTTATTTAATAAATTACTCGTATGAATCATCGTATAGCCAACCGGTCGGCACGACATCAAAGGATGAAATATCGCCCCATCCGCTTTATACTCTTCGGCCCAATTGATATATGGCTGTACCAGGTATCCCGGTTGGACGTCCATATGATATGCGCTGGCAGCATGATTTTGCGTAAAGTGATTATAAGTCCAATAACAAACGCGCTCGATAGGGTCGGTGGCCTTTTCCAGGTCTTCCTCAAGCGGTGGAGAATTATAGTGATAGGCATAACTTTCCATTACGATTGCAATTCCGAACTCGTCCGCTATATCATCAAAAAAGTCCAGGCTATGCCATGGCGGTATCTCGCCAAAGATAACCCGGTACTTTTCATTGACAATCGCTTCTATTTTATGATCGACCCTATACTTAACTTCATTGTATAATTCCTCAAACATTTCCAATGCTTCTATATCATAGGCCATAAACAGGCCGATCATGCAGGTCCAGAAATCCTGTCCTACCATCGGAGATGGAACCGCCTGGCGGAGCTTGTCAATTTTATTGATCAGTCTTAGGCTTCGCTCAAACCGGTCTGTCAGCTCTTCCAGCTTATCCCAATCCATTTTCTTGCCTAGAAGATTTTCTATAAATCCCAGGAATTTTTTGCAGTCATCGGCCATATATTTGACATTCTGCTTTTTTACACCACCTATCAGTGACTCTTTTACTCCTGGCTGGGGCGATTCAAGGACATAAATCGGTACGTCCATATATTTCCGCAAGGCTTGAAACCATTTGAATCTTGTGTCGCATATTACGCCCGACCCAAGTAAAACAACGGGTTTTGCCATACCCCCGGCCGGCGCATCGTTTGGGATAATAAAGTTATTTTCAGCCAACTTTTTTGTATACCCGATCGTATTACGAGCATATCCGCAGATACTGGTTGGAAACCCGTCTGAATCTGAATTGTTCAGATACTCCTCGGCTAGCCTTCTCGATGCACATAAGGCCCCCCAGTTTTCAGGATAAACAATTTCAACATCCAACGCTTTCAATATCAAGTCAGCGGGACTGAAGCTGGCCATGGCCCAAGCGGTGGGCCTACCTTCCGCTTGCGCTTCCAATGCTTGCCGATATATTTTTTTTCCAAGATATCCTGCTTTTTTAGAAGACTCCAAAAGCCTTCTACTCCTGGTTTTCATTCCTTGTCTCCACAATTCATTCTTCAATTATTACGACAACCATCTTTTTCGTCGCCGATAGTGTTTTACATCTCGGTAACTTTTCCGTTTGCCCACTTCACTCAGTCCTAAATAAAATTCTTTAATATCCTCATTTTTTCTAATTTCATCCGCTGGTCCGTCCAGGACAATTTTTCCGATTTCCATAACATAAGCGTGATTAGAAACTGACAGTGCCGTTGTTGCATTTTGTTCAACCAGTAATATTGAAGTTCCGCGTTCCTCATTGATTCGCTTTATAATTCTAAATATCTCCTTTACCATTAACGGGCTGAGTCCCATCGAGGGCTCGTCCATCAGCATTACCTTCGGATAGGCCATAAAGCCCCGACTGATGACCAGCATCTGCTTTTCCCCACCCGAAAGGTATCCGGAAACACGTTTTCTCATTTGCTCGAGCCTGGGGAAATAATTATATATTTCTTCAATGTCCTTACTCACATTAAAATTCTCGGTATTTTTTCTTGAATAAGCACCTACCTTAAGATTTTCTTCTACGGTCAACTGATCGAATGAAGGCCTGCCTTCCATAATTTGTACAATTCCCAGTTTTACTATATCTTCGGGCAGTTGATGATGAATTTTTTTTCCATTGAATTCAATGCTGCCATCTGTCACATCTCCAAGTTCGGTATATAGCAAACCTGATATTGCTTTTAGGGTCGTTGATTTTCCTGCCCCGTTCGATCCAAGAAGCGCAACAATATATCCATCCGGCACTTCTAAAGAAACACCTTTTAGGATTAGAATTACATTGTTGTAAATCACTTCAATGTTATTTAGTTCTAACATAATTATTTCATTACTCCAATTGCAGAACCAGGCCTGGGATGGCTTACTTTTTTAATCTTCATCCAAAGCCTTATCTACCGTGCTTCCATTTCAGACCTGGCTCCTCCTGCAGAAATTGGAATTATTCACACCCGTTTCATTTTTTATCCGGAGGTGGCACCAGGGTCAAAGTCGTCTTCGCTTTTATGTTGGATTCGAAGCCTACGGCCTCCAAATCATAAGCCCCTGGAGGCAGGGGGGTCGCCTTTTTAAAATTCGGCTTCATGGTCGCACTATCCCAGTCCACTTGAAAAAAAGTCATCAATATAGGCATTGCCCCGATCGGCACCTTGAACAATCCTTCCGCATTGGCGTTTCCCAATGCGATTCCTACATCTTCACCCTGGTCCACCCCTTTTATGTTTACCCCTTGAGGAGGAATAAGATTTACGATTACCATTTCGTTTGGCTTCCAGCCGGAACCACTCAGCATAAGCGGTTGCTTTAACAGCATGGGCGAAAGAACAGTCTTATCCGGCGTAACGACTAACTCGGCGGCGTAAGACCATGATAGACCGATTAAAATCGATACTGCGATGAAAATCGATAGAAATAATTCGGCCGACCGTATTTTTATACCCATTTCATTACCTCCTCATTTGTATTCCCAATTCACCATTTATACATGGAGACCGCGTCCGGCGCTTTTATCCATCCTGAAACCGGGACGATGGCTTCACCTTTGACCTGGTTCCATCTGATTTCCCGGCTGCCCAACCGGGAGTTGAGACTGTAAGCGCATGGTCCTTGGAGGCCTTGCGTGGTTTCTTTACCCTCCAGTTTTTGATAGGCCCTATACATCGTCTCCCCATTAATTTTGTCGTAACCCACATCCCTTAGGGCGATTTTCAACGCGGCTTCATAATTCAAGGCAATCGCCAGTCCCAGGCCATATGGCCGAACCGCCTCGTTTACCGGCTTCTTGCGATATTTTGTCCAGATTTCCTTGACTAACGGGTGGGCGAAAAAATCCGTTCCGGCCAGGGAGATCGTCTGTATCAGAGCTCCTTGCAGAGCCTGGGCATGGGTTTTAAGGCCCAAGCCCATGATTGGACCCAGGAAATCGCAAATGAACTGTGTTTTTGTTGTTATTCCCAAACGGTGGGCGTCACGAATTATATTGGTCTGACCGGGTTCGACCAAGCCGGTTATATAGATGTAGTCGGCGCTTTTCAAACGGGTGAGGTACGTAGTATGATCCAATGTCCCGGGAGGCAGGCTCTCGGGCTCCAAAAGGTTGATGCCGATTTTCTTAGCATATTCCAGCCCGCCCCGCAGGTAGTCCCGAGCCGCCGGACTATCCCAACTGATGGCCCCCACGGTCGGCATTCCATTCTTGCCCTTCGTCTTCCAGTCATTGACAATCCAATCCACTGCCGCTCCGAAAAAATTCTGATAGCATTGGCCCGGCAGGAAATTGTATCCAATGTTGACGGCAAACGTTCCTTCGGCCGGCACTAATACCGGCATGGGGTTTCTTTTAATCATCGGCTCAAGAATTCTCGCTACATTGGAATTATTGCTGTTCATTCCCAATAGTCTCGGGGTCAGGGCATATTTTTTATAGGCGGCTACCGCCCGCGCGATGTCATATCTTGTATCCACGCCGATAAACTTGATTTTGACACCATTTACTCCGCCCTTATCATTTACAAATTTCGCATAATCCTCAATCGCCATATCCACAAAGGATACCACGCTGGCCGTCGGCCCCGTATAATCTCCCAGACTTAAATATGCCACCTCCTTGTCTTCTCCTGAGGATATGTCAGGAATCAAGACAAAAAATGTCAGCAGGAGAAAAATCGCAGTGCTAACCATAATTGCTTTTTTTAATAAAGTCATTGATCAGCCTCCATTTTTTGAAATTGTTTATCGACCTTCCGCCCTAATTTCCACCCTTTCGTTTAGCCTGTATCACCTCACCGGGTATTTGTCTTGGTTCCATAATTCAATTCTTAAACGGATAAATTCGATAAGACGCCTTTATGACCTCCCATCTGTAGGCCAGGCCATTCGGTTCATATAGAATAAAAAGGATGAGTACCAAACCAAAGGCAGAGACGCCCAGTGATGCCGCGGGGGCTCGCCCGACCCATGGAAAGGTGGAAGAAAGCAGCGGGCAACAGAAAAGCACTACTTCGTCAATCAACCGGACCAGAATGACGCCGAAGTACGTACCGGGTATGCTCCCCATGCCCCCAATGATAATCATACCGATGTAAAAGACGGCCTGGACGATCGTGTACTGATCGGAATGGACCATCAGATACCAGTGCGCCATCAGAGAACCGGCCACGCCCGCGTAAAAGCATGAGATGAAAAAAGCCAACAGCTTATAATAGTAGAGGTTAATCCCCATGACCTCCGCGGCGATGTCGTTATCCCGGATGGCGATGAAGGCCCGTCCCACTCTGGTCCTGACCAGGTTCCTGGCATAGAAGGTCATGATCAGGGTGACAATCATGACGATGTAATACATCCGCTTATCCGTATCGAAAACCATGTTTCCGATTTGTGGCGGCGGCACGGTCAAACCGCCCGTACCACCCGTGATTTTCAAGTGGGTGATCAGCCATACAATGAGATAGAAAATGGCCACCGTGGCCATGGCCAGGTAGAATCCTTTTATCCGCAGGGATGGCGCCCCGCCGATTAGGCCCACCAGCCCGGCGGCGACCCCGGACAAAGGGAGGGCCAGCCAGAATGAAAGATGGAAATGGGCGGTCAGTATGGCTGAAGTGAAAGCGCCCACGGCGATGAAAGCCGGCTGGCCCAGGGATATTTGCCCGCAATATCCTGTAACGATTTGCAGTCCGAGAGCGGCTATGACTGTTATAAATATATTGCTTAAAAAGTTTACATAATAATTGGAGACGATCAGGGGAATAAGAAGAAGGAAGGCGATGGTCCCGATCAGGGCCGCCCAGTGCCTCCGGGTTCTGACAATTGCCATATCTTTTTCATAGCTTTCATCAAATATACCGGATTCGCGCATATTCCTGCCCTATACTCTTTCTATTCTTGGCAAGCCAAACAGGCCGTAGGGCTTAACCATCAGGATCACCAATAAAACGACATAGGCGGCGACCTCTCTGACCCCGCCTCCCAAAATCGGATCGAGATATCCGGCGCTGATATTCTCGAGAACCCCCAATATCAGCCCGGCCAATAGTGCTCCGCCGATTGATTCCATACCCCCGAACATGGCGACAATGAGGCCTTTGACGCCGATATAGGGCAGCGGGTATTGAATATCCATTACATTGACTATCGCAATTCCGGCCATAGCCGCCACCAAAGCTGAAACGATCCAGATAAATACAAAAACATTTTTGACGCTTATTCCCGTGCTCTGGGCCAGGCGATGGTCCTCCGCCACGGCCCGCATTCCCAACCCGAAAATCGTTCTTTTGGCAAACAGGGTCGCTATAGCCAGAAAGGCCGCCAGTGAAGCCAAAAAGCTGACAACCAATGTCTTGGATACGGCCACCCCTCCCAAACGTAGTACATCGTTAGCGATTAATGCGGGCAGGGTACGACTTTGGCCTCCGAGGAAGAGTTGAAAAATTCCGTCAAGGAACATAAATATCGCAAAAGTCATAATGAATGCGGTGAAAAGATGCCGGCCGATCAGCGGTCGGATGGTAAAATGCTGGACAATGAAGCCCATCATGCCGACCAACACAAAAGTCAGTGCCAAACTAAGCCATATCGGGCAGCCTAATTCGATAAATATCCAGAAAAATAATGCTCCGAATGCTAAAAACTGGCCATGGGCGATACTGACCATCTGAGTTGATTTAAAAACCAAGACAACCGAGGCGGCGACCAATGCATACAGCCCTCCAATCAGCAATCCGCTAACAGAAAATTGGATAAAATCGATCATGCTTTTCTATTCCTCGACGGTTTCCAGTTTTATTGATGTTTTTATAATTCCGCTTCGACCATCCCGATAGGCAACGGATGCTTCGGCAATATATTCCTTCTCATCACCATAAAGTGCTTCAATCAAGTCCTTGTACCGTTCTTCAACAACCGTTCGTTTCAACTTTCGCGTTCGGGTCAGCTCAGCGTCATCAGCATCAAATTCCTTGTACAAGTTCGCAAACTTGCTTATCCTGGCGTGATCCGGCAGCAGCCTGTTGACTTGGGTGATTTCGTTCCGGACCAGTTCAATCACCTCAGCCTTTTGAGAGAGATCGTTATAGGTGGTGTACGGTATGCCTTTCCTTTCAGCAAACTGGCCGACGTTATTCATATCGATGTTTACCACTGCGGTTACAAATCTTCTGGTTTCCCCTCCGATGACCAAGACGTCTTTAATGAAAGGGCTAAAACGCAGCCGGACTTCATTATATTGAGGCGAGAATTTTTTCCCACCCGCTAATGGCTTCAGGTCTTCCATACGATCGATGACAATAAGATGTCTGTCGTTATCTATATGGCCAAAATCACCGGTTCGATACCATCCATCCTTGAACTTGTTCTGGCTAGCTGAAGCATTGTTGTAATATCCGGAGAACATATATTTACTTTTGGCCAAAATCTCACCTTCATCGGAAATTTTTACTTGGGCCCATGGTACAACCGGACCGGAGGTCTCGGGTCTGATTTCACCAGAAACTGGAATGGTGAGCACAAAGGTCTCCGTACTCCCGTAGACAAGCTTAACTTCCACATTCATGGCTAAAAATAGCTGGATGATGTCCGGGCTTATGGCTGCGCCGCCCGAATATGCGATCTTGGCGTTCACCAGGCCCAAATTATCTCTCAATTGCCGGAATACCGAATGGTAGGCCAATAAATTCATGGCCCGCCAAAAAAAACTGACCTTTTTTCTTTCTGACTTCGTCCGGGCGACTTTCAGTCCAATAGGAAGAAACAAGCGATAAATAACTCTTCGGGCCCAAGTGGAATCGATCATTTTGACCTGGATGGTTCGGCTTATCATTTCCCACATTCGGGCCGCATACAACAGGACGTCAGGGGCGATCTCCCGGAAGTCGGCCTGAGCCGTCTCCGGCTTTTCAGGGAAATTAATCTTCATCTCGGCGACCAATGATCCGGCCAGCCCCAACTGCTGTTCAATTGATATCGCCAGGGGAATGAAGGAAAGGTATTCGTATCGCTTTCCCATCCAATCGTCAAACCCGGCCCATTGCATGGTCCCATGCACAAGGAACCGGTAATTCAGCTTTGCGCCTTTGGGCTTACCCGTGGTGCCTGAGGTGTAGCAGATCACTGCAATATCATCGCTTTGCCCCTTATCAATATTCCGGTCGAATATTTCCGGATATGATTCATCAAATTCCTTTCCTGTTTTAAGCACTTCGTTAAAGCTGACCAGCAGAGAATTTTCGTAGTTCCATAATCCTTTCGAATCCCAGTAAATCACTTTCTTGAGAAGGGGCAGTTCATTTTCAACTAGCAGAACCTTGTCGACCTGCTCCTGGTCGTGAGCGATGATAAAAACAGACTCGGAATCTTCAACATAGTACTTGACCTCAGAGGCGGTACAATCTGAAAATAGTCCGACCGCGATTCCTCCGGCGGCCTGCACGGCCAACTCGGCGTAGAGCCACTCCGGCTTGCTCTCACCCAAAATCGTTACTTTATCATTCGGCTGAAGGCCCAGGCTTACCAAACCCAAACACAGATATCTGGTTTTTTCATAGAACGTATGCCAGGTGCAGCTCTTCCAAACCCCGCGCCTTTTTTCCCGCAAAGCCACATGGTCCGGGTGCTGCTCATAATGATATCTCAACAGCTTGGGCAGGGTATTATATTCCATTTCTATTTGCTCTTGGGAGAGTCTTGTCTGTGGGGTCATATCCTACGCATCCTCTCCCAAATAGGCCCGAATGACTTCCTGGCTTTGCTTTATTTTCTCGGGGATTCCTTCCGCAATTTTGTGTCCAAAATCAAACACCGCCACCCGGTCGGCGATATCCATCACCACGTTCATGTCGTGTTCCACCAAGACAATGGTGATGCCTCGAAGCTCGTAGGCGTCTAAAATGAATCGGGCCATGTCTTCTTTTTCTTCCAGGTTCATGCCCGCCATGGGCTCGTCCAGCAAGAGGACCTTGGGTTCCATGCATAACGCCCTGGCCAGGTCCACCCGCTTACGCTGTCCATAAGGCAGCGAGCCGACCAGCTTTTTTCGGATCGGCTCCATTTCCAAAAACTCGATAATTTCTTCAACGATTTCGCGGTGCCATATTTCCTCCCTCCGCCCCCAGCCAAAAAACAACCCGCCGGCCAAGGCCCCTCTCTTCATTAAGATATGTCTGGCGGCCATCAGGTTTTCCAGGGCGGTCAAACCGGTAAACAGCTCCGTATGCTGAAAAGTGCGGGCAATGCCGATCTTGGCGATTTTATAGGTCGGCAATTTTGTCAAATCTTTTCCCGAAAAAATTATATGGCCCCGGTCCGGACGATAAAATCCGGTAATTGAATTGAGCAGACAGGTTTTACCGGCTCCATTTGGTCCAATGACGGCCAAGATTTCATTGTCTCGAATATCCAGATCAATATCCGCCAAGGCGTTCAAATGCCCGAAGTTGAGGTTCAGACATCTGATCTCCATAATTAATCTTTTACCTTCAGACACCATGCTTCGGGTCTCCGGAAATTTTTATAATTAAAGCATTAATTACATGGCTTTGATACCATCGAGTATTATATTGGCGTACATTTCACCGAGTTCTTTGGTATTATATTTACCCGTTGATCGGTACCATCGGCTGGTCCAGTTACACATGCCGAATATTGAAAGGACTACGATTCTGCTTTCCAATTCCGGTTTGAATATGCCTTCCTTTTTTCCTTTTTCCACGATTTCCAGCCACAGTTTTTCATAATTTTCGATCTGAGTGTTTACCTCTTTTCTGTATTCAATTGATAGATTTTGCATTTCGTTTAAAAAGATGTATGCAAAGTCGTATTCGATTCCAATAGGGTGTATGTGGGCGATAACGGCTTTTTTAATGACTTGATCTGCATTTTCATTTGAGGTCAGAATGTCACTCAATGCTTTTGTGTAAAGATCGACTGCTGAAAAGACGATTTCGGCCAGAAGTTGCTCTTTACTTTTTATATAATAATAAATGCTGCCTTTTAGTAGACCGACCTCATTGGCAATGTCTGATATATTGGCGTGGTGATATCCTTTTTCCATAAAGCATTTGGCCGCGGCATTCAAAATGGCCTGATATCGAGAATTGCGCTTCTTTTCGCTGGAATCTGGGCTTTTCATAATTTCCTTCTATTTAAAATATCTTTAATAAATTAAGCACTTAGATATGTTTTGATTTAAATCTACCAACCGTTTGGTAGAAATATATTTGTCGTATCGTTTCCGAATTGTCAAGAAAAAAAATCTCTCGGGCCCTAAAAAATTAAATTAAACATGATATCAGATTGTTACGAGGCAGATATCCCCCCGGATGGCTTTGCGACCTGAAAAGATCGGCATGGGCGTCTCATCCGGCCGGGCGTATCGCTCGTCGTGGATCGCAACGGTTTACCCATAGACAGAAGGGGGCGCGACCGGCGGCTGTCTGAAAGGAGGCGTATGAGTCAAGAGCCTGCGGGTCTGTGAGGGGCTGAGGGGGAGGCGCCCCTGGCCTCTACCCGCTTGCGCGAGGGGGACAAAAAGGAGGAAGCCGTCGCTCCGACTATCTTTCCGCCGTGGCCGAATTAGTATCAGTCGGGGAGCTCATCCCCGGCTGGATTTCGCTCTCACAGGTCCGGACCCGCGGCGTAACCGCATCCGGCTCTTCCGGGCGGGTGGCCCGGATTGAGCGGGAGCCCGCCTTCCGGGGGAATGATTCTTGGCAATGGAAGTATAAAGACGCTCGTGAGGAGCCCGTACAACCGGTCCAGGTTCACCTTTCGGCT
>JAHJTB010000538.1 GCA_018830135.1 Pseudomonadota bacterium | reverse complement strand
CACCTCGTTCAATCAAAGCGCCCGCGCCCTGATGGGGCTGGAAGACGCCGAGGTCATCGGACGGGAATGCCGCGATGTTTTCGAAGAGGTTCCCTGTCATCTCAGGTGCCCCTTCAAGGACCGGGAGGCGCCGGGAACCACGGACATGGTCGTCGAGATCGTCGACGCCCACCAGACCCGGCACCTGGTCACCCGGCTGGCTTCGCCTTTGTACGACAAATGCCGCCGCCTGGTGGGCTGCCTGACCGTGCTTCAGGACCATACCGCTCTGGCCAATCTGATCAACCGGGTCACCCATGAAGAACGAAGCCTGAAGATCATTCTGGACAACCTGGACGTGGCCATCTTCACGGTCAACCGGGGCGGACACCTGACCTTTTTCAACACGACAGCCGAACGAATCACCGGGTACAACCGCCGACAGGTCCTGGGCCGCCCGGTTTCGGACCTCATCCGAGGCCCGGACCCCGATGCCCTGGACCCCCTCCGCCAGGCCATGACCGACGGACAGACACGCATGAGGGGCGATCTGTGGGTCTGCACCCGAGACGGGGAATGCGTCCCGGTCCGGGCCGAGTTCATGCCCCTTCAGAACGAACGGGGCCGGATCGTGGGCGGGCTGGGCACCCTGCACGACCTGACCCTGGTCCAGCAGCTCGACCAGGTCATTTCCGATCAGTACACCATGCACAACATGATCGGCAAAGACCCGTCCATGCAAAAGATTTTCGAGATGGTCGGCGTGGTCGCCGCCAGCGACGCCACGGTCCTCATCGAAGGGGCCACCGGCACCGGCAAGGACCTGCTGGCCAAGGTCATCCACTCGGCCAGCCACCGCGTGGACAAGCCTTTGGTCAAGGTCAACTGCGCGGCCCTGCCGGACAGTCTCCTGGAATCGGAAATGTTCGGCTACCTCAAAGGCGCCTTTACCGGCGCCGACCGGGACAAGCCCGGCCGCTTCCAGGATGCGGACGGCGGAACCATCTACCTCGACGAGATCGGTGACCTGCCCCTGCCCCTCCAGGCCAAACTCCTGCGGGTCCTCGAGGACCGGGAGTTCTACCCCTTGGGCAGCCGGCACACGGTCAAGGTGGATGTGCGCATTATTTCGGCCACAAACCGAAACCTGGAAGACCTCATGGCCAAAGGCCAGTTTCGCGAAGACCTCTTCTACCGCCTCAATGTCATTCACATCCAAATTCCCCGGCTCAAGGACCGCCGGGCCGACCTGCCCCTGCTCATCCGCCACATCATGAGACGCCTGTGCGCGGCCGGACAGAAACCCATGCCGGAAATATCCAAGACGGCCATGAAAATTCTGCTCAGCTACGAATTCCCGGGCAACGTCAGGGAACTGGAAAACATCCTCGAACACGCCCTGATCATTTGTCAGGACGACAAGATCGAACCGGAACACCTGCACGACTACGTCCAGTCCCGCATCTCGGCCAGCCGCCGACCCGCCCCGCCGGAAGTCCGAGCCCGGGAGATACCGGCCGACCCCAGGGAGCGGGAGATGATCCTCAAGGCCCTGGATCGCCATCACTGGCACCGGAGCCGGACGGCCCGGGCCCTGAAGATGGACCGCTCGACCCTGTGGCGCAAGATGAAAAAGTTCGGGATGTTAGTCTGACTTAATCCGGGGGCGGCGGTCCGGCGAAAAAATGAAAACGTTGCGAGCATTGTTGCAAACAACGTTGCGCAACGCACGATCCCGGTTCAACGAACGGTTTTTTTTCGACATTATCGAACAACTTCTCGCGAACCCCGCACCATTTTCGCAACGATTTCCGCAAAGCTGAAAAATCCGCCCCGAAAGAAAATCAAAATAAATTCTTAAAAACAAATAGATAGCTAAATATCTGTCGTTATGGCACGCCTCATGCTTTAAATTGCGAAAAAAACGTCAACCCGTTTCGACCCGGCGGCGAACATGATGAACCCATCATTGAAGAAAAAGAAGATTCTGATCGTGGATGAAGAACTGGACATGCAGATTTTTCTGTCCCGGGTCCTGGAGTCCGGGGGATATGAGGCCATGATAGCCGGGGACGGGGGGGCCGGGCTGCGCATGGCCATCGAGGATCAACCGGCCCTGGTCATTGTGGACCTGATGATGACCGGCCAGGCGGGCATTCAGTTGCTCCACGAGTTGAGAAACACCGAGGCCCTCAAGGACATTCCGGTCGTGACCCTGTCCCGGATCGATCATGAGACCTTCAGTCAGTACCAGACCCTGGCCGGCGTGCCGGCCGGGGGGGCGACGATCGAGCCGGAACGGTATCTGGAAAAGCCCCCCGAGGCCGAGGAACTGCTCCGCCTGCTTCACCGGCTGACGGAAGCGGAGGGGGCGCGGGAGTCCAAGAACGCTTGAAGCGCCTGGCTTGAGCCATGACCCGAGGCGTGCCCGGGCCGGTTCGATCGGACCCGGGCGCAAAGAATGAGGTTGTCGATGTCAATCAGGATCGGTTTTTACATCTGTCATTGCGGGATCAACATTGCCGGTAAGGTTCGGGTCGAGGAGGTGGCCTCCTTTGCCCGGAACCTGCGCAACGTGGTCGTGGCCCGCGACTACAAGTTCATGTGCTCCGACCCGGGCCAGGAGTTGATCGAAACGGACATCAGGGAGCTCGGCCTGACCCGGGTCGTGGTGGCCTCCTGTTCCCCGAGGTTTCATGAAAAGACCTTCCAGGGGGCCTGCCAGCGGGCCGGACTCAATCCGTACATGTTTCAGATGGCCTCGGTCCGGGAGCACGTCTCCTGGGTGACCGAAGACGATGACCAGGCCACGCGGAAGGCGGAAACCCTGGCTGCGGCGGCCATCAACCGGGTCAACTTCCACGAGTCCCTGGAAGCCCGGGAGGTGTCGGTCCATCCGGACATCATGGTCGTGGGAGGCGGCATCGCCGGCATGCAGGCCGCCCTGGACATCGGCGATTCCGGCCACACGGTCTATCTGGTGGAACGGGACACCACCATCGGCGGGCACATGCTCCAGTTCGACAAGACCTTTCCCACCTTGGACTGCGCCGCCTGTATCGGCACGCCCAAGATGGTCGAGGTGGCCCAGAACTCCCATATCGAACTCTTCAGCTACAGCGAGGTCCTCGACGTTTCCGGCTATATCGGCAACTATACCGTCAAGGTCCGGCGCAAGCCACGCTACGTCAAGGAGGGGGTCTGCACGGGCTGCGGCGAGTGCGCCCTGGTCTGCCCGGTCTCGGTCCCCAGCGAATGGAACGTGGGCCTTTCCCAACGCCAGGCCATCTACCGGGCCTTTCCCCAGGCCGTGCCCATCACCTTTTGCATCGACAAGAAGGACCGGGCTCCCTGCGTGGCCGCCTGTCCGGCCGGGATCAACGTCCAGGGCTACGTCCAGCTCGTCAAACAGGGCAAGTATGAGCAGGCCGTCAGCCTGATCATGGAGCGCCTGCCCCTGCCAGGCGTCCTGGGGCGCGTCTGCCCCCATCCCTGCGAGGTCCAGTGTCGGCGAATCGATGTCGACGAGGCCGTCTCCATTCGCAACCTCAAGCGTTTTGCCGCCGACCGGGTCGACATGGAGGCCGTGCCCCGGCCCGGGATCGTCGAGCGACCGGAAAAGGCGGCCGTGGTCGGTTCCGGACCGGCCGGGTTGACGGCGGCGTATTTCCTGCGTCTCAAGGGATACCAGGTCGTGATGTTCGAGGCTCTGCCGGTCCTGGGAGGCATGCTTCGCGTCGGCATCCCGGACTACCGGCTGCCGCCCGAGGTGCTCGACAAAGAGATCGGACATGTCCTCTCTCTGGGAATCGAGGTCCGAACCGGCCTTCGTTTCGGGACCGACTTCACCCTGGCCGATCTGGAAGCGCAAGGCTTTCAGGCCGTGTTTCTGGGACTGGGCGCCCATGCCTCGATGCGGCTGAACGTGCCGGGCGAGGAGGGGACCGCCGGCGTGATCGATGCCATCGAACTCCTTCGGACGGCCAATCTGGGTCAGGAGACCGGTCTGGGCCGGCGGATAACCGTCATCGGCGGGGGCAATGTGGCCGTGGATGCGGCCCGGGTGGCCCGTCGTCTCGGAGCCGAGGAAGTGACCATCGTCTATCGCCGCAGCGACAAGGAGATGCCGGCCTATCCCGAGGAAATCCAGGGCGCGATCGACGAGGGCATCCGGATTCTCTACCTGACCGCGCCGGCCCGGATCATCTCCGAACAAGGGCGGGTGACGGGCCTGGAATGCCTGCGGACCGAACTGGGTGAGCCGGACCCGAGCGGCCGGCGCCGGCCGGCGCCCGTGGCCGGGTCCGAGTTCGTCATATCCTGCGACAACGTCGTCCCGGCCATCGGTCAGCGCCTCGACGCCCCCTGGGCCGAAGGCGAACCCGGTCTGGCCGGCGTGAAGAATGTGCTGTCCGCCCATCCCCTGACCATGCAGACCTCGCTGCCCCACGTCTTTGCCGCCGGCGACGCCGTCTCCGGGCCGGCCACCGTTATCGAGGCCGTGGCTTCGGCCCGGCGCGCGGCCGAGGGGATCGACCGCTATCTCGACGGGCAGGACCTCGAAGCCTGGGCCGATTCCCTGGCGGCTGAATCCGGGCCGGGCCGGGACTGGAGCGACGTCCCCGAACACTTGGCCGCCGCGCCCCGGGCCCACCCGGCCGCGATCGATCCCGCCCAACGCGCCGGGTCCTTTGACGAGGTCGAGTCGGCCTTTTCCGAAGAGGAGGCCCGGGCCGAGGCCGAACGCTGCCTGAACTGCGGTGCCTGCTGCGAATGTATGGAGTGCGTCCGGGTATGTGAGGCCAAGGCCGTGGATCACGGCCAGCAGGAGGAGATTCTGGACGTCAAGGTCGGCAGCATCATCGTGGCCACCGGGTATGACCCGCAGGACCCCACGCCCATGACCCAGTACGGGTATGGGCGCTATCCCAACGTCTTCACCGGTCTGGAGTTCGAACGCCTCAGCAACGCCACCGGCCCCACCGGCGGGCGCATCGTGATTCGGGGGGAGAACGGCGCCTTCGACAGGGTCCCCCAGAGCGCGGCCATCATTCACTGCGTCGGCAGCCGGGACGTGAACTATCACGAATACTGCTCCCGGGTCTGCTGCATGTACGCCCTCAAATATGACCACCTGCTTCATGAAAAGGTGGGGCATGAGACCGAAGTCTACAACTTCTATATCGACATGCGATGCTTCGGCAAGGGCTACGAGGAGTTTTACCGCCGCTGCCAGCGGGAAGGAACCGTGTTTATCCGGGGAAAGGTGGCCCAGATCACGGACAAGGCCCTTGATTCGGACGAGCAGGGCAAGTTGATGGTTCTGGCCGAGGACACCTTGACGGGTCGCTTCCTGCGGGTGCCCGTGGACATGGTCATCCTGTGCACGGCCATCGAGGCCCGCCGGGACGCCATCGAGGTCAGCCGCCTGTTCGGGATCAACCAGGGCGCCGACGGATTCTTCCTCGAGGAGCATCCCAAGATGCGCCCCCTGAACACGGCCACGGACGGCGTGTTTCTGGCCGGGACCTGCCAGTCCCCGAAGGACATTCCGGACACCGTCTCCCAGGCCTCGGGCGCGGCGGCCAAGGCCCTGTCCCTGGCCACCCTGGGCAAGGTCCGGGTGCCTTCGGCCACGTCCTGGATCGATCCGGACATCTGCGCCGGCTGTCAGACCTGTATAGGCCTGTGCGCCTATACGGCCATCGAGTTCGACGAGCGGCGCGGCGTTTCGGTGGTCAACGAAACCCTGTGCAAGGGCTGTGGGAGCTGCTCCGGCTTCTGTCCCAGCGGCGCGGCCCAGATCAAGCATTTCAAGGAACGGCAGATATTTTCGGAACTCGACGGCATCCTGGACGCGATCCACGCCGTGGGCATCTGATCGACGGATGCCCGGAATATCAAGAACCGGCAATGAAGATCGCCGATAACGTTATGAAAACGGAGGAAACGGCATGTCGGAATTCGAACCCGTCATCATCGCCTTTGTCTGCAACTGGTGCACGTATACGGCCGCGGACCTGGCCGGGACGTCCCGCTTGACCTATTCGCCCAACATCCGACTGATCCGGGTCATGTGCACCGGCATGGT
>JAHJTB010000537.1 GCA_018830135.1 Pseudomonadota bacterium | reverse complement strand
GAGCTTGACCTGCATGCCTGGTGATATCTCCGCAATCTCGTCGAGCAGCAGGGTTCCATGATTGGCTGTTTCGAACAGACCTTGCCGGTCCGAGACGGCGTCGGTGAACGCGCCGCGCTTGTGTCCAAATAGCTCGCTCTCGAAAAGCGTTTCCGTGATCGCACCGCAGTTGATGGCGATAAACGGGCCGGCGGCCCGCGTTGACTCGTCGTGGACGAGGCGCGCGATTCGTTCCTTGCCCACCCCGCTCTCGCCGGTAATGAGCACCGTGGCATCGACTTTCGCCACCCGACGCGCCAACTCCACCACGTTTTGCATTTTCTTGCTCTTGGCAACGATCCCCAGCGGCTCATCCACGTCGCGTACGACGCTCACCAACACCTGACGGTGCGCCCGGAGCTTTTCCTCCACCGCCTTCAAGGTCTCCGTGACCCTGCGGAGCGAGACGTCAAGACACGCCTTGAGGCGCCCCGAGTCGAAAAACGCCAGCTCCTCGGCGTGTTCATCCCCCCACTCTTCGCGTGTGCGTCCCAGGAGGCGGCACGCCGCGTGACCCTGGCCCAGACAGCGATCTTCGAGGACGTAGATCTCCTTGCCGGTGGCGTGGCTGATGTAGCCGCTCGTGAGGCCGCAAATGGTCCAACATACAGGTGAATTCGATCGGCCGAATTGCAGAAGATGCTGCTCCGCCTCGTAGGATGCCAGCAGCATGGCCCCATTCTTGGTGAGCGGGTCCTCGCTGCCCGGCTGGATGCGGAAAAGCCCCCCGAGGGTATGAATGCGGGGGGCGGCGAGGCGCCATTCCTCATTGTTCGCCCACTTGAATTCTTGTTGCATGGCCGTGGCCATGCGCCAGCCGTGAGCAAAGCCGAACTGGGTCAGCACGGCTCGAGCCGCGGTAAGGCCAAAATTGTCAACCAGATACTGCCGCAAGATTCCCATGGCCACGGCATCGAGCAGGATCGCCCGCTGCCCTGCGAAACGAATCACGCCTCCCTCGGGGTCCAGTTCCAGGATCTCCTTGTGGTTCAGATCCTCGGCTCGCATCGGCCGCCTCCATCGAATTGAAGTAATTATACTTCATTTCGATTGATCCGGCTACCCCGGCCGGTACTCCCGGCGCGGCAAACCAACGCTTTTATTTCGCTTGGACCGGTTGGCACGAAAGATGCAAGCTGTAATCCTTAATACAGAATCCTCAAGGCGCTAGTCACGGACATCGACCCGGATGCCAAGGTGGAGGTGTCGCGGAACGAAATCAACGTGGCGTGGCGAATGCGGGTGGGAGTGACAGAGAAAGGGCAAGAGATAATCCGTTAACGCAAGGCGGTCGAGGGCGATGCCCGGGGGAAAAAAATACAACCATATCCCGGTAGGGACGAAGGAGGGACCCCATGAGAGCGAACGTTCAAAAGACTGTGCAACTCGGTGAGCTGGTCGCGGCCGCGTTCGATGAGGCCGCGCGGCACAGCTCCGACCCGCGGGAGGTTTCACGCCTGGCCGCGACCGCCGTGATGCGCATGCTCCAGCGTGCGCGGAAGACATCGATTACGTCAGCATCGTTGGCAGACGCCGAAGCGGGCGGCATTTCGCGATGGAGACGGCCTATGATTATCCATCCCTTTCACAACCGCATCCTGGCCAAACGCCTCGCCGAGAAAGACAAAACCGTCGGGTTTTTTATCCCCGGCGATGTTTAGCAAAAAGCCGCTCGAAACGCCGGTCGCCTCCTTTGGCGGAAGCCAAAGGTTCGAGCGCGGCCGGAAGCCGCCGCTCTCGGTAAAAACAGGCGACAGAGCGAGGATAGAATCAATCATAGTGATGGATATGTGCGTCATCTTGATCCAGCCGAGAAGCAAACGAATTCGCTGAAAAATATAACCGCTTGATTTTTATTAATTTTCTACTATGGCGGGTAAGTTGCATTTAAAACAGTGTGACCCATGGAGCAAGTGGTCTTGGTCACGCTCTGTCCCTGAGGTCGCCGCATCGTGCTCGTCCGGAAAGGCAGGTCTACATGAGCCGGTTCGAGCGAAGCCGATTTCGAATCAATAAGAAAGGAGATGAGTCGGGAATAGATAAAAAAATCCAACCAAGACCGCAGGGAAGAGAAATCTAACCCCTGCATTTTCCGGACAATGAAATATATGATCCAAGCAGAAAGGAAAAAAGACATGAGAGACAACACCAAACAAGAAAAGGCCGGCCTGAATTACGAGGCGGCGCATACAGCGCATTACAAGAAAAAGGACCTCAGTGAAGCTCTCGATCTTTACATGGGCGTCATGGCCGCGCACCCGGACACGCCGGAGGCCGAGTACTCCCGAACGCAGATCCAAAACATCGCGAAAAGTGTGGTTCCAAAACAAGAGCTGGTTGATGCTGAAAGAGGGCTGATAATCGCTCACCTCAAGCTCGATGCGCCCCTTTTTGTCGGGCCGGCCCCGGCCGCGCCGCTCGCCTCGGCGGAACTGACAGGCTAGCGATAGGCGGCAAGACCCCTGAGGAGGCGATTTGACCAACGCCCGTCTTATACATGAGAGCTTTCCCTTCAGTTATCGGGGGTTTCGGTCCGGTACGGGCTTCATCTTGAATACGCGTGAGCGCAAGGCGTCGCGTATGGAGCGGATTCGGTTGGAGATTGAGAACCTCCCCGACCCGCTCCCGACCGGGCGGACGAGGCCACGGGCGA
This sequence comes from Pseudomonadota bacterium, assembly GCA_018830135.1. Lineage (GTDB taxonomy): Bacteria > Desulfobacterota > Desulfarculia > Adiutricales > JAGVGV01 > JAHJTB01. The sequence continues at coordinate 16,015 of JAHJTB010000537.1, read as the reverse complement.
CCTGCGCCGGCCAGCGCTTCGGCCAGGCGAGGATCAAAAACCGGCCCGGCGTATCCAACCGCATGCGCCAATGATCACGCTGCGCAGGAACACCAGGCGACGCCGAGTCCAACGCGGTAAGCAGGACATCCAGCTCTCGTTCTACCCCCAAGAGCACCCGGGTCCGCTCACGGACGACTTTGGAATCCTCTCCGCTTTCGATGAAATCCGGCTCCCGCCAAGCGGAGTTTCCGGGCTTCTTCCGCTTGAAGGCGCCGAAATCGTCACTTACGTGTACAGGGGTGCGTTGGCGCAGGAGAGCTCGAACGGGAGCTCTCGCGTGGTCCATGCGGGCGAGTTCCAGCGCATGACCATCGGCAGAGGGAGCCGCCACAAGGAGACGAACGCCTTACGGACCGACTTCACGCACATGTTCCGAATCACCCTGCGTCCCACGGAGGTCGGGTTCGATTCGGCACACGAGCAGAAGCGCTTCGCGGTCGGACAGCGCCATAACTTGATGTGTGTCATTGCGTCTCAGGACGGGCGGAAGAAATCACTGAGCATCCTTCAAGACGCCCTGATCTACTCAAGCATACTGGACATCGGACATCACATTGCCCATGAGCTGTCGCCGGGGCGGAGCGCCTGGCTTCATGTCATCAACGGCGAGGTGGCCATGCAAGACATCATCCTGACCGAAGGCGACGGCGCGGGCATCGCGATCGAACCTTCGGTTTCTCTGACGGCCCGAGAGAACACCGAGATACTGCTTGTCGATTTGGGCCCGGCGCCAAGGTCATTCGTATAAAATCCGGGGCCATAATCGGCTGACCGTCGACAAACCTCCAGTTTGGGGGCCATCGGTTATGAAAGCTTTGTGGTTCATGACGATTGGCCCCGGGGCGGTCCGGTTCAGTAGGCGTCGTCTCGGGCGGAAGCAGTGCGGAAGCGGGCCGAGGGATGATTGAATGAAAGGTGGATGCGGCCGACCGGCCCGTTGCGCTGTTTGCCGATGATAAGTTCGGCCACGCCCCGCAGTTCCTCGTTGTCCTTTTTGTAGACCTCTTCCCGATAGACGAAGGCGATGACGTCCGCGTCCTGTTCGATGGCCCCGGACTCCCGAAGGTCGGCCAGGATGGGCCGCTTGTCGGGACGCTCCTCGACCCGCCGGTTGAGCTGGGACAGGGCGACCACGGGCACTTGGAGTTCCTTGGCCAGGGCCTTGAGCGAACGGCTGATTTCGGAAATTTCCTGTTCCCTCGAATCGGTGTAGCCTCGGCCGCGCATCAACTGGAGATAGTCGACGATGACCAGGCCCAGGGGCAGGCCCTGGTTGGTGAGCTGGCTTTTCAGCCGCCGGGTCTTGGCCCGCATTTCCAGGACGCCGAGGGCCGGGGTGTCGTCCACGTAGATGGGGGCCTCGTTCAGCTTGGAGGCCGCGTCGGTCAGGTGGATGAAGTCCTCCTGGCGCAGCCGGCCGGTCCGGACGTCCCGGAGATCGAGTCGTCCCAGGGAACAAAGCAGGCGCATCAGGACCTGATCGGTGGACATTTCCAGTGAGAAGAAGGCCGTGGCAAAGGGCTGGCCCCCCTTGACGTCGCGTTCCTCGGGGATGGCTGTCTGGGCGGCCAGGTTGGGGGCCAGGGCGGTCTTGCCCATGGAGGGGCGTCCGGCCAGGATGATCAGGTCGGAGGGCTGGAATCCGCCGGTCAGGTCGTCGAGGTCCTTGAAGCCCGTGGGTACGCCGGTAACGCTTTCGCCCCGGGTGAACATGGCTTCGACGTGGCCGATGGTCTGGGCCAGAAGTCCCTTGACCGGTTGGAGGGTTTGCTGGTCCCGTCCCTCCCGGATGCTGAAAATGGACGACTCGGCCAGGTCCAGGACCTCGTCGGCCGCGCTGGTCGGGGAATAGCAGTGGTCGGCGATACGGCTCGAGGTGCTGATCAGACGCCGGAGGGTGGACCGGTCCCGAATGATGCCGGCATAGTATTCGACGTTGGCCGCCGTGGCCACGGCGTCGGACAGTTCGGCCAGATAGGCCGGTCCGCCGACCTTCTCCAGGGCGCCGGCTTTTTTAAGGGCTTCATGCAGGGTGAGCAGGTCGACGGGTTCGGCGGCGTCGAACAGGTCGCGCATGGACCCGAAGATCAGGCCATGGGCCTCACGGTAGAAGTCCTCCGGGGCCAGGCGGGATTCGAGGACCCGGGGCAGGGCCGCGTTGTCCCGCAACACGGCGCCCAGGAGAAACTGCTCCGCCTCCAGGCTCTGGGGCGGAAGTTTGAGGTCTTCGGCCTTGCGGCTCGGACGGCCTCGGCCTTTCTTTGCCTCGGCCACAGGCGGCCTACTCCTCCCGGATCACCGAGACTTTCACGGAGGCGGTCACTTCGGTGTGGAGTTTGACCTGGACCTCATACTCGCCCAGGGCCTTGATGGGCTCGGCCAGCCTGATCTTGCGCCGGTCGATGTTCATCCCCTGTTCGGACAGGGCCGCGGCCAGGTCCATGGTCGTGACGGAACCGTAGAGCTTGTCCTTCTCCCCGGCCTTTTGGGCAATGGTGATGGCCAGGGCGGAGAGTTCCTGGGCCAGCTTCTGGGCCCGGTCCTTTTCTTTCATGGCCCGCAGTTCGTACTCGGCCCGTTTCTTTTCAAACATGCGCAGGTTGGCCTGGCTCGCCTCGACGGCCAGGTTGGCCGGAATGAGCTTGTTGCGGGCGTAGCCCTTGGCCACGTCCATCACCTGGCCGGCCAGCCCCAGGGTGTCCACGTCTTGGGTGAGAATGATTTTCATGCTCGACTCCTTGGATGCTTGTCCCAAACAGCGGGCTCAGGCCTCGGGGCCGGCGCCCGCCTTGTGTATTTTCCTGAAATCGATCCACATGTCGAACAGCCCCAGGGCGGCGATCATGAGGATCAGATACTGTTGCAGCGCGATCAGCGCATAGGCCGTTACCCGCATAAACGGCGGCAGGGCCTTTTTTTTCATCCAGAACGAAACAATGGCCAGCCCTTGAAAGAAATAGAACAGGCCCAGGATCATCAGGATGTTGACCAGGACCAGCCTGGGCCAGTCCCTCAAGAAAACCAGGCCGAAGCCGGAGGCGATGACGATCCAGACCAGGCGTTCCGGGACCCGCCAGCGAGTCAGGTCGGCCAGGGCCGGATGAAGCAGCCCCCTCTGGAGTAGCAAGGATCGGCCGACCATAAAATTGGCCCAGGCGACCAGGAAGGTGCCCACGACCATGAGGCCCGGGAATATGCCGACCATGAACTCGACGAACCGGGACATGGCTTCATCGGCCGAGGACGCAGGCAACGGCCCGTCCGAAGGAGGGGCCGTCTCTTCGGGACGGATCGTCGGGGCCTCGGCGCCGCCGGGTTTCGGATCGCCCTGAACCGGGCTTCCATCCGGAGGCCCGCCTTGAGCCAGGATGGCGTCGTAGGTTTGCACCGACGCCCGAATCTGGCCCTCGATCACGGAACGGCCGTACCGCCACGGGTTCTGGTCCGAGGCCATGCTCATGATCACCAGGAGAATCAGCCCCACGCTCAAAATGGTTCCGGCCGGATAACCGACCGCCTTTTCCGGCGTGGCGCTTCGCCCCAGGGTTTCACCCATGACCAGGGCCAAGAGGGCGTATTCCAAGAAAAACAGAAGGCCGAAATGCCTGAAAAGCACGCCGGACAGGAGCCCGACGGCCAAGGCGCCCAGAGCGATTCCCGTCAGGCCGAAAACCCGTCCTCCCCGGCAATAGAGATAAACCAGGGGAGTGGGCGTGAAGACCCCGATTAATACTCCGAAGATCGGGACCAGGGCCAGAGAACTGAACAGGCCGACCGAGATCGCGGCGCAGACGATGACCACGGGCTCACGCATCGTGGCGATCAAGATCGCCGCGATGCGAAAGGGGGTCCGGCCCTGTTCCATATCGCTCCCTCTCAGGTCCGTCCAGGCGTTCCGGAGAGATGCCGGTATCCGGCCCCCCGGCGGTTCAGCTGCTGGCCGTCATGGCCGTGTAGGGCATGAGGGCCATATAGCGAGCGCGCTTGATGGCCTGGGTCAGGCGGCGCTGGTGTCGGGCGCAGTTGCCGGAAATACGCCGGGGAATCATCTTGCCCCGTTCGGTGACAAAGTTTCTCAGGACCCGGATGTCCTTGTAATCGATGTCCGTGGTGTGCTCGGCACAGAAGCGGCAAACCTTGCGGCGGTGAAAGGTCCTTCTTTTTTTGCGACGCGGATGCATATCCTACTCCTTGGAATGGTCGAAAAAATCAGAGAAGACGGGGTCAGGCGACCGTGTCATCCTCGGCCGGTTCTTCCGTCGAAGCCGCCTCGATCGGTTCCCCGGCCGGTTCTTCCGTCGAAGCCGCCTCGATCGGTTCCTCGGACGGTTCTTCCGTCGAAGCCGCCTCGATCGGTTCCTCGGACGGTTCCTCGGCCGGTTCTTCCGGGGGAGTCGCCTGGACCGGTTCGGCGGATGCCCCGGCTTCCGTCTCTCGAGCCGCTTCCCGGGCCGCCCGTTCCGCTTCCTCTTCGCGACGACGCGCGGCGGCCTCGGCATTCAAGCGGTCCATTTCGGCCTGATACTTTTCCTCGGAATATTCCTTGTCCTTGACCAGGGTCAAATACTTCCAGACATCCTCCTCGATGCGCATGTTGCGCTCGAGTTCGGCCATCATGGCCGGCTGACCGGAGTAATCGATCTGGATGTAGAAGCCGCGGAGCTGTTTATTGACCGGATAGGCCAGCCTCCGGCGTCCCCAATCGTCCATGGTGATCAGGTGGCCTTCCATCTGTTCGATGATGCCGGTCATCTTGGCCTTGACCTGATCCAGTTCTTCCTGCTGCATGTCCGGGTTCAATAGTACGAGGGTCTCGTAACGGCGTGGATGCATGTCGGTGATGTTACCTCCTCTTGGTCTGTGGCCCTTCCACCGTCGACGGGGAAGAGCGAGGAAGTCGACCGGCCTTTGGCCGGTGACATTAAAAATATTACTAATACAACCGACCAGGCCGGGTTGTCAAGTCAATTTTGCATTTGTAGAAATCGTTTGCCCGGCATGAAGAAGGGTGATATATTAAATATTTATGCTCCGATATGCAGGGGAGGGCTTGTTCTTGCCGACCGCCCCGCCCCGGGAGACCGCTTTGGCCGCAGACCTGTTCGACCGCCGGATACTTTCCGTCAGCCAACTGACCGGACGCCTCAAAGACCTGATCGAGGCGGAATTCGGAAACGTCTGGATATGGGGCGAGATATCCAACCTGCGGCGCCCGGCTTCCGGTCACGTCTACCTGACCCTGAAGGACGAGGCGGCCCAGATGCGGGCGGTCATGTTCCGGGTCCAGACGCGGTATCTGGACTTCGAGCCGGCCGACGGCCAGGAGGTCCTGGTCCGGGGCCGGTTGACGGTTTACGAACCCCGGGGCGACTACCAGATCATCCTGGATTACATGGAGCCTCGAGGGGAAGGCGCCTTGCGGCTGGCCTTCGAAAAGCTGAAGGGCCGGCTGGCCGCCGAGGGCCTGTTCGACGAGGCGCGCAAGAAGTCTCTGCCTTTCATGCCCCGACGCGTGGCCCTGGTGACCTCCCCGACCGGCGCCGCGGTGCGCGACTTCATTCGCCTGGCCCGGGAACGTTTCGAAAACGCCGTCTTGTCCGTTTACCCGGTCCGGGTCCAGGGCCAGGGGGCGGCTGAAGAGATTGCCGGAGCGATCGGGGACCTGAACGCCTGGGGAGGGTTCGACGTCATCGTCCTGACCCGGGGCGGCGGGTCCCTCGAGGATTTGTGGGCCTTCAACGAGGAGATCGTGGCCCGGGCCGTGGCTGCTTCTCGCATCCCGGTCGTCTCGGCCGTGGGCCACGAGGTGGATTTCTCCATCTCGGATTTCGTGGCCGACGCGAGGGCCGCGACCCCTTCGGCCGCGGCCGCTCTGGTCTTCAGGGACAAGCAGGCCCTTCTGGACCACCTTCGGGGCCTGCGGGCCCGAATGGCGGCCGGCGTGCACGGTCGGCTTCAACTGGCGAGGGAACGCCTGGCCCATCAGAAGACCCGCCTAGGGGACCCTCGGCGGGTTTTCGCCGACCGTCGCCTGAAACTGGACGACCTGAGCGAGGAACTGATCGACCGGACCCGGCGTCTTCTATCCGAACACGGCCGGGCGTTGCTGTCCGCCCGGGCCCGACTGGCCCCGGCCGAACCCCGGGCCCGGCTCCGGGTCAACCGGTCGGCACTCGAATCCCGCCGCCGGGAACTGATCGGGGCCGGCCGGCTTCACTTGGAACGCGCCCGGGACCGGACGGCCGCCATGGCCGGCCGGCTGGGCGACCTCAGTCCCCTGAGGGTGCTCGAACGGGGGTACGCCATCGCCCGCCAAGGGCCGGAAAAGCGGACCGTGCGTTCGTCGACCCAGGTGGCCGCCGGAGAGCGGCTGGACCTGTTGCTGGGTGAAGGGGAGCTGTTGGTGATCGTAGACGAGGTATTGGCGTGAGCAAGGACAAGGACAATAAAAAGGAGCCCACGTTCGAAGAAGGCCTGATTCGGCTGGAGGGCCTGCTCGAGAAACTCGAGGGCGGCGAGCTGGACCTGGACCGGTCCCTGGCCGTGTTCGAGGAGGGGATCATGCTGACCCGCAAACTGAACCGCAAGCTGGACGAGGCGGAAAAAAAGCTGGAACTGCTCATCAAAAATGAGAACGGCCTGCCCGAGACGCGGGATTTCGACTTGACCCCGGATGATCAGGGGGAGGCCTGAGTTGGACCTCAAGGCCTATCTGGCCGACCGAAGGCGGTTGGTGGATTCCGCCCTGGACGAGGCGCTGCCCTCGGCTGAAGGCCCGGCGGGGCGGGTGGTCGAGGCCATGCGCTATTCGGTGGTCGCCGGCGGCAAACGGCTGAGGCCCATCCTGTGCCTGGCCGGGGCCGAGGCCGTGGGCGGCCGGGCCGAGTCGGCCCTGCCGGCCGCGGTGGCCCTGGAGTTGATACATACCTACAGCCTGATCCACGACGATTTGCCGGCCATGGACGACGACGATCTCAGACGCGGCCGTCCGACGAGCCACAAGGTTTTTGGCGAAGCCCTGGCCATTCTGGCCGGAGACGCCCTGCTGACCGCCGGGCTGGGCCATCTGGCCCGCAAGGGCGTCGAAGGCGCGCTGGACCCGGGACGGTCCCTGGCGGTCCTCGATCTGCTGGCCCGGGCCGCGGGCTGGGACGGCATGGTCGGCGGGCAGGCGGCGGATATGGAGGCCGAAGGGCGGGAGGTGGATGAAGCCGCCGTGGCCTATATTCATCGCCGCAAAACCGGAGCCCTGATAGCGGCCTCGGTCGTCTCCGGAGGCCTGTCCGCAGGCGGAAACGCGGGACAGATTCAGGCCCTGGACGCGTATGGCGGCCGGATTGGCTGGGCTTTTCAGATCGTGGACGATATACTGGACGTGGAAGGCAATACGGACGAACTGGGCAAGACCGCCGGGGCGGACGAGGCCAGGGGCAAGGCGACTTATCCCAAGGCCGTGGGGCTGGACCAGGCCTACGCCCAGGCCCGCCTGCTGATAGACGAGTCCATAGGATATCTGGCGGAATTCGGCCCGTCGGCCGAACCCTTGCGGGCCATTGCCGGGTATCTGTTGGCCAGAAAGAAGTGACATGGCAAGGCTTTTGGACCAGATCGACTCACCGGCCGACCTCAGGCGGATCGAGGTGGAAGACCTGCCTCGCCTGGCCGAGGAGATTCGCGAGGAGATCATTGCCACCTGTTCGCGCAACGGGGGGCATCTGGCGCCGTCCCTGGGCGTGGTCGAACTGACCATTGCCCTGCACTATGTGTTCGACACCCCCAGGGACCGGGTCGTCTGGGACGTCGGACACCAGGCTTACGCCCACAAGCTCCTGACCGGCCGGCGGGACCGCTTCCACACCATGCGCACCTACGGCGGGCTGTCCGGTTTTCCCAAACGCTCGGAAAGCGAATACGACACGTTTGACACGGGCCATTCATCCACGTCCATCTCCGCGGCCCTGGGCATGTCCATCGGGCTGGAACTGAACAAGGAATCCGCCCGGACCATCGCCGTGATCGGTGACGGCTCCCTGACCGGCGGGCTGGCCTACGAAGGCCTGAACCAGGCCGGTGAGCGAGGCACCCGGCTGATCGTGATCCTCAACGACAACGAGATGTCCATCTCGCCCAACGTGGGCGCCCTGTCCTCCTTCCTGAGCCGCCAGATGACCCGGAAGGGCTACCTGGCCCTCAAACGGGAAGTCCAGGAGTTCCTCAAGACCGTTCCCGGCGTGGGCGAGAACATCATCCAGCTGGTCAAACGGAGCGAAGGCTCGTTCCGGGGCTTCATTTCCCCTAGTTTTCTGTTCGAGGCCTTCAAGTTCGAATACATCGGCCCCATCCGAGGGCACCGGTTCGACCGCCTGATCGAGGCCTTCAACAACAGCAAAAACCTGGACATTCCGGTCCTGATCCATGTCGTGACCAAGAAGGGCAAGGGATACGAGCCGGCGGAAAAGAACCCGACCCACTATCACGGCGTGGGGGCCTTCGAGATCGCCACGGGCAACTCGATGAAGACCGGTTCGGCGCCGCCGTCGTACACGGATGTCTTCGGCCGGTTCATGATCGAGGCGGCCGAGCGGGACGAGCGCATCGTGGCCATTACCGCGGCCATGCCCGAGGGCACGGGTCTGACGGGATTCCGGGACCGGTTTCCGAACCGGTTTTTCGACGTGGGCATCGCCGAGCAGCACGCGGTCACCTTTGCCGCCGGCCTGGCCGTCGAAGGGCTCCGGCCGGTGGTGGCCATCTATTCGACCTTTATCCAGCGGGCCTTCGACCAGGTCTTTCACGACGTCTGCCTCCAGCGTCTGCCGGTGGTTTTCGCCATGGACCGGGGCGGCCTTGTGGGCGAGGACGGCCCGACCCATCACGGCGTTCTGGACCTGTCGTTTTTTCGGGCTTTGCCCAACATGATCCTTTTGGCCCCCAAGGATGAGAATGAACTGAGACGAATGCTGGCCTTTTGTCTGGCCCACGACGGCCCCATCGCCCTGCGCTATCCCAGGGGGCGGGGAGTCGGGGTCGAGTTGACCGACCCGGTCGAACCCATCGAATCCTTCCGGGCCGAATCGCTCCGCCCGGGCCGGGACCTGCTTGTCCTGGCCGTGGGCAGCACGGTTTATCCGGCCCTGGAGGCGGCCGAGACCCTGGCCGCCGAGGGGATCGAAGCCGCGGTGGTCAACGCCCGTTTCATCAAACCGCTGGACGAGGCGCTGATCGTGCAACAGGCCCAGGCGGCGGGGCGGGTCCTGTGCGTGGAAGAGAACCAGATACTGGGCGGATTCGGTTCGGCGGTCTGCGAACTGCTGGCCGACAAGGCCCCGGGCGTACGGGTCCGGCGGCTGGGTATACCCGACATGTGCGTGCCCCACGGTTCCCAGGCCCGGCTGCGTGCCGATCTGGGGCTGGACGCCGCGGGCATCGCCGAGGCGGCCCGCCTGCTGGCGGTCGACCGCTGACCGGCCCGGCGGAACGGCCATGGCCGAAGAACATCCAAACGAAGCGGGCCGGAGCCGACCCGGCGGCAAAGTTCGGGCCGACCTGAAAGTGGTGGAAGCGGGCCTGGCCGAAACCCGGTCCCGGGCCCGGGCCCTGATCATGGCCGGCCTGGTCCTGGATGACGGCAAGCCGGTGGGCAAGGCCGGACAGGAACTGCCGGTTTCGACCGCGATCAGCCTCAAGGATCAGGGACCCGGTTACGTCAGCCGGGGCGGGCTCAAACTGGAAGGCGCCCTGACGGACCTGGACTTGGACGTCACCGGGCTGAGGGCCCTGGACGTGGGGGCTTCGACGGGCGGATTCACGGACTGCCTGTTACAGCGGGGAGCGGCCGAAGTGGTGGCCGTGGACGTGGGTTACGGCCAGTTGCACTGGCGGCTCAGGCAGGACCCCCGGGTTAAGGTGATCGAGCGGGTCAACGCCCGCTATCTGACCCTGGAACAGGTGGGCGAGCCGGTGGACCTGGCCGTGATCGACGTGTCGTTCATATCTCTGGCCTTGATTCTTCCGGCAGTGGCAAAAGGGGTCAAGTCTCGAGGCTGGATTCTGGCCCTGGTCAAACCGCAGTTCGAGGTCGGCCGGGATCAGGTCGGCAAGGGGGGCGTGGTCCGGGACCCTGCTCTCAGGCAACAGGCCGTCGATCATGTGGCCCGGGCGGCCCGGACCATCGGGCTGGAACCCGAAGGCCAGGCGGAGTCCCGGCTGCCGGGGCCCAAAGGCAACCGGGAAATTTTCCTGCGGCTCCTGCTCACCAGCCCGAACGATTCATGAGTCGGCCTGGCGAGCCGGATATTCCCGGCCGACGCGGATAACGCATGAAGCATTCGGGCCAAGGCCGACCCGGTCAGTCGATCAGGATAGTTTCCAGTTTTTTCCGGAGTTTCTCCTCTTCTTTTTTTAGACGGTGGTTCTCGTAGATCACAGTGCCGACAAGCGCGGCCAGACAGACACCGGATGCAGCCAGATAATACATGGTTTTTCAACTCCTGCCTCATTTTGCAGCTTAGGGTAGCAAACCGGGTGCCAAAAGTGCTGATTTCATATAAAATTGATTTAATTGACAATTGCCGGTCACCGGCCCGGCCCGGCCCGGCCCGGATTTTGACGCCGTGCCAAATTTGCCTAGTCGGACCGGCCGGATGAAGAAAGTATTGACCTGGAGGGCCAACCTGACTATGATCGCCGTCCGCGGTTTCTTTTCGGGCCGGCGACACCGGGTCGAGGCCCAATTTATCCTGACGAGGTGATGAAATGGATCTGGCGGCACGGATTACCCAAGTCAAACCTTCCCCCACGCTGAGTCTGGATGCCAAGACCAAGGCGCTCCAGGCCGATGGCGTCGATGTGGTCAATTTCGGAGCGGGCGAACCCGATTTTTCGACCCCCGACTACATCAAGCAGGCCGGAATCCGGGCGATCGAGGACAACTTTACCCGGTACACGCCCGTGGGCGGCATTCCGGAACTTAAGAAGGCCATAGTCGACAAGTTCAAGCGGGACAACGAGCTGGACTACTCACCCGACCAGATCGCGGTCTCCTGCGGCGGCAAGCACACCCTCTACAACCTGGCCCAGGTCCTTTTTCAGGCGGGCGATCAGGTCGTGGTGCCGGCCCCGTATTGGGTCTCCTATCCGCCCATCATCACCCTGGCCGGCGCGGAACCGGTCATCGTGGCCACATCGGAAACCAACGATTTCAAGATGACCGCGGATGAACTCCGGGCCGCCGTGACGCCCCGCACCCGGGCCATGATCCTCAATTCACCGTCTAACCCCACCGGGGCCACTTATACCCGGGCCGAACTCGAGGCCCTGGCCGAGGTGGTGCTGGAGCGCAATCTTTTGGTCATTTCGGACGATATTTACGAAAAGATTCTTTTTGACGGGCTCAGCTTCCGCAACATGGCCAATCTGGGGCCGGAACTCAAGGAGCGGACCGTCATCGCCCACGGTCTGGCCAAGACCTATGCCATGACCGGCTGGCGCATCGGCTTCATGGCCGGCGGCAAGGAAATCGCCGGGGCCGTGACCAAGCTCCAGAGCCAGTCCACGTCCAATCCCTGTTCCATCGCCCAGAAAGCGGGCGTGGCCGCCTTGAACGGGCCGGACGACTCGGTGGCCGTCATGTGCGCCGCCTTTGACGAACGCCGTCTTTTCCTGATCGAGGCCCTCAACCGGATCGAAGGGGTCAAGTGCTTCCGGGCCACCGGCGCCTTTTACGTGTTTCCCAATTTTTCGGCCCACTTCGGGAAGCGGTTCGGCGATCTGGTCATCGACGGTTCGGACCGGATGGCGGACTACCTGCTGGAGGAGGCCCGGGTTTCGGTCGTGCCGGGCCAGGCCTTCGGTGAGGACGCCTGCCTGCGGTTGAGCTACGCCATTTCCCTTGACGACATCAAAAAAGGGCTGGACCGGATCGAGGAGGCCCTCTCCCGTTTGAGCTGATTTTCCCGCTCTCGACCCCCAACGGGCCCCGTTCCCGGCCGTGATGGCCGGGCCGGGGCCTTTGTCCGGCTTTTATCCGAGCCCGTGAATCATCCGGGCGCGGTCATGGTCCGGTTCAGGCGTTCCGTTTGGCCGGCAGGGGACCCAAGCGGCTTTTTTCGGCCTCGATGACGTCGACGAAGGCCCGGATGATCTCCGGGTCCTTTTCCTGGACCCGCTCCCAGGACGGCAGTTCGGCTCCCACGAAGACATCCATGCGCAGGCGGTCCTCAACGGTTTTGACGGTCTGGATGAACCCGCTTTCCAGGAAGGGCGAGAACTCGGGATGCGAGGTGACGAATCGGATGATGGTTTCGGCGATGTGCTGGGGGGATTCGAGGATGAAGCCGGCGAAAAGCACGGCTTTAACGAAGACATCCCGGACGCTGGCCTCTTCGGCGTCCCGGTCGTAGTCCAGGGCGTTGAAGCGGGCATTGTCGGAATACTTCTTGATCTGGTCTTCGGCGATGGAGCTGTAGGTCACGGCCAGGTCGCGGAAGAAATGATCCGAAACCTCCAGTCCTTCCTCGATCATCAGGGCCTTGAACAGCGTCGTGACGATATCGACCGACATCTTGTGCAGACCGGCCTTGGGGTCTTCCGGGGAAACCGGCTGGTGCTTGTGGTCGAAGGCCCCTCGGGTGAACTCGACCTGGGCCACCTGGTTGGCCTTGCGCCAGACCTCGATCAGGGTGAATATCTCGATGCCCCAGTGAGAGGCATACCGGCAGCGTTTGAGCAGGTCCATGTCCAGGACCACCTCGCCGGAGAGCTGATAATTGAACGAGAGCAGGAAATCCACCAGACGGATCATCTTTTCTTCCCGGCTTTCGGTGAACTTCCGTTTCAAGGCCAGGAGCAGGGGGTCGAGCAGGAGCCGTTTGACCCGGCCGAACATGCGCTGGCCGTCCCAGCGGGCGTAGTAGGCCTTGGAAAACTGGTAGTTCAGGACGGTGACCGGATAAAAGAGCCGGTCGAGCTGGACCTTCTTGAAGGTCTTGATGTCCGCGTCCAGCAGGCCGAGCGAAGTGGCGCCCAGGGCGATGGCCACACCGAACCCCATGAACAGGTTCCGACCCTTGCCCCGGGCCGACAGGTCGACCCCGGCTCCTTGCAGACGCTCGTACAGCGAAACAAAGTTCGGTCCATCGTTCCATTGGATGAAACAGTTCCGCAGGCCCTGCTCGGCCAGAATCTCCCGCAAGAGATCGATGTCGGCCTCCGTGGCCATGTCGACGCCGATAATGATCTGAGCCAGGTAGCGCGCCCGTCTGAGTTCGTGCAGGATGTTTTCGAAAACGACCCGGTTTTCAGGGTCCGTGAATTCCGAGGCCAGCGAGGGGATGAAGAGGATGGGTTTTTTCCAGCGGGCGTGGCCGACCAGTTCGCTGTGCAGGTCCGACTTGGGGGCCAGTTGATAAAACGTCGTGATTTTTGGGTGTTGCTGGGCGAAATTGGTCATGGGGTCGGTTCCTCCTGAACCCGGTTGTCCAACGAGTTGACAAGGGTTCAACCCGCGGTCAATAACGGGATCGTTGTAAGACGGATCAAGCCATCTTGGAGCGGGTTACGTCCGTTGAGTTGGACCCCGCCCGGGCACGGTATATGTGATGCTTCCCTATCCGGAAACAAGCTAGCATACCGCTTCCAAGGATGCAAGAGCCTGAAAGATTCTGGCCGATCCTGATGGCATTTTCGGGTCTGATTGATAATCAATTCTTGACATGCTTCGGCGTCTCTGTTAAGGGAGGGGCGTTCCCGGCAAGAAGCCGGCGTAATCGGTCGGACCGAATCGAACCGAAAATACCAGCCATGAAGGCGCAGAGGCCAAAGCCTCGAATGCCCGCACGGCTGTTTTTTTGGGGGTAAGGTCTTCGGCTGTTTTTTCGACGGATGCGAAAGGACCCGGGCCGAGAGGCGAATCGGGTCTTCGGAAATCATTCCGATATAAGGCTAAAAAATCAGAACAAGCCACGAAGGCGCTGGGGCAGAAGCCCTGGAGGTCGGCGTGGCTTTTTTTGTTGGACACGGACAATTTATGAGGTGCGGGCAAGAAGGATATCAACCATGGCCAAATATGAAACAGATCGATGTCCCGAAATTCGCCGCCCCGGAAGATGACCCATGAATCTTTCCGAGTATACGAGATGATTATGAAATACGTTTCTTGTCTTGCCCTCGCTTTGGTCCTGTCAGGGCTCATGGTCGGGCAACCGGCCCGGGCCGCCCAAAAGACCATCGAACGGGATTCAAACGGCGATGGCCGGATCGACCAGATCGCCCACGTGGACGGGGGCGGCAAGATTTTGAAGCTGGAAATAGACACCAATGCGGACGGCGCCATGGATACCTTCCAGTACTACGAGAACGGGCAGTTGGGCCGCTTGGAACGGGACCGAAATCACGATGGAAAAGTGGACCGCTGGGACGAGTTCAAAAAGGGCAGACGGGTGCTTCACGAGCAGGCCTCGGACAAGACCGGCTCGATCGACCAGATCATTCGTTTCGACAACCAGGAACGGCCTTTGTCCATTGAAAGGGACACTACGGGCGACGGCCGGTTGGACACGATCCATCATTTCAAGGCCGGCGAACTGGAACGTTCCACCAAGGACACGTCGGGCAACGGGCGGCCCAACATCTGGGAGACCTATCGAAGCGGCCGGCTGGAGCAGCGGCGGGTGGACCGGGACGATGACGGACGGGTTGAAACCGTCATCGACTTCGAGGCCGGGGGGCAGCCCCGGGAGAGCCGTCATGACACGGACAAAAACGGCGGATTCGATACGGTGCGCCTATACCGGGGGGGCGAACTCGTCGAACAGAAGAAGGACCTTGACCAGGACGGACGGCCCGAGGTGGTGACCCGGTTTCGGGGCGGCCAACCGCATCAGCAGGAAAAGGACGAAAACCGGGATGGCCGGACCGACACCTGGGTCTATTTTGACGCCAAGGGGCGGCCAGAACGGGTCGAGGAGGACAGCCGGTACAAGGGCCGGGTCGATCGGGTCCGTCGGTACCGGGGCGGTGAGCTGACCGAGGTCGCCAACGACTCGGACGGAGACGGCTTCATGGAGACGACCACCCTGTACAAAAATGGCGCGGCCTGGCTCCAGACCCAGGACAACGATCGGAATGGCAAGCCGGAGGTGAAATTATACCTGACCTCGTCCGGCGCCCGGGATCGGGTCGAAAGCGACTCGGATGGAAACGGCGCGATTGACACCTGGGAATATTATCGGAACGGCGCCCTGGCCAGAATGGAAAAGGACGTCAACGGAAAAGGGGCCGTCGGACTGAAGGTGTTTTTCGAGCAGGGCAAGAAGCGGAAGCTGGTCAAGGACGAAGACGGCGATGGGCGTTTCGAGATGACCCAGGTTTTCGACCAGGCGCCCTGGAGCATGGTCATGTCTCTGGACGTCGACGGCGACGGTCAACCGGAGGGCCGATTTTTTCATAGGGATGACGTCCTGGAGGTCAAGGAAATCGATGAGAACCGGGACGGGGTGATTGATTTTCGGGAGCATTACGACCCCAAGGGCAAACTGGTCAAAAGCGAGGAAAGACATGGCGACGTCGAGGGACTGAATCTGACCTGGCACTACAACGACCGGGAGGAAGGCGTCCGGGCCGAAGAGGACCGGGACGGGGACGGCCGTCCGGACATCTGGTACTGGTACGAGCAGGGTCGCGTGAAGCAGGTGGCCGAGGACACCAATGCCGACGGCGAACCGGACGTCTGGGAGGAATACGACCCTTCCGAGGCCTTGGTCAAACGGTCCAAGGACATGAACTTCGACGGCCGTCCCGACGTCGATCAGGTTTTTTAACCGGATATCGCGGTTGGAGGCCATGCTGGAAGCCAGGCGCGACGTAAGAGATTCAGGTTAAGGAGAGAGTGATATATGATCGAATTTCTTGCCAAAGGCGGGGTATTGGTCGGCCCGATCCTTTTTTGTTCGGTGCTGGTCCTGGCCATTTTCGT
>JAHJTB010000536.1 GCA_018830135.1 Pseudomonadota bacterium | reverse complement strand
ATTGAAGAAAGGTAATATTTTCAGGGAATTTAGCTGGAAACCGCCGTTTGAATCACCAGCCCTGCGACTCGACTCAAAGCCGGTTCAACCGGTAAAAATCGCGGTCAGAAGGATTGAAGCATGGGAATCGCGGCCCTGGCCGCGCAATTCGAGGTAATTAATAGCAATGAATCGAAAAGAGTTGATCCGGCAATACAAGGAAACCCGTCGCCCCATGGGTGTGTACCGCGTGCATAACACCGTCAGCGGCAAGTCCCTTGTCGGGGTCAGTTCGGACCTGCAGGCCATTTTGAACCGCCACCAGGCCCAGCTCGGTTTCGGGATGCACCCCAACCGCGGGCTTCAGAACGATTGGAATGCCTTGGGCCGGGAAGCCTTCGCCTTCGAGGTCCTCGACACGCTCACGCCGCTGGAAGGGCCTGATTACGACCCGTCCGAGGACCTGAAGGTGCTCGAGGCGCTCTGGTTGGAGAAGCTGTCGCCTTTTGATGATCGTGGATACAATGCGAAGCCGAAGCCGGTCTCGTAACCAGTCCCGGTCGATCCCGAACCGTCCACAGTCGCCGGGTTAGCGAAGCGTAACCCAAGGTTTCCGCCGGGTCTCAAGGGCCGGTTTGGCAAGCCGGCAAAAGCAGTGGACTCAGAGTCCGGCCAGCAGGACCTCTGCTTCGGCTCGAAGCCGCCGGCCCTCCGAAACCGAGGCCCGGGGCCGGCCCAGGACCAGTCTCATGAAGCGGGCCAGGGACGGCGGGACGTCCAGTTGATGAACAAAGGGCCGATTGTCCCGGGGCGGGTGGTACACGGCCCGGTGTTTGCGGATGAAATCTTCCCAGACCCGGTCGTATCGGGCCAGAAACTCCGGGCGGGCCAGTTCGGCCAGGCTCAATCGCCCCAGCAGGGTCTCCACGGCGTATCCGTCCCGCCCGGGCCCGAGGTCCCGATCCAATACCGACCACCGCGTCCGGTATGATTCCGGGGTCAGCCCGCCGGGTTCCAGAGCGGCCAGGCCGGCAATCACGGCCGGCCCCCATCGAAGGAGGCGGAAGACCGGGTTGTACGACCGGCTCGAATAGGCGAAGGCATCCAGGCCCCGGGCCGGGCCGAGGACCAGCGAGGCCTGGTCGGCCGGCAGGCGGGCAAAAATTTCCGCTTCCCGGCAGAGTTCCCGCCGGCATTTGTCCCCGTATCCGGTCAGGCCCCTCAGGTCCCGCCCCGCGCGGTGGGCCGGGTGGAGGAGGCACCCGACCCGGGTCCGGTCGGGGTCGAGAAAGCCCAGGCCCCAGCAGCTCAAACCATTGATCACGGCGGGCCGATCGATTCTGGATTCGACGAGGCGGGCGTTTTCCTGGAACTGCCGCTCCAGGGCCGGCCGGTGGTCGGTGTGGTCATAAGCGGCCGGCCGGATGGGCGGACAGCAGCCGAAGCAGGTCCGCACCTCATCCGGCCGGCAGAGGTTTGAATATCGCCCCGGCGTTTCGGCGGGGATTTCCGGCCCGGGCATGAATGCCTCAATGAAAAGCGCGGCCTGAGGGCCGCGCTTTCGAGTGGGTCTGTTTTGGCGGATGCGACGGCTCAGGCCTCGGCGGCCAACTGGTCCACGTATTCTCCTATGAGCCGGTCCTCGTCCTCGCGGGTAATGGATTCGCGGATTCGCTTTTCCACTTCCGCCATGGCCATTTCCACCAGTTCGGCTTTAAGAGTATCATGGGCCTTGCGTATCAGCACGTCGGCCACGTCCCTGGACTCGGCCACGATCTGCTCGGATGCGGATCGGGCCTCGTCGACGATGCGCTTCTTGGTCCGCACGGCTTCATCCTGCATGTAGCCCCGAATATCCTGAATCAGGTTCTCCATCTCGCTCAGCCGGGCCTCCGTGGCCTGGTAATCCTCTTCGGCCTGAGCCAAAAGGTCCTTGCTCTCCTCGATTCGCTCTCCGATCTCCACGGACTGCTTGGACAGGAAACTCATCAGCGGCTTTCGCCCGTATTTGACCAGGGCAAAGACCAGAATGAAAAAGTTGAGGAACTTCCAGACCGTGTCCCAGATTTCCCGGGCCTCGCTCGGGCCCTTGGCGCCTTCTTCACCGCTCTTGGCCTTGGAGGCCATGGCCGCGGCCGGGGCCAGAATGAACGAGAGGGCGATAATGACGACCAGGACGATTCGTAAAATTTTCATGACGCTTTCCTGCCCATGACCTTCAGGTAGACCATTTCCACGATGGCCGCCTTGAAGTCGTCCAGGTCCTTGCGGGCCTTGTCCACCTTCTTCTGGGCTTCGGCCTGAACCGCGCCGACATGCTCGTTGGCCTTGCCCCGGGCCTGGGCCATGATCTCGTTGGCCTCGGCCTTGGCCGTCTGATAGGCCTCGTCCCGCTCGGCGGAGGCATTCTGACGGGCCTCCTTGAGCTGGTTTTCCAAGGCCCGGCTCTTGTGCTCGGCCTCGACCCGGAGCCGCTTCATTTCGGCCCGGGCCCCGGTCACGGTCTTTTCCCGCTCGTCCATGATCCTGAATATGGGCTTGAAAAGGATTTTGTTCAAAATCCAGATCAAAATCAGGAAATTGACGACCTGGACCACTAATGTCGCGTTAATGCTAATCATGCGCCCGCAACTCCCCGGGGGTCCACAAAATCGTGATCCGTCCCGCTGGTTTAAACGACAAAAATCAGAAGCAGGGCGATGACCAACGAGTAAATACCGGTCGATTCAGAAACCGCCTGCCCCACGAGCATGGTCCGGGTCAGCAGGCCGGCTTCCTTGGGGTTCCGCCCGATGGCCTCGCAGGCCCGGCCGGCCGCATACCCTTCACCGACACCCGGTCCGATCGCCCCGAAGCCCATGGCCAAACCCGCGCCCAGCAAGGCCGCGGCACGAACCAGATCAGCACCAGCTATTTCCATGATCTCCTCCTTAAAAACCGACTTGTGAATCAGTATGTCGATTAATCTTTAAATAATGAATATCAAAATCAGCGAAATCACCATGGCGTAAATCGACGTGGACTGGGAGATGGCCTGACCGATGATCATGGTTCGGGTCAGGACCCCGGTGGCCTCCTCGTTCCGGCCCACCCATTGCAGGGTATATACGCCTGCCAGACCGTTGCCCAGACCTGGGCCGATTCCGCCCAAACCCTGGCAAAAACCCGCCCCGATCACTGCGGCCATGGTAATGATGCTCGTTTCCGCCGGATAGACCTTGAAGACCAGGATGAGCGCGACCAACAGGCCGAAAATCGACGGCGTCTCGGTCACGGCCTGGCTGACGAGCATGGTCCCGGTGGTCCGGGCTACGGACTCGGGCTGGCGACCGATGCTCTGAACCGCGCCGCCGGCGATCATGCCCTGTCCAATACCCGTGCCCACGGCGGCCAGGCCCACCGATATGCCCGCGGCCAGCAGGTTGGCCGCGTTGGGCACCAGGGCCCGGTCGGCAAAATCGAAAAAGAGCAGTATCAGGGCCACGACCAGGGAATAGATACCCTGACTCTGGCAGACGGCCGCTCCCAGGATCATCGTGTTGGTCAGGGTGCCGGTCATCTCCGGCTGGCGGGCCATACCCGCGCAGGCCTCGGCCGCCGGAAACCCGGAACCGATGCCTGAACCGATCGCTCCGAAGCCCATGCTGATGCCCGCACCGAGCAGGGCCACCGCCACGATCGGGGTCGGCTGGAAGTCCATGAAAATCAGCAAAATCGCGACGACCAGAGCGAAGATGGCCGTGGATTCGGCCACGGCCTGGCCGATCAGCATGGTCTTGATGATGTCGCCGGCCTTTTCGGACCGGGCCGCACAGGCGCTGCTGGCATAACCCGCCACCAGACCCTCGCCCACGGCCGCCCCGATGGCTCCGAAGCCCATGGCCATGCCCGCGCCCAGAAAAGAAGCCCCATTAACCAGTGTTTCCGCGTCCCAAACCATTGACTCGCCCCGGGTCCTACTTAATCTGGACCGAGATATAAACCAGCGTTAACATTGTAAAAACAAAGGCCTGAATGGTCCCGACGAACAGCCCGAAAAAGGCATTGAGAAACGGCGGAAGAACCAGGCTGTAAACCAGCCAGCCCACCACGGCGATGATGATGGCTCCGCCCATGATATTGCCGAACAGACGGAAGGAGATGGAGACCACCTTGGCCAGCTCACCGATGATGTTCAACGGCGCGAAGAAGACAATCGGCTCGAAATACTGACCGATCCAGCCCTTGAATCCCTTGATCTTGATGCCCGAATAGTGGGAGATGGCGAAACCCATCAGGGCCAGGCCCAACGGCGTGTTCAGGTCCTTGGTCGGTTCGCTGAAGTAGGGGATGATGCCCCAGATGTTGCAGAACAGCAGGAACATGAACAGGCCGCAGATCAAGGGGAAGTAGCGGCGATGGTTCTCCATTTCCAGGGCGTCGGCCACCAGGCCGTCAAAGGTCTTGATGATCAGTTCGGCCACGGTCTGGAGCGGATTGGGGATCAGTCTGGTCTGACGGGTGGCCAGAAAGCCGAACAGGATCAGCACGCCCATGATCATCCAGGTGTTGATCAGGGTCCGCGAGTTCAGCGCGATCTCCAGGCCGCCGACGTTGAGTATCCACTGGGGAATATGCGTGAAGTCTT
>JAHJTB010000535.1 GCA_018830135.1 Pseudomonadota bacterium | reverse complement strand
CCCGATGAACTCGACTCCCGCCAGGGTCAGGTTTCCGTTGACCAGCTTGTACAGGGCCGCCTCCTGGCCCGGGTTTTCCCCGTAGCGCAGGCCTTTTTCCACGACCGACCCGTCGGCCTCCTGAATTTTCCAGGACTGTTTGCGATAGACCAGGGTCGTTTCGCCCAGGGTGATGGTCATATCGTCCGGAAAATGATCGTCCATGACCCGACGATACATAGCCTTGATGTCGCTCATTTGGTATGCTCCCCGTGGAATGTGTTTCAAAGCAGCGCCCGCTTGCCGCCGACGGGACTCAGGGTAATGAATCGGGCCGGGAAAATCAAGGGGCTTGGGCCCGGGAATCGGGTGGATCGAGGTAATGGAACCGAATCAAGTCATCGTGTTGACCGTGGACGCCCTGGCCGCCGGGGGGGCGGGACTGGCCCGGTACGAAGGCCGGGTCGTCTTCCTGTCCGGCGCCCTGCCCGGCGAAACGGTCCGGGCCGAAATCCAGGGGACCGGTCCCGGCGGGTTTCGGGGGCGGACGGTCGAGGTCCTGGAGTCGCACCCCGACCGTCGGGAGCCGCCCTGTCCGTTGTTTTTGGACTGCGGCGGATGCCAGTTGATGCATGTCCGGGACCGGGCCCAGCTCGATCTGAAAGCCGGGGCCGTCCTGGGGGACCTGGCCGACGGCGTCCCCGGGTCCCTGACGAGAGTCCGGGCGCCCGAGGCCATGCACTATCGGACCCGGGTCCGGCTTCAGGCCGGTATGGTTCGGGGGGAAATGGCCCTGGGTTTCCATGCCGCCCGCTCCAATCGGCTGGTTCCTGTGGATTTCTGCCATCAGCTTGCCCCCCGGCTCAACCAAAGCCTGGCCCCGCTGGCCGACTGGGCGGCCGGCCTGCCTCTGGCCGGGGTCGTCCTGAACGGGCTCGAACTCCTGGCCGGGCGCCACGACGAACCCCTGCTCCTGCTCCTGGACCTGGAAGGCCGGCCTTCCGAAGCCTTGAAACGGGCCGCGGCCGAGGGGCCGGACCTTGCGGGCGGGGCGGCGACCGCACTGTCCGTGCGGGGTCGTCCCGTGGATTCGGGAAGGCGCGGACCGAAACCGGCCGTGACCTGGTGCGAAATCCTGGAGCCCCCCGTTCGGCTCATGGCCCGGTCCGGCGTCTTCACCCAGGTCAATCCCGGCCTCAACCGCCTGCTCGTCGGACGGGTTCTCGATCTGGCCCGGGAATCAGGACCCGCCCGGGTCCTGGACCTGTACGCCGGATTCGGCAACTTCAGCCTGCCTCTGGGCCGAACGATCCCCCAGGTCGTTGCCGTGGAAAGCAGCCCGGCCGCCGTGGCCAACGCCCGGTTCAATCTCGATGTCAACCGGTTCGAAAACATCCGGCTGGTCAAGGCCGACGCCCCGCGGGCCGCTTCGGAAATGGCCGATCGCGGAGATACGTTCGGATTGATCGTGATGGACCCGCCCCGAAGCGGGGCCAAAGGCCTGGCCCCGCGGGTGGCCAGGCTGAGGCCGAGAGAGGTCTTGTACCTGTCCTGCCACCCGGCCGCCCTGAAACGGGACCTGGCCGAATTCCGTTCCCTGGGCTTCACCCTGGATGAACTGGCCGCCTTTGACATGTTCCCCCAGACCGCGCACCTGGAGGTCCTGGCCCGATTGAGCCTTTGAGCGGTTTTTCTCAGGAGCCGCCGGCGCCGCCCAAAACGTAGCGGACGACCCGGAGTCCCTTTCGGGCCAGGAGCGGGGCGATTTCCCGGGGCAGGTCAATGGAGGTCAGCAACAGTTTCCCGCCGGGCGCGTGGACCAGGGCTCCCGGCACCGTGATCTCGATCCCCCGCCCGTTCGGCCGGGACGAGGACTGGATGTTCAGGCCGGAGTTCGTCTCGAGGCCCAGGGCCTGGAACAGTTTGAGGGCAAAGGCTTCCGGCCGCTCGCCCGCCTCGCGGGTGATGAGACGGAAGTGATGCTCCTCGAGCAGTTTCTCCATGCTGGGCGGTCGCCGCTGGAAGTCGATCACGTAGTTGGCCCCGCCCCGGGTCAAATAGATGGGGGCCTGGACCGTGAAATTGAAGTCGGCCCCGGATTCACCATTCCGGATCAAGGGGATGGACAGGTCGCTTTCGAACTTCTGGCCCACCAGATCGAGCAGGCCCCGGGTGAAGTCCTGGAAGTCCGACGCGGCCATTTCTTCAGTTTTGAGTTGAGGTTCGATCGAATCCCGGCGGGGTTCCGGACCGATCAGATTGCCCCGGGGATAGAAATCGATGATCTTCAGGCCCTGGGTTTCCAGGTAGGCCGCCACCTCGGGTGAAGTCCCCTGGGCCGGGGTCTGAGGCAGGTTGATGACCACGGCCCGCCCCGCCTGCCAGTCCGCCGCCGAGGGCCAGATGATCCAATCGGCCGAAATCCGGACGCCGATTTCCCGACTCAACCGCCAGGGCGTTCCATCCTCCCGGACCTTGTAATACTGGCTCATTTCGATCAGGCGCTTGAGAAGCGCGGTGAGCCCCTCGCCGGGTTGGGGCCGGAAAATCGTATAGTTGGCCCAGTTGGACCGGATCAGGGCGACCATGTCCTCGGGCAGCCGGTGGTCCAGGTCCAGCAGGACCCGCCGGCCCGTCCGCAGCTCGATGATGGGAAAGGACTGGGTGTTGATCGTGATCTGTCCGCCGGACTTCAAGGGCAGAAAATGCTGGCCCCGGTTGATGAAACGCTCCCCGATCCGGGTGAAGATCAAGCCCAGGGCGGCCCGGACGGCCAGGGAGTTCGAGGGCGGCATCGGGGGCGGCGTCACGGCCAGCTTCGGCGCGGGCCGGGGCTGCGGCCGGGGCGCCGGTTCGGGAGACACCCGGGTGGCCGTGGGTGGAACCGAGGGCGCGCGGGCCGGAATCGGCCCTGATCCGGTCGCAGCCTGCAACTCGCTTTCGCTCCAGGTCCCCGGCAGGGGCACTTTGATCTCCTGGCCGGCCAATATCAGGTTCGGGTTCTTCAGCTGCGGATTGATCTTGATCGTCAGGTTGATATATTCATTGAAAATCAGGTGTTCGGGTATGCCGACCCGCCTGAGAATCAGGGCCAGCCGTTCTCCCGGCCGGACCTTGACCGACTTGAACTTCATATCCCGGGTCTCGTCCGGCGAAACCGGCGGCGGTGCGGCGGGCTTCACCTCGGGCCCGGCCGGCGGTTTGGCCGCGGCCTTCTCTTCGATCTTGGCCGGCGGCTCGACCGCGGCCTTTTCCTTCGGCCCGGTCGCCGGACCTTCCGCTTCGACCGCCACGCCTTCCACGGGCAGGAACAGCTTCTGGCCCACGTGAATCAGGTCGGGGTCCTTCAGATCGGGATTGAGGGCCTGGATCAGGGCCAGAAGGTCCCGGGGAATCGGACCCTCGCCCACGACCCGCCGCCGTTGGAGAATCCGGGTCAGGATGTCCCCGGATTCGACCACGTATTCCTCCACGTCGATCTTGCGGCCCTGATACTCCCGGACGATAATGGTCTTGACCAGGGAAATGGTCGGGTCCTCGGCCCCCCGGGCCGGCCAGGCCCCGAAGAGGATGAACAGCGCCGCCGCCAATGCGGCCAGGCGACGGGACAAAATAATGGTCATGCGGCCCACGTTCGACTCCCAGGATGTCGGTTTGCGCGTCAAAACGATTTTACCAATTTTATTAAATGGTTTTTGTTTTGTCGAGGCCGGAGGCGCATGTCTCCGGCTGCCTGAAAATACTAGCACAATATCTTGTGGTGATCAATTAAAAAGATACATCACATGGTATTTTGTCCTTTACAAAAAGGCGGAATTTTGATAGCGTGCCCCGGTAAGTCGGCGACGCGCCATGCCGCGGCCGGGGTAACTTCCAACAGAATGAACGACATACTGTAAACAGGGTGCTTATGAAAATCAAGCGTCTGGACATTGTCGGGTTCAAGTCGTTTCCGGAGCGGATGCAAATCCCGTTTTCCTCCGGGATCAGCGCGATAGTCGGCCCCAACGGCTGCGGCAAGAGCAATATCGTCGATTCCATCCGCTGGGTCATGGGCGAGCAGAGCGTCAAACAGCTTCGGGGCGGGAAGATGGAGGACGTTCTTTTCAACGGGGCCAACGGCCACCAGGGGTCGGGGATGGCCGAGGTGACCATGGTTTTGGCCAATGACGGGGCGGTGGGTCCGGGGCCGACGTTGGGTCCGAGCGAAATTTCCATCACCCGCCGCTTTTATCGGTCCGGGGACAGCGACTATCTGATCAACAAGGTGCCCTGCCGTCTCAAGGACATCACCCAGTTGTTCATGGACACGGGCATGGGGACCAAGGCGTATGCGATTATCGAGCAGGGCCGGATCGGGGCCCTGGTGGACGCCAAGCCCGAGGATCGGCGGTCTCTGATCGACGAGGCGGCCGGCATTACCCGGTACAAGGCGCAAAAGCGGGAGGCGGAACGAAAGATCGAGGCCACGGAACAGAACCTGACCCACGTGGTGGCCTTGATGTCCGAGACCAAGCGCCAGATCAACACGCTGACCCGTGCCGCGCGCAAGGCGGCCCAGTACAAGGAATTCAAGACCGAACTCCGGGCGCTGGACCTGGGTTTGACCGCCGGCGAAATGGCCGGACTGGAAGCCCGCCGCGCCGAACTCGAAACCACCCGGTCCGGCCTCCAGGCCCGTCTGGACGGGCTCCTGACCGGCCTCGAACGCGTTGAAGTGGACCTGGAGCGGTCCCGCCTCGAGATCGTCGAACAGGAGAAGGCGTCCGAGTCCAGCGCCGCGGCCCTGTACGAGATGCAAAACGAGTATAACACCCTGAAAAAAGAGGATGAATTTCTCGGGGTCCAGCAGGAGGAGAACAAATCCCGCCAGGAACGCCTGACCGGCGAACTGGGTGGATTGAACGAGAAACAGGTCCAGCAAAGCCGGGAGCTGACCCGGCTGGGCGAGGAAACGGCCGGTTTGAAGGCGCGGATGTCCGAGAAGACGTCCACCCGCGAGTCCTTGTCCGCCGCGGTCCGGGAACTCAAGCGGGAGCACGATCTGGCCCACGGCCGCCGTGAGACCCTTGCCGGTCGCCTGTCCGAGTTGCGGGCCCGCATGGGCCGCCTCGAGGAGGTCCTGGCGGGCCACGACCGTCTGGCCCGGGCCAACGAGGCGCGCCAGGAGGAAATCCAAGACGAAATCGCTCAGTTGAGCGCCGATAGCGCCGAGGGGGATCGGATTTTCGAGGCCCTGCGTCGGGAGAAGAATGACCTGTCCGCCCGTCTGGAAGCCGCCAGGTTCCAGGTCGGAGAGGGCGAGGAGCATCTGGCCGCCTGCCGGGCCGAAGCGGAACGATTGGCCGCCGAGGGTCGCAAGGTCGACTCGGAACTGGCGGGGCTCGAGTCCCGTCTGGCCACCCTCAAGGACGTGCAGGCCAACTTCGGCTGGTACCCCGAGGGCGTCAGGGCCTTGATGGCCGACCCGGACCTGCGGTCGGCCGGGGTGATCGGTCCGGTAGCCGAGGGTCTTCAAGTCCCGGCCGGGTGTGAAACCGCGGTCGAAGCGGCCCTGGGCGAACGGCTGCAGTACATCCTGGTCCGGGACCGGGGGGCCGCGGCCGCGGCCGTCCGTTTCCTCGAGACCGGGGATCTGGGCCGGTGCGGTTTCCTGTCCCTGGCCGATCTGGGCCCCCGGGCCGAGACCGATCTTCTGGGCGCCCTGTTGGGCGATTTTGCCATCCGGGACGACCTGGCCGGGGCCCTGGCCGAACCGGCCGGGCGCTCCATTCTGACCCGTGACGGCTGCTACGTCGGACCGAACGGCCTGATCGTGGGCGGCCGGGCCCGGGAGGAAGACCGGGGCCTGCTCGAACGTCTGGCCGAAATCGAGGAACTGGAAACCCGGGTCGAGGCCCGCCGTTTGGAACGGGATCGGCTGTCCGGCCTGGAAAGCGAGGCCCGCTCCCGGACCGAAGGGGCTTCGGCCCGCCTCGATGAAGCCGGGCGGATCGTCCGAGGCCTGCAAACGGCAGTGATCGAAGTGGACAAGAAAGTCTCCGGGCTCGAGGGCCGCCGCAAGGACGTCATGTCCCGGCTGGCGGGCCTCAACCGGGCCCTCGAGGGGCAAAGGCGCGAGGCCGACCGCCTGGAGTCGGAAAAGGCCACGGCCCGGGACGAAGTATCGGTTCTCGAATCGGACGAGTTCGACCTGACCGGCGAGATCGAAGATTCGGCGGACGAAGCGGCCCGCCTGGGCGCGGAACTGGAAGCCGCCCGCGAACGAGACCGACAGGCCGCCCTCGAGGCCCAGACCGCTTCCGAACGACTTTCCAATGCCCAGCGGGAGGCCGACAAGACCGGCGAATGGCTGCAGGAGACCCGGGAGCGCATCGCGGCCAAGGAGCGGGATCTGGTTCTGGCCCGGACCGAACTCGAACGGCTGGCCGCCCGACGGCAGGAGATTTCCGGGGCCATGTCCGGATTCCACGAGCGCCTGGCCCGGGCCGAGGAGGCCTTGGCCCGGAAGAGACGCGAAGTCGACGATCTGCGCTCCCGGCTCAACGCCCAGGAATCCGAAGCCCGACAGGCCCGGCGCGAACGGTCCCAGGTGGACGAAGAGGCCCGGAAGGTGGACCTGGAACTCCAGGAGAACGGAATCCGGACCGATCACCTGGCCGAGCGCATCCAGAACGACTACAACGTGGACCTCAAGACCATGCCCGCCGACCAGCGGCCGGCCCTGGCCGAAGACCTCGATGCGGAGACGGCCCGGGAGCGGCGGATCGAACTCCGGGACAAGATCGAAGGCCTGGGCGAGGTCAACACTGCGGCCATATCCGAACACGAAGCCCTGATGGAGCGCTATACCTTCTACAAGGACCAGCTCGACGACCTGACCGCCTCGATCGAAAATCTCAAGCAGTCCATCGCCCGGATCAACCGGACCTGCAAGGTCCGGTTCACCAACACCTTCAAGGAGGTCGACCAGAAGCTCCGGGAGATATTCCCCCTGCTCTTCGAAGGCGGCGAGGCCTGGCTATCCCTGACCGACGAAAGCGACCCCCTCGAAGCCGGCGTGGAAATTCACGTTCATCCGCCGGGCAAGAAACTGACGGTCATGAGCCTGCTTTCCGGCGGTGAAAAGGCCCTGGTCGCCCTGGCCCTGATCTTCGCTTTGTACCTGATCAAGCCCAGTCCCTTCTGCCTGCTCGACGAGATCGACGCGCCCCTGGACGAGGCCAACATCGATCGTTTCAATCGCCTGCTCAAGAAACTGGGCCAGTCTTCCCAGGTCATCATGATCACCCATAACAAACGGACCATGCAGATGGCCGACACCCTCTACGGCGTGACCATGGAGGAGGCCGGGGTTTCCAAGATGGTTTCCGTCAACCTGTCCGATATCGAGGTTCTGGAACAAGATGCTCAAATGGTTCAGGCGGGGTAAAAAGGGGGATTCGGCCGCTTCCGAGCCGGCCCCCGAACCGCAAGACATCCCGGCCGGCGTCGAGGAGCCGGTCGAGGCCGTGGAGGCCGTTGCCCCGGCCGAGGATGACGCGGTCGTCCCGGCCGATGAGGATATCTCGGCCCTTCCGGCCGATGAGGAAGCCGCCGGCGCGCCTCCCGAGGAGGAAGGGCCGGCCAACGGGAAAAAGGGCTTCCTGGCCCGACTCAAGGAGCGTTTGGCCGGGACCCGGGCCGTACTGAACACCCGGGTGGACCACCTTCTGCTCGGGGTCAAGCAGATCGACGAAGACGTGCTCGAGGAACTCGAGGAGGTTCTCATCACGTCCGACCTGGGCGTCAAGACGACCCAGGCCCTGATCAAGACCATTGGCGACAAGGTGGCCCGCAAGGAACTCGATTCCCCCGACCACCTCAAGGCCGTACTCCGGGAGGAGATGGTCCGGATACTCTCCCTGCCGCCGGCCGACTTCGACACCACCAGCCGGCCCCACGTCATCCTGGTCATCGGGGTCAACGGCGTGGGCAAGACCACGACCATCGCCAAACTGGCCAACCGGTACGTTTCCGAAGGCCGTCGGGTCATGCTGGCCGCCGGCGACACCTTCCGGGCCGCGGCCATCGAACAACTGGGTATCTGGAGCGATCGGGTCGGGACGGAACTGGTTCGCCAGCAGGCCGGGTCCGATCCGTCGGCCGTGGTCTTCGACGCCCTCCACGCGGCCCGTTCCCGAGGGACCGACATCCTCATCGTCGACACTGCCGGACGCCTGCACACCAAGGTCAACCTGATGGAAGAACTCAAGAAGGTGCATCGGGTAGCCGACCGGGAGATGCCGGGAGCGCCTCACGAGGTCCTGCTGGTCCTGGACGCCACCACGGGCCAGAACGCGGTCAGCCAGGCCAGGCTGTTCAACGAGGTCGTGGGGGTGCATCACATCGCCATGACCAAGCTGGACGGGACGGCCAAGGGCGGGGTCCTGGTTTCCATCTGTCACGATCTGGGCCTGCCCATCCGCTACATCGGCATCGGCGAGGGCATGGACGACCTGCGCGACTTCGACGCGCAGGCCTTTGTCGAGGCCCTTTTCGGCTGATCGTCCCATATGATCGGGGCGCCGCAAGGCTTTTTCTCCGGCGCCCCGATCCGCAACCCTCTTGACATCCGTTTCGATACCCGCCACACTCGATTGCGAACCGATTCCCGAATCATTCCAAGTTGAAAACGGCAAACCAATCTCTGTACAGGAGGCGGCAACATGGCCGAAATCAGGTATGACGGCAGAGTGGCGATTGTAACCGGGGCGGGCGGCGGCCTGGGGCGCGCGTACGCCCTGCTTCTGGCTTCCCGGGGGGCCAGGGTCGTGGTCAACGACCTGGGCGGCGCGACCGACGGAACCGGTTCGGGCGCGACCATGGCCGAGAGCGTGGTCAACGAAATCAAGCAGGCGGGCGGCCAGGCCGTCCCGGACTACAACAGCGTGCTGGACGGAGCGGCCACCGTCAAGACGGCCGTGGACGCGTACGGCCAGGTGGACATCCTGATCAACAACGCGGGCATTCTGAGGGACATCACCTTTCTCAAGCAGTCCAACCAGGACTGGGACCTGGTCCTGGACGTGCATCTCAACGGCACGCGTAACGTGACCAAGGCCGCCTGGCCGGTCATGCGCGAACGGAAGTACGGCCGGATCGTCAACACCACGTCTTCGGCCGGACTGTATGGCAACTTCGGCCAGTCCAACTACAGCGCGGCCAAGATGGGCATCGCCGGCCTGACCAACACGTTGCGCCTGGAAGGGGCCAACTACAACATCAAGGTCAACACCCTGGCCCCGGTGGCCGGGTCGAGGCTGATGGCCCAGGTCATGCCCCAGGAACTGCTCGACGCCTTGCGGCCCGAGTTCGTCGCGCCCCTGGTCGCCTACCTCTGCTCCGAGGAATGCAAGGAGTCCGGATACATCTATTCCGTGGGCGGCGGGTACTTCAGCCGGGTGGCCTACTTCGAGGGGAAGGGCGTTTTTCTGGGAACGGACCAGGAAATCCGCATCGAGGACGTGGCCTCCCGCATGCTCGATATCAACGATTTGAGAAAAGGCACCGAGATGACCCAGGCTCAGGACCAGACCCGCAAGGTGCTTAACTTCATGGGGCTGGACCGGTAGACACCGGAGTCGATTGACTGCATCCCGGCCCCGTCCCGCTTTCAGGCGGCATGGGGCCCGTTTACATCGACTCCGGTTCGGGCGGTTCCGGGGTGGAAACGTCAGGCTGGGGATCGGTTTCCGGCAGCCGGAGAAAGATGCCCCGGAAACGATGCAGAGCGGCCAGATTGGTGCCCAGGGCCAGCAGGATCAGGGTCAGGAAAAGGACCCGGCCGGGGGCCAGGGGATCGGCCAGGCTGCCGATGACGATGACGACCAGGCGTTCGTCCCGGGTCAGAAATCCCCGCCGGTATTCCAGGTTCAAACCTTCTCCCCGGGCCCGGGTATAGCTGATCATGAACGAGCCGACCAGGGCCGCGAAGGCGGCCAGGGCGGCCGGCGTGGCCAGGCCCGGGTCGCGGCTGATCCAGACCCACATGCCCACCAGCAGGCAGGACTCCCCGTACCGATCCAGCACGGAATCCAGAAAGGCCCCCCGCTGACCGGCCCGGCCCAGACGTCGGGCCAGCAGGCCGTCCATGCTGTCGCACAGACCGGAGAGCAGGGCCAGCAGCCCGGCCGCGACCGGGGAAAAAAGATAGGCCAGACCGGCCATGACGCTCAGGGCCAGACCGATCGCGGTGACGTGGTCCGGGCTCAGGCCCCAGCGAATGGGCAGGGGCAGGAGCACCTTTTCGAGAAAATCCAGGTAGAGTCGGACCGGGGCCAGATCGCGGCGCATTTCTTCGTCTCCGCTTGGGATGATGGCAAAAGCCGGCGGCCGGGTTCTAATCGGCGGCCAGAATCCGCAACGCCCCCGCGGGCGCCTTGGCCACGCCCTCCTGAATGAAGGCCTCGGTTTGGTGATAGGCTTCGCCATCGTCCTGCTGCCGGGGCGGACGTTTCATGAAGTAGGATGACGGTCCGTGCAGTACGCCCCCCTGTCCCCGTTCCAGGGCCAGTTTGCAGCAGCGCACCGCGTCGATGGTCACGCCCGCCGAATTGGGCGAATCCTCGACCGACAGGCGCAGTTCCAGGTTCATGGGCACGTCGCCGAACAGGCGGCCTTCCATGCGGATGAAGCAGACCTTGTTGTCCTTTTGCCAGGCCACGTAGTCGCTCGGGCCGATATGAATGTTTTCTTCATCGAGCTGTTCGGCCGTGACCGACTGGACCGCTTCGGTCTTGGATTTTTTCTTGGACTGGAGCCGGCCGCGGTTGAGCATGTTTAAAAAATCGGTGTTGCCGCCGGTGTTGAGCTGGTAGGTTCGTTCGAGTTTGACCCCGCGTTTGCGAAACAGGTCGGTCAGAATGCGGTGAGTGATCGTGGCCCCGAGTTGGGACTTGACGTCGTCTCCGATCAGGGGAAGCCGCTTGTCCTCGAAGCGGCGGGCCCAGACCGGATCGCTGGCCACGAAGACCGGGATGCAGTTGACCACGGCCACGCCGGCCTCCAGGGCGCAACCCATGTAAAAGCGGGTCGCCTCCTCCGAACCGACCGGCAGATAGTTGAGCATGACCTCGGCCCCCGACTCCCGGATCAGGTCGACCACCTCGGCCCGGCTCGGTTCGGGTGAGTCCGCCGGAACGAAGGTATGGCGCTCGTCATAGTCCCGCATATGGTCGGACAGTCCGTCGAGCACCCGGCCCATGTGAACCGTCACGCCGCTTTTCGGGACGTGAGGGAAAAAAACGGTCGTGCAGTTGGGAGGGGCGAACATGGCTTCCGATACGTCCAGCCCCACTTTTCTCCGGTCGATGTCAAAGGCGGCCGCCACCTCGATGTCGGACGGTTTGTATCCTCCGAGGTCCCAGTGCATCAGGCCGATGGCCGTGTCGGCCCCCTGGTCTTTATAGTAATGCAGCCCCTGGATCAAGGAACTGGCGCAATTACCGACGCCGACAACAACGATTTTGATACCAGCCACTCGCTCTCAACCTCCTTGCGACGGAGCATTCGGATTCAATGGCTACGCCGCCAGGCATAAACAGAATCCCGAGATCAGACATGCGGGGCGGGCGCTACCAGCCGTAAGGATTTCTTCCTTCCATGTCAAAGATTCCCCTCGACTTGCCGCGGGGAGCTTCGATTGTCATTTGTGGTCACTGCATGCCCGCGGTCAGCAACCAAATCATTACGGCGCGTCACCGCGCCAACACCAGGCTGTCACATCATAATCATTCAGAACCGAGGAGGCAAGCAGGTATTGACGGAATCCGATTTTTAGGCAGCCCGGAGTGAATCCCGTTCAGTCCGCCGGATCGAACAGGTCCTTGAACCCGGATGGCTCGTGGGGACCAATGATCATCTGTTCGAGTACGCCGACCCCCCGCTTCTCCCGACCTTCCCCGTCGGTCATCAAGGCCTCGCAGAAGGCCTGGACGTGCAGATGGCGAAGGTCGGATTCGTCCAGGGTCTTCAGGTCGAGCACGTCGAAGCCCACGGCCTGTTCGCCCTTGAAATATCCGTGGCCCCACTCGGGGTTCAGGTAGCCCAGACCGGTCATGTAAAAATTGAACGAGGGATCGAGCCGGATACGGGTGGCGGGCCGGTTCCCGGGATGAAAGATCAGTTCCGCCGACCGGGCGTGCCGGGTGCCGGATTTGAAGGCCAGACGCGATTCGGAAGACGCCATCTCTTCAGTCGCACCGTCGCCCAGCGGCGCCCAGACCGCGCTCCGATGCCAGGGCCGGCCGGCCGCGTCCGTATTGACGTCGTACAGACTGGCCCCGTCCTCGAAATTCAACGGCGCCCAGAGCCAGTAGAACTGCGGCAAAGCCGGCGGAACCACGGGCTGCGGGTCGGAGACGCCCACCGGACGGATACCCCACGAGCGGTCCCGCGTACCCCAGAAGCCCTCGTCGTTCAAATCGAAACGACGGCCTGCCAGCTCGATCCAGCCCGACCAGGTCCCGTTCTGGGTCAGTCGCGTATAGTTCATGATGGTTCGCGGGCCGATTCGGTACAGAAAAGGAGGCTCTTCGACCGCCCGGGTCCGACCTTGAAAACGGATGTCGGCCCGAAGCCCGTAATCGTTTTCGTCCACGACCACCCGAAGCCGCCGAAGGGGTTCGACGACTTCCACCGCCACCGGACCGACCCGGGTGTCCATGCGCTCCATGCCCAGAACCCGCGAGGCATGCAGATTGTACTGGCGGTCGTCGAACAAAAAGCAGAACGAGGCGTCCATGACGTTGAGCTGGGGATAGACGCCCAGGGCCGCGGCGAAAAACAGATGGCCGTCCCGAGCGTAGCCGTTGAAGAAATACCGGTCGTAAAAGTTGCGGTCCGTACCGGCGTAGGCGATGGGCTCCGGAGTCTGGTGGATCGGGTAGTCGTCCCCTCGGGTCAGCATGAAATCTCCTTTCGCCCGGACTCGGACCGGGCAGAAATCCCGGCCAGGCCGTCTCCGGGCGCACCCACGTCGCCGCGGGCCCGGGCCAAGCCGGTTTCATTTCCGTATCCCTGCGGTGGTGAACGATCCATTCATAGCCCAACCCGGAAGAAACTGTCAACCCGGCCGCGCGGCCGGCAGCAATTCTCGGCGAAGTGGGAGATGGCATAT
>JAHJTB010000534.1 GCA_018830135.1 Pseudomonadota bacterium | reverse complement strand
CAAGGTCGAGGGACTGCTCGACGGCCAGGGACCGGATCGAGGGCAGTTGTGCCGCAAGGGGCGTTTCGACGTCATGAAGAGTCCGGCCTCCCGGCTTCGTGAGCCCATGGTCCGGGATGAGAACGGCACGTGGCGCGAGGCCGGCTGGGACGAAGCCTTTGATCGCGTCCGGGGTGCACTGAAGGCCGCCGGCGGACCGGCCTTGTGGGGACTGGTATCGAGCCGCTGTTCCAACGAGGAAATCATCGCCTTCAAACAGCTGGCCGCCCAGGACTGGGGAGCCGGACGCCTGGACACCCTGGACGGCAGGCATTTCAGAATCACGGCCGCGGCCCGGGAAAACGGCGCCTCATTCGATGAAGCCTCCTGGCGGACCATTCCCTCGTCGGATTTCGTCCTTCTGGTCGGGGCCGGTCTCAAGGAAAACCATCCCATCATCATCTCCCTGATCCGCCGAGCCGTCATGGAAAACAAGGCCAAGGCCGCGGTGGTGGGGCGGGTCAACCCTCTCGGGGACTGGGCGCGGCTGTTTCTGCCCGCCGAGGCGGATGAACTCGAACCCATGCTCAGAGGCCTGCTGGCCCACTCGGGCTCGGTGTCCGACAGGGAATACGCCGAGCTGGTCCGGCTGTTCCGGTCTTCCCGGGACCCGGTCCTGATCGTCGGGGAAGGGCTGACCGGCGCGGCCGACCCCATCGGGCTCAAGCGGGCCCTGGACGTGGCCTCGCTCAAGGGCCGGCTGGTCATCCTGAAACCCAATGGAAACAGCGCCGGGGCCTGGAAGCTGGGGGCCGCGTCGGTCGAGGCCATGAACGGGAAGGGGCCCTACACGGCCGGGTTGATGTGCCTGGGCGGAGGCGAGACCCTGGAACCGAACGTCGAGGGCCGGCTGGGAGGCTTGAAATTCCTGGCCGTGATGACGCCCTATATGACCGAAGACCTGGTCGCCCTGGCGCATGTCCTCATCCCCCGGCCGACCTGGCTGGAAATGGAAGGGACCTACACATCGGCCGACGGTTCGCGGGAAGTGTTCAAGCAAAAGGTCCTCGAACCGCCGAGAGGCATTCGCACGGCCGAACAGACCATGGCCGCCCTGGGCCGGTAAAGCGGCTTTCGCCTCGCCATGGCGGGGCCGCCCGGGCGGAGATCGAGGCGGTTGAAGCGGTATGGACTCCAAACACGGAAAGAGGGATTGAGCCATGGAAAAGCCGAAGGTTGCCACGGTCTGGCTCGAGGGATGCTCGGGCTGCCATATGTCCTTTCTGGACCTGGACGAAGGGCTGCTCGACGTGCTGTCCGCGGTGGAACTGACCCACACGCCGGTTACGGACTTCAAGGACTATGATTTTCCCGAAGCCGTACTGGGCATCATCGAGGGCGCGGTCGGCAACGAGGAGCAGGTCGAGATCATTCACAAGCTGCGCCGGAAATGCCAGCTTCTGATGGCCTGGGGCGATTGCGCGGTTTTTGGCGGAATCAACTCGATGCGCAATCATATCGACAAGGAGGTCCTGCTCAGGCGGGGCTACGTGGAGACGGAAAGCACCGTGGACGGCCGGGTCCCGGACGACCCCGAGGTGCCGGAACTGCTTCCCAGGGTCCTGGCGGCCAACGAGGTGGTCAACGTCGAAATCTTCGTGCCCGGCTGTCCCCCGTCCCCGGAGGCGATCGCCTACGCCCTGACGGAAATCCTCAAGGGCCGGACGCCCACGCTTCCGGCGGATGTTATGCATTTCGACTGAGGAGGTCGATCCATGACCCCGCGCAAGATTACGATCAATCCGATCAGCCGGCTGGAAGGACACGGAAAAGTCACGATCCATCTGGACGAGGAGGGCCGGGTCGAAGATGCCCGGTTCCACATCCTCCAGTTCAGGGGGTTCGAGGTCTTCACCCAGGGCCGGCCGTACGAGGAAATGCCCATCATCACCCAGCGCATCTGCGGCATTTGTCCGGTCAGCCACCAGTTGGCCTCGGCCAAGGCCTGCGATGCCATCCTGGGTCTGGCCATACCCCCCGCCGCACGGATGCTGCGGGAGCTGATCCACATGGGACAATACATCCAGTCCCACGCCCTGCACTTTTTCTACCTGGCCAGTCCGGACCTCCTGCTGGGCTGGGACGCGGACCCGGCCGTAAGAAACGTGGTCGGCGTGATTGCCGAGTTTCCGGAAGCGGCCGTCAAGGGGGTTCGACTAAGGAAGTTCGGCCAGGAGATCATCAAGGCCCTGGGCGGTAAAAAGGTCCACCCGGCCTTTTCCGTGCCCGGGGGCGTGACCGACTCCTTGTCGGAAAACGACCGGGATCGGCTGGCCGAAGGACTGCCCGAGGCTTACGAAACCTGTCAACTGGCCCTCGACCTGCTCAAAGGCTGGGTGGGAAAAAACCTGGAGGAAGTGGGGCGGTTTGCCAACTTCGATTCCGCCTACACGGGCCTGGTGGATGCCAAGGGACGGGTCAACCTGTACGACGGCAGAATCCGGATCGTAGACGCGGGCCGGAACCGCCTGGCCGAGTTCGATCCGGCCGACTATCTCGACCATATCGGCGAACACGTCGAGCCATGGTCATACATGAAGTTCCCCTTTTACAAACCGTTGGGCTATCCCGAGGGCATCTACCGGGTCGGACCGCTGGGCCGGCTCAATGCGGCCGACGGATTGAGCACGCCCAAGGCCTCGGCCGAACTGGCGCATTTTCGGGCCTTGGCTGAAAACGGCCTGACCGGGGGCTCTTTATTGTACCATTACGCCCGGTTGATCGAACTGCTCTACGCCCTGGAACGGGCCGAGCAGTTGTTCAACGACCCCGGGATATGCGATACTGACATCAAAATAACGGCCAGACCGAAAAACCGGGAAGGCGTCGGTGTGATCGAGGCGCCCCGCGGCACGCTGATCCACCATTACTGGGTCAACACGGCCGGGGCCATCGAGAAGGCCAATCTGATCGTGGCCACGGGTCACAACAACGCGGCCATGAACCGGGCCGTGACCGAGGTGGCCAGAACATACATCCAAAACGGCGAGGTTCGGGAAGGCATCCTCAACCGAGTCGAAGGGGCCATTCGTTGTTACGATCCGTGCCTTTCCTGCGCCACCCACGCCCTGGGGCAGATGCCGCTTCGGGTGGAAGTCTTTGACGCGAGGGGGGGCCTGGTCCATGAACGGCATCGAGACCCGACGGCCTGATTCGGATGAATCAGGTGCGTGCTGTCTGGTGGGATATGGCAATCCTCAACGCCGGGACGATGGGCTGGGTTGGTACGTGGTTTCCAACCTGGCCCGCCGGCTGACGACGGGCGGGAGGGTTCGATGTTACCTCCGCCGCCAGTTGGAACCGGACCTGCTCGACGACCTGTCCGGCGCGGGGACCGTCGTTCTGGTGGACGCTTCGGCCGAAACGATCGAGGGCGGCTGGCAATGGAACCGAGTGCTTCCGAGACTCGACCAGGTCTCCTACCTGTCGCACCTCATGGCGCCGGGCTATTTTCTGGCTTTGTACGGCCTGCTCCACGGCAAAACCCCCCGGACCTGGCAGGTGGCCATCCAGGGAGACGACTTTGAGGCGGGCGAGGGCCTTTCCCCCAGCGCCGAAGAACGGGCCCTTCGAGTGATCGCTGAACTGGCCAAACTCATTTCCAAGGAGGATTGATTATGGGCGCCGACCGGAATATACTCATCATTGACGACGACCGGGACCTGGTCAATTCCGTGCGGATCATTCTCGAGAGCAGGAACTACCGAGTCCGAACCGCTCACAACAGCGAGGAGGGCTTGAAAAGGATAGAAGAAGAGGCGCCTGACCTGATCATTCTGGACGTCATGATGGCGACGGATACGGAGGGCTTCGACCTGGCCTACAAGCTGAACCGGAATCCTCAAACCAAGGACATCCCCATCCTCATGGCCACGGCCTTTCCGCAAAAGATGGCCCAGGAAGGTCCGGAGAGCTTTCAGCATATCCTCGGAGAGACCTGGCCCGTCTCACTCTTCCTGGAAAAGCCGATCGATCCCGAGGAACTGCTCTCCGCCGTCGAGGACCTTTTGTCGGGTTAAGCCCGCGCCATGGACGTCGGGCACGAGATCATCCGGGAGCAGCTTTTTTTCAGGAGAGAACTGCGGGAACGCGTTCACTGGTTCATCAAACTGAGATGGGGGGCGGCCTGTGCCGGCCTGCTGGGACTCCTGGCCGCCCGCCTGGGCGGCCTGACCTTGTCTTACGGGCCGCCCCTGGCCGTCGTCCTGTTCGTGGCCGCCTACAACGCGGCCTTCCTTATGGTCGGCCGCCGCCTCGAATCGGTCCGGCCCGCGACGGCCCGGCCCTTTGAAGTCTTTGCCCACACCCAGATTTCGCTGGACCTCCTGTCCCTCTTCCTGCTGATCCATCTGACCGGCGGGCTGGCCAGCCCGTTGCTCGTCTTCGTCATGTTCCACGTCGTCCTGGCGGGCATCCTCCTGTCGCCCTTGAGCTGTTACACTTACGCCATCCTGGTCATCCTGGCCCTGGGAGCCCTCATCGGTCTGCATCTGACCGGCGGGGTGCCCTCATGGGACCCCCGATTTTCCGGCCCCTTGTTCTTTTTCCGGCCCCGCTTTCCGGAAATCGTTCTGCCGTACCTCTTCTTCGCCGCGGGCGTCCTCATCGCGGCCTACCTGACCACGTCGATCAAGGTGACCCTTCGTTTCAAGGGCCGGGACCTGATGCGGGTCTCCCGGGAACTGGAAGTCAGCAACGCCAAGCTGACTTCCCTCTATCAGATGATCCGGGAGATCGGCACCCACGCGACCCCCGGCCGGCTGATGAATTCGGCCGTCCGGAACACGGCCCTGATCATGGGCGTCAAGGCCTGTTCCATCAAACTCCTCGACGATGATGAAAAGACCCTTCGCTTCGCCTCGACCTACGGCCTCAGCCAGGACTACCTGTCCAAGGGCGCCGTCCGCATCGACCAGAGCGCCATCAACCGGCGCATTCTCGAAGGCTCCCTTTACGCCATCGGCCATATCGACGAAAAAAGCTACTTCCAGTATCCCGAGGACATCCGCAAGGAAGGCATCGCCTCCATGCTCTGCCTGCCCCTCCGGGCCGAGGACAAGACCCTGGGCGTCCTGTGCGTTTACAGCGGCGAGCCGCAGTTCTTCACCGAAGCGGACGCCGAGTTTTTTTCACTCATGACCGGCCTCGTCGCACTGGCCATGGAGCGGCTGAACCGGGAGGTGGCCAAGACCTGGTTTCTCAACAAGGCCGCCCATCAGCTTCGCTCACCCGTCAACGCCGTCGTGAGCATGATCCAGGTGCTCAACCGGGGCTACCTGGGGGAGATGACCGGCGAGCAGCGGGAAACGGTCGACCGGTGCGAGAAGCGGCTGTCCATCATGCGGCAGGTCATCGACGATCTGCTCAAACTGGCCGAACAACGGGAGGTTGCGCCACCACCCTTTTATCCCGTGGACCTGGCCGAAATCCTCGATGGCCTGGCCGGGCTGTACCGGTCCCGGGCCGAAGGCAAAGGCCTGGCCCTCCATTTCGATATCGGCGCGAACCTGCCCCGGGTCCTGGCCACGGAGCGCCTGATGGACGACCTGTTCGCCAATCTCATCTCCAACGCCATCAAATACACGCCCCGGGGCGGACGGATCGACGTGTCCCTGGCCGACGACGGAGACGGCCGGCTCCGCTTCGAGGTCTCGGACACCGGCATCGGCATACCTGAAAAAGACCTGCCCCGGCTGTTTTCCGAATTTTTCAGGACCGAGGAGGCCAAGGCCATGGAGGAGGCGGGCACGGGTTTGGGCCTGGTCATCGTCCGCCAGACCCTGGATCGGCTGGGCGGTGAGGTCCAGGTCGACAGCCGTCCGGGCCAGGGTTCCCGGTTCACCTGCCTCATCCCCGCCGCGCCGGCGCCTGGCTGAGGCGATTTTCCTTCAACCCGGATTTTGCAGTTGTCTCCTACCGCGGTACAGAACATGCGGGGCGGGCCATTATCGCGGCTTGCCGCGAAGTTGGCCCGCCAACTAAATAAATGCTCTTTTCCCTTACATGTCGGAGATTCCCCGCAGTCTGCCGCGGGGAATCTTCCAATGCGTGCTGCAACGCTCGTTTCCCGCTTTTTGACCTCGACGTATCATGGGATACGCCCGCGGCCAAAAATCGGTCCAACTTCGCGTTTCGCTATGCATTTGGGCGCCTCGCTACGAACCCGACTGCAATATCCGGGTTTAGGATTTTTTCATTACCCGGGCCGCGAGTTGGGCATGCCGGAAGCAGTCCGTGGTGTGGTCGTTGACCAGACCGGCGGCCTGCATGAGGGCGTAGCAGATCGTGGGGCCGACGAAGCGGAAGCCTCGTTTTTTGAGCTCCCGGCTCATGCGTTCGGATGTTTCCGTCCGGGCGGGTATCTCT
>JAHJTB010000533.1 GCA_018830135.1 Pseudomonadota bacterium | reverse complement strand
CCTTCGACGCCCAGGTTGACCACTTCGACGGACCGGTCTTCGGCCTTGAAACGTCGGTTCAAAATCTCGTGAAAGAGCTTTTCGTATGGCAGGGCCCGGGCGTGAAGGAAACTGTCACCCAGAACCACGACCCGGAAGACCCCGTCGGGTTTGGGAACTCTCGGCGCGGGGCCTCGGAAGCCGTGGGGTCCGATCCGTATCTCGACGCCGAACTCGTTGATCGCGGCCTGTCCGGGAATGTATGAGGTCCCGAACACGGGATGCTGCTGTCCGAGACGGGGTTGGGCCAGGTTGAAGAAGCGGACGACGACTTCGAGTCCGGCGAGAAACAAAAACACGGACAGGAGGACGGCGGCGGTTTTGAAGACCAGGGACTTGATCATGTTTTCAGACCGGAGTCCATGGCGTTGCTCGTCCCTTCATCGTTCGAAACCGCTCCCGGACGGTCCTTTCGCTGGCGGAAGAGCGAGGTGTCCACGACCCGGGCCATTTCCCGTTCGTCCAGACTTCCGCCAAGAAACCGGCCGATCAGGCGGGCGCCGGCAATCGGGTCGTCGATCACTTCCCGGTGGGTGACTTCCAGGACCCGGATAT
This sequence comes from Pseudomonadota bacterium, assembly GCA_018830135.1. GTDB lineage: Bacteria > Desulfobacterota > Desulfarculia > Adiutricales > JAGVGV01 > JAHJTB01. Next base: position 4,602 of record JAHJTB010000533.1, on the reverse strand, counting down.
CGGGCCGGCCGGTCAGCCATCGCCGGATATGGTCCAGGTGCCGTCCGAACAGGGCGACCATTTCCCGCCGATCCCGATCCGATTCGGAATGCCCCCGGCGTTCGAGCATGGCCCTTTGAGAGGCCTCGATTTCATCCAGGTCCCGATGGACGAAGATGAGCCGGTATCGAAGGCCGGCGGGCAGGTCCGTCAGCAGGGGGGAAACGACCTTGATGGCCCGGCCCCGGCATTCCGCCAGCCATCCCTGGTCGTCCTTGAGGTTCTTGACCCGTTCCATCTCGTAGTAGCCCCGGGGATTGTCCTCGTCGGGCCGGCGAAGGCCGTCGGTGACGACGGGCAGGCCGCCGGCCTCGAGCATCTGCATGATCATGGAGGTTCCCGAGCGGGGCAGACCGGAAACGATGATGATGGCGTCGTCCATGGATCAACCGGGTACCTTCCGCCCCGGCCGCCTGCCGCCGGCCGGTCGGGTCATGGGGGACAGGTGACTAGTAATCGGTCGCGGATTTGCCGTCAAGGGAAAACGGTCTTGACGGGAAGGATCAGTCTTCCGGCCGCTTTTCCGCCCGATTGATTTCGGTCATTATCTGTTGGTCCCGGGTTTTTTCGATCTCCCGCTTGATGAAGTTGATCGACTTGGTGATCGGTATCCGCTTGGGGCAGACCCGGGTGCACTCGAAGTGGTTGACGCAACCCCAGGCCGCATCGGGGGCGTCCATTTGGGCCAGCCGGGCCGAGGTTTCGTCGTCCCGGGAGTCGAAGATGCGGCGAAAGGCCTGGACCAACGGGGCTGGACCGAGATAGTTCGGGTCGCCCTGGCTCACGGGGCAGGCCCCCGTGCAACAGGCGCAAAGGATGCAGCGGATGACCTCGTCGATCTTTTTTCTCTCCTCCGGGCTCTGCGGGCGCTCCCTGTCCGGGACCGGGCCGTGGGAGAGCAAAAAAGGCCGGATGCAGGCTACCCGGGCCATAAAGGCGTCCAGATCGACGATCAGGTCCTTGACCACCTTGAAGGAAGGGAGGGGTTCAATGGTCACGACGTCCCCGGCCACGTCCCGAACCAGGGTCTGGCAGGCCAGGGTACAACGGCCGTTGATTTTCACGGCACAGGAGCCGCAAACGCCGTGGGCGCAGGACATGCGGTAGGACAGGCCGCCGTCATGCTCCCATTTGATCCGGTTGAGACAGTCCAGGACGCGCAGGTTCGGTTCGGCGTCCAGGCGATATTCCCGAAAGAAGGGTTCCCGGTCGGTCTCGGGATTGAAGCGGTGTATCCTGAAAATGGTCTCCATGGTATCAGTAGGTCCTGGCCCGGGGCTGAAAGCGGGTGACGGTCACGGGCCGGTAGGATATCTCCGGGCCGCTTTCTCCCTGGCGAACGAGCGTGTGTTTTAGCCATTGGGCGTCGTTGCGTTCGGGAAAATCTTCCCGAAAATGGGCCCCCCGGCTTTCGGTTCGGGTTCGGGCCGCGACCAGGGTCGCCCGGGCCAGGGCCAGGAGGTTTCCCATTTCCAGGGCCTCGATCAGATCGGTATTATAGCGGCTGGACGGGTCGTCGATGGTGGCGCGACGATAGCGCGATTCGAGGTCGTCGACGATGCCGAGGGCGCGTTCGAGCCCGGCTTCGGTCCGGAACAGGGCGCAGTCTTCCATCATGGTCTTCTGCAGCGCGGCCCTCAGGTCGGATACCCGTTCGCCTCGGGTCCTGCTTTTCAAGGCCTGGATTCGTTCCCGCGTCGCCTGGCCCGGGTCCGGGGGCAGGTCGCCAAAGGCCTCCCCCGGGACCTGGTCGGCCATGGCCCGGCCGGCCCGCCGTCCGAAGACGACCAGGTCCAGCAGGGAGTTGCAGCCCAGGCGGTTGGCGCCATGTACGGAGACGCAGGCGCATTCCCCGGCGGCCCACAGTCCCGCCACGGCCCGTCCCTCGGCGTCCAGGACCCGGCCTTCCAGATCGGTGGGCAGGCCGCCCATCATATAGTGGCAGGTCGGTTTGACCGGGATGGGCTGTTCGGTCGTGTCCAGGCCCTGGTATATCCGGACAAAGCTGGAGATGTCCGAGAGCCGTTCGCGGATACGCTCGGCGCCGAGGTGGGTGATATCGAGGTGGACGAAGTCGCCTCCGCCGATGCCCCGGCCCAGTCGGATTTCGGCGGCAATGGCCCGGGCCACCACGTCACGAGGGGCCAGGTCCTTGATGGTGGGGGCGTAACGGGCCATGAAGGGTTCACCGAGGTCGTTTCGCAATATCCCGCCCTCGCCGCGGGCCGCTTCGGAAATGAGCACGCCCAGTCCCCTGATACCCGTGGGGTGAAACTGGATGAACTCCAGGTCCTCGAGGGGCAGGCCGGCCCGATAGGCCGCGGCCGCGCCGTCGCCGGTATTGGTGAAGCAGTTGGAGCTGGTTTCGAAAAGCCGACCGAAGCCGCCCGTAGCCAACAGGACTGCCTTGGCCCGGAGCACATGCAGTTCACCGGTGGCCAGTTCGTAAGCCGTCAGGCCGGCGACCCGGCCGTCCCGAACGATCAGGTCGAGCATCAGCCATTCGGCGTAAACCTGGATGCCTCGACTCACGGCCTGGCCGAACAGACTGTCCAGGATGACCCGGCCGGTCCGATCGGCGGCATAGGCGGCCCGTTTGACCGGGGCCTGCCCGTAGTCGCGGGTGTGTCCGCCGAAGGCCCGCTGGGCGATGGTCCCGTCGGCCCGGCGGTTGAAGGGAACGCCCATGTGTTCGAGTTCATAGACGGCCCGGGGGGCGTCCCGGGCCAGGACCTCGGCCGCGTCCTGGTCGGTCAGATAGTCTCCCCCTTTGACGGTGTCGTACATGTGCCACTCCCACCGGTCCGGCTCCTCGTTGCCCAAGGCGGCCCCGATTCCGCCCTGGGCCGCTCCGGAATGGGACCGGGTGGGATAGACCTTGCTGATTACGGCCGTGTCCAAGCGACCGGCCACTTCGAGGGCGGCCCTCAGACCAGCCAGCCCCGAGCCGACAATCACCACATCATGACTGAACAACATGAAGCGAGCCCGTCACGTCCTTTCCGAGAGGTCCTGGTAGTCGCATCCCATCAGCCCGCAGTATTCCCCGATGTATTCGGCCTTGGGCCGGTAGAGCGCCGCCTTTTCCTGGGCTTCGGCAAAGACTTCCTCGAGGATGTGGGCCGACCAGCCCGCAACCCGGGACATGGCGAACACGGGCGTCATCAGGTCGACCGGGATACCGAGCATATAATAGACCGGGGCGGCGTGAAAGTCCAGATTGGGCAGCAGGCCGACCCGTCCACGCCGCTTGAACTCCTCAAGAACCACTCCTTCGATCCGATCGGAAAGAACGGGCCAGTCCTGGCCGGTCACCCGGGCCAGTCTTCCCGACATTCGGCGGAGAATTCGGGCCCGTGGGTCGCCGGTCTTGTAAACGGCGTGGCCAATGCCCATGATCCTTTCTCCGGCGGCCAGGCGCTCCCTGACCCAGGCTTCCGCGTCGGGCTCGTCCCGGAGCCGAAGCAGCATTTTCATGACCTCGGTGTTGGCGCCGCCGTGCAGACTGCCGGACAGGGCCCCGAGTCCGGCGGTCACCCCGGCGTATATTTTGGCCCGGGTGGATACGACTTCGCGGCAGGCGAAGGTCGAGGCGTTGAAGGTGTGATCCGCGTGGAGAATCAGACAGATGTCCAGAGTCCTCGCCAACTCCGGGTCCGGCCTTTGGCCATCGAGCATCCAGAGGAAGTTGGCGGCGTGGTCCAGCCCTTCGTCCGGATCGAGGGGTTCCCGCCCGGTCCGGATGCGGTGCCATCCAGCCACCAGGGCGGGCAGCCGGGCGATCAGGCCCATGGCCCGCCCGGTCACTTCCCGGCGCGACCCGGCGGCGGGATCGGGGTCGGCCATGGCCAGCAAAGGTACGGCTGCCTGGAGAACGTCCATGGGCCGGGCATCCTTGGGCCAGCGTTTCATGTTTTCGAATATGAACCCCGGAACTCGGCGGGCCTTGACGATTTCGCCGCTGAAATGCTCGAGCTGGGCCCGATTGGGCATGATTCCGTTGAGCAGCAGATAGGCGGTTTCCATAAAGGTGGATTTCTCCGCCAGTTCCTCGATGCGAAATCCCCGATAGATCAACACGCCCTTTTCGCCGTCGATAAAGCTGATTTTGGAGTCGGCGACCGTCACCCCCCTCAACCCGGTGTTCTTGATTCGGACCTGCTCGGCCATAAGTCCCTCCCCTGTATGTGTTCCTGCCTCGGTCCTCCGCCAACGGCGAGGATCAGTCCCACTCCCCCGGCCCGTTAAAGGGGCCGGCTGGCCCGTTTCGAGTCGTGACCGATTCCAGGAGCGGCTCCGTCCCCAAGCGCCTTAACGTCCCTTAGAAAACGGTTCCAGCATGGCGCCGCAGCCATGTCTTGTCACAGGTCTTACTTAAAGATGTCAGGCAGGCCAATTCTTTTCAAGCTTATCCCCGGCTTCAGGTCATCCGGGGATTCCTCCCAGGGTGAATTGATTCCTATGAAAAGTAATAAAATCAACAAATAGTTGAATACAAATCTGGACACCAACGGCCGTCTGGGGTATATTGGTCATGTCATCACCTTTTGACGGGCGGCAGGT
>JAHJTB010000532.1 GCA_018830135.1 Pseudomonadota bacterium | reverse complement strand
CGCACCTGAGGGACCGGTTTAAGGCCGAACTGGACATCCCGGTGCTTTTCCTGGAAGGCGACTACACCTCGGAAGGCGTCTCCCAGATGAGGGGCCGCGTCGAGGCCTTCATCGAGATGATCGAGGGCTGACCATGCCGATATTTGCCGGCATCGACGTGGGCGCTCAGAGCGTCAAGGTTGCCTTGTACGACGGCAGCCGGTGCCTGGGCGCCCGCCTCATGGTCACCGAGGAAGAGGCCGACCGGGCCGCCCGCCGGGTCTACGATGACCTGCTGGCGGACCTGAACCTGCCCCCCGATTCGGTCCAGCGCGTTCTGGCCACTGGCTGGGGGGCCGAGGACGTCACCTTTGCCCAGGGCCGGAGTTCCGAGCAGGTCTGCGCGGCCAAAGGGGCCCGTTTTTTTATTCCCACGGCCCGCACGGTGGTGGACATGGGCGCCGAAGGCTGCCGGGTCATGAAGCTGGACGAGAACGGGGCCCTGGCGGATTTTTCCAACAACTCCAAATGCGCCTCCGGAACCGGGACCTTTATCGAGTTGGGGGCGGTCTATCTCAAGGTGCCCCTGGCCGACATGGGCCGGCTGTCCCTGGCCGCCGACGGCGTGGCCGAGGTGAGCAGCACCTGCGCGGTCTTCGCCGAGTCGGTCATCATCTCCAACATTCACCAGGGCGAGTCCCGGGAACGGATCGCCGCGGGCATCCACAAGTCCGCGGCCGCCCGGATCACCGAACTCATCGGCCGCCTGGGACTGGTCGAAGACCTGGTTCTGATCGGCGGCGCGGCCCTCAACGCGGGCCTGGTGAAAATGATCGAAGAGATGAACGGCGTTTCGGTGAAAATACCTGATGACCCGGGCACCGTGGTCGCCCTGGGCGCGGCTATCCAGGCCTCGCTGAAAAAGGCGGGCCGCCGGGCCCGACGCCCGGCCAATAGCGGCTGAAAAGAGAGGAAGGCGGAATCTTGTACTTCGCGGGTATCGACATCGGATCGGCCTCCTCCAAGGCCGTGATTCTGAACGAACACAAGGTCCTGGCGGCTCATCTCATCGAGACCGGCCCGGAAAGCCGGGCCACGGCCCGGGACGTCATGAACGGCGTGCTTAACGCGGCCGGCCTGGGCATGGACGATCTGACCGGCGTGGTGGCCACGGGGTACGGCCGGATCAACGTGCCCTTCGCCGGGGAAGTCATCACGGAAATCGCCTGTCACGCCAAAGGCGTCCATGCCCTCTTTCCCCGGGCCCGGACGATCCTGGACATGGGCGGCCAGGACTGCAAGGCCATCCGGATCGACGAGCGGGGCAACCACGTCGCCTTTGCCATGAACGACAAGTGCGCCGCCGGCACCGGACGATTTCTGGAAATCATGGCCGACTATCTGCGGGTGCCCCTGGCCGAGATCGGGCCCCTGTCCCAGACGGCGACCGAAGACACCAAGATCAGCAACGTCTGCACGGTCTTCGCCCGCTCCGAGTCGGCCCGCCATCTCCGGCGCGGGGTCAGCAAGGCCAACATCCTGGGCGGCATCCACGCCGCCACGGCCGACCGCGTCTATGGTCTGCTCAAACGGGTGGGTCTGGAAGCCGACTTCGTCATCTCCGGCGGCATCGCCAAGAACATCGGGGTCGTCCGGCGGGTCGAAGCCCGGGTCGGCCTGCCGGCCCATATTTCCGAGGAGCCGCAGATTATAGGCGCTCTGGGCGCGGCCTATTTCGCCCGGGAAAAGCTCGGCGGCCGGTAGGCCGTATTTTTTCAACCCGAATTTTGCGGATGGGCTCGGAGCGAGGCGTCGAAATGCATAGCGAAACGCGAAGTAGGACCGATTTTGGGCCGCGGGCGCATTATTATGATACGTCGAGGTCAAAAGGCGGGAAACAAGCTTTGCAGCACGCATTTCGGCCCCGCGGTAAAAGACAACCGCAAAATCCGGGTTTAACGCACCGCCGGTTCGACGGTCTCTAATTTTTCAGGCGGCCGGCCCGGCAAGCGATTGATCGTTTTCATTAAAAAATCAAGACCGTTAATTGTATCAGACAGGAGGTCCAGACATGCCCAAGCTTCTCGTGGGCGACGCCCTGCGAGCTTCGGCCCGCAAGCTACCCGACAAAACCGCCTTTATTTTCAAAGACCGGCGCATCGACTTCAAGACCTTTGAAGAACGCGTCAACCGTCTGGCCAACGGCCTGCTGGCCAAAGGCTACCAGCCCGGCGACCACGTGGCCGTTCTGGCCTTCAACTGCATCGAGTATTTCGAGATTCTCTTCGCCCTGGCCAAGACGGGCATGGTGGCCGCCCCGGTCAACTTCCGCTTCGTCGGCCCGGAGATCGAATACCTCGTCAACCACTCCGACTCCCGGCTCCTGATCTACGAATCCGCTTTTCGGGATGCCGTCAGCGGCTGCCGGACCAACTTCGACCGGGTCGGTTCCGAGGACTATATCGTCTTCGGCGGCGAGGGCGATCCGGGAGACACGGATTACGAAACCCTCCTGGCCGAATCGAGCCCGGACGACCCGGCCGTCGAGGTCGAGGAGACCGACACCTGGTACATAGGCTACACCTCGGGCACCACGGGCCGCCCCAAGGGCGCCTTGCGCTCCAACCGGGCCAATATCCTTCTGGCCATGAACATGCCCTATTTCAGCGAAGAGACCGTCAATCTGATGATCATGCCCATCTTCCATTCCAACTCGATCTGGTTCGGCCTGATCGGGGCCTACTACGGAGCGACCACCTACATCTATCCGTCCGGCGGATTCAACCCCCGTGAACTCCTGGAAATCATCGAACGGGAAAAGATCACCTTCAGTTCCATGGTCCCGACCATGTACAGCCTGATCCTCATGGTCGAGGACAAGGACCGGTTCGACACCGGTTCCCTGGAGATCATCCTCTGCTCCTCGGCCCCGCTCATGACCCAGACCAAGGAGGCCATTCTGACCTTTTTCAAAACGGCCGAGCTGTACGAGGGATACGGCGCCACCGAGACCGGCGGGGTGACCACGCTCCGGCCCAAGGACCAGTGGCGCAAGGTCCGAAGCTGCGGCAAGGCCTCGTCGTTCTGCCGTATCAAAATACTCGACGCGGACGGCAAAGAATGCAAGCCGGGCCAGGTGGGGGAATTGTTCGCCGTCAGCCCCGGCATGTTCGAAGGGTACTACAAGAATCCCGAGGCGAATGCCAAGGCCTTTCGAGGCGAATACGCCTCGGTGGGCGATATGGCCATGATGGATGAAGAAGGCTTTTATTACATCGTCGACCGCAAGCACGACATGATCATTTCCGGCGGCGAAAACATCTACCCCACGGAAATCGACGACCTTCTGGCCAAGCACCCCAAGGTCCAGCAGGTAGCCGTAGTGGGCGTGCCGGACACGAAGTGGGGCGAAGCGGTCAAGGCGGTCATCGTGCCCGCGGCCGGCGCGGAGGTGACCGAGCAGGAGATCATCGCCTACTGCAAGGAGAATCTGGCCGGATACAAATGTCCGAAGTCCGTGGATTTCTGGGAGGCCCTGCCCCTCAACCCCATGGGCAAGATACTCAAGCGGGAAATCCGCTCCAAATACTGGCAAGACCGCGAGGTCAAGATATGACCCGGCGTCCCATGCCGGACGCTCAAAGAATTTCGGTGAATTTCTCAATACTACCCAAGGAGGCTGACATGAAAGGTTTTCGGATTCTGGCAATCACCCTGCTGACCCTGGTTTTCGTTTTAAGTTTGGCCGCCCCCGGCCTGGCCGGCATCACCCTCAAAATGGCCACGGAAGGAAAGGACGTGCCCCCACTTGAGGGGATCAAGCAGGAAATACCAGGCAACCAGGCCCTGAAACGGTTCGCCGCGCTGGTCAAGGAGCGGACCAAGGGCGAGATCGAAGTCGAAACGTTTTTCGGCACCATGGGCGATGCCAAAAAACTGTTCGGATCGACCATGATGGGCTCCCTGGACATCGTGGCCTTCAGTACGGGCATTCTGTCCTATTTCAAGGGCGGCGAGAACTTTTCCATTCTCTGGTCCCCTTATCTTTTCAACACCACGGAAGAATTCAGCGGCTGGATCGATTCGGACATGGCCCGGGGCATGATGGGCGACATCGAGAAAAACATGAAGCTCAAGATTCTGGGGCCGATTTACGACCGGACCAACCGGTTGCTCAGCACCGCCAACACGCCGATCTGGACGGTGGCGGACATGAAGGGCGTCAAGTTCCGCACGCCGCCCTCCAGAATCTTTACGGAAGTCTTCACCGCCTGGGGCGCCATCCCCACGCCCATGCCCTTCCCCGAACTGTTCATGGCCCTCAAGCAGGACGTGGTTCAGGGCCAGGACAACGGCCTGGACGTCCTGGTCGGGTACCAGTTCTTCACGGTCCAGAAGTATGCCGTGATCACGGACCACATGATGTCCGGTTACATGCTGGCCATGAACATGAAGAAATGGGAGAGCCTGACGCCGGAGCAGCAGAAGATCATCCAGGACACGCGCCAGGAAGTGCTGGCCTGGCAGAAACCCCTGTTCAAGCTGGCCGTCGAGGAGCTGACCCAGTTCGGGGCCACCAAGGGCCTGCGGGTCATCATCCCGGACCTGAGCGGTTTCAAGAAGATATCCCACGATCTGAACATGAAACTGGACGCCGAAGGGGCGATCTGGGAAAAGGGCCTGTATAAAAAGGTCGAAGACTGGCTGATCAAGAACTACCGCAACAAGTGAGAACCTTCGTCCCCCGGCGCGGCCCGATCGCGCCGGGGGACGACCGACCTATGGGGACGATTGTCGTCTTTGAGAGGTGACCCATGTTCTGGTCCGCGCTTCTCTGGTCCGACCGCTGGCTGCTCCGCGTTCTCAAGTTTTTAACCGGCCTGACCTTTGCCGCCGTGGTCCTGTCCATCATCCTGGGCATTTTCTATCGCTACGTACTCAAGAGCCCCCTGTCCTGGGTCGAGGAATTCAGCCGGCTGAACTTCATATGGACGACATTCCTGGGCGCCTGCGTGGCGACCCGGCTGAAAGAGCACCTCAGGATTCGCATCTTTTCCGAAAAGCTGGGGCCGACCGGGGCCGCCATCCACCAGACCGTTATCGCCTGTTTCTCCCTGGTCTTTCTGGGCGTGGTCCTGTGGTACGGCCCGGTGGTGTATGAGGCCTTGAGCATGCAGAACTACGCGGGCATGCCCCTTTCCCAGAAATGGCAGGCCCTGTCCGTGATCGTCGGCGGGGCGATCATGTCCATCTACTTCCTCGCTATCATCGTCCAGAGCCTCCTCACCCTGGCGCGAAAGGATCGTCCGGCATGAAAGTCCTCGTTCTCTTCGGCTTCATGTTCTTCTTCATCCTGCTCGAAGCCCCGCTCTTTCTGGCGGTCGGCCTGGCCGGTCTTTTCTTCATCCTCATCTTCAACGACGCCTCGCTCCTGGTGCAGATTCCCTACAACATGGCCGACGGCCTGGACAACTTCGCCCTGCTGGCCATTCCGTTTTACATGTTCGCCGGCGAGGCCATGAACCACGGCGGCCTGACCCAGCGCATCGTCTCCTTTGCCGGCTCGATCTTCCGCTACTTTCGAGGGGGCCTCAACTACGTCAACATCACGGCCAACATCATCATGGCCGGCATCTCCGGCTCGGCCGTGGCCGACGCGGCGGCCACCGGCGCGGTGATGATACCGGCCATGGAAAGCGAAGGGTACGACAAATCCTTTGCCGGCGCCATCACCGCCGCGGCCGCGACCATGGGCCCCATCATCCCCCCCAGCGTGCCCATGATCCTCTTCGGCATCCTCAGCGGGGCCTCGGTGGCCGACCTGTTCCTCGGCGGCGTCATTCCCGGCCTGATGCTGGGCCTGATCCTGTTCGTCAGCTCCTATTTCATCTCCGTGAGACGGGACT
>JAHJTB010000531.1 GCA_018830135.1 Pseudomonadota bacterium | reverse complement strand
GATGATGGCCACGTCCAGGGGCACGAGCCGGCGGTAAAAGAGGTCCGGGGTTTCGGAGAGAAAGACCGGGGTGTAGTCGGCGAAGCCTTCGTTGACGGCCGAACGGGCGTTTCGGCCGATAAAGAAGGCGTTGTAGCGGAAGTGGTCCTTGTACTTGATGTCGGTGTACGGGGCCACTCCCATGGTCCAGACCTGGAAGACCTCGGCGTCGTAGAAGGCCTTGGGTTCGGACACGACGAACTCCTGAAGCGCCCGGACGGCGTATTGGGGCTCGGCGCAGGCCGAACTGACGAATATCCGGGCTCCCCGGCGGATGTTTTTGAATATTTTCGATTCCGGCCTGAATTTTTCAGGATAGCCCTTTTTGGCCTCATCCAGGTTGAGATGTCGCTCGGGCAGCACGCGCGTAACCCTCCCCGGTTTGGATGTTTTTATTTCTCGGCCCCGGTCCGTCTCCTGGCATCTATTATGACAGCAAACGGGAACCAAAACAATATCGCGCCCTTCAGGCCGCCCGCCATTCCCCTTGCCCTGGCCGGGCGAATACCCATGGACGACGGCGGTCCGGCATGATATGCTGAATGCATCCAGTCAGCTTTTTATGCTTCGCCGGTTGCCGGGCCTCCGGGTTCATCCGGGCTCCCGGGAGGTGTTCATGATCGATGGCGAGGCCCTCGAACGAATCGAGGACAGACAGGGGCATGTCTACGAACTGGGGCTCTGCACCCGGGAGGACGCCCGCTGCCTGACGGACATGTACGACCTGTTCGAGCCCAAGAAGGCCAGCCAGGGCCTGCCGCCGGAAAAGGCGGAGGCCCGGCTGGAATGGGTGCGGGGCCTGTTGGAGCGCGGGGTGAATTTTCTGGTCCGGCACGGGGACGATGTGGTGGGGCACGCCGTCCTGATCCCGGACCTGGGCCTCCGGGACGCCGAGTTCCTGATCTTCGTCAAACAGCGTTACCGGCGCCGGGGGCTGGGGACGGAACTGACCCGGACGGCCCTGGCGCGGGCCCGGGAACTGGAACTGGAAACGGTCTGGCTGAGCGTGGACCGGTACAACTTCAGGGCCATCGGACTGTACCGCAAGTTCGGATTCATCTTTTGCGACGACCAGGGATGGGACCGTATGATGATGATCGGACTGTAACCCGGATTTTACAGTTGGGTTGGTTTCGAGTACCCGGCCTTCGGCTTCGCCGAAGGTTATTGGGGATAGAAGCAAATCATGCCCTTAGGAGAAGTCTCTTGTCCACAGGGCTCTTGCGCTTCCAACAGACTTGTACGCCTTGGACTTTAGCCGGGGAGCAACGGCTTGCTGGTTCCCAGGCTCCAGCTTCCATGTTTTTTGTGATGCGGTCACGCGTTGCCATGGACGGACCCCGTGGGACAAGGTGTTGAAGCAGAGCTTCAAGTCCTGGGGCGTTCCCAAGCAAGAGCTTGGGAACGAGCGGAGAATCACGGTTTGGGTCGGCAGGCCCGCCTCCCTGCCGGAAAAAGCGTTTGCCCCATTTCCCGTCCATCGTGAAACCCGATGAAAAATACAGGCTCAGGCGGAAACCGGGGACCGTCATGACGCGGTCCCCGGCTCACGGCGCCCTTATTTCGCCACCTCGATAAAGCAGCCGCCTCCGCCGTCGCCGCCGCCGGCTGCGCCTTCAAGGACCGCCACGCCGCCGGGATCGACGATGGTCCCGTTGGCCAGGCCGTCCTGGTCCCCGGCCCCGCCGTCGGTCAGGGTCAGGTAGGCCTGGCTGCCCGAAAAGACCGCGTTGGTGAAAAGGGTGAACCCGGCGGCCCCGGCCATGTAGTAGAGCGAGCCGGCCGGAATGGCGGACGGATAGGTCAGCCGGACCGTGACCGTGGCCCCGGGCGTCAGACCGACGACATGAAAGCCCACCAGGCCGTGGGGAAAGTAATACCGGGCCGGCTTGCCCGCCGCGCCCAGGCTGGCGTCGTCCTCCTGGATGGCCGTCACGGTGGTCAGGGTCGGGCCGGAGGTGTAGGGCAGGTCGATGCCGATGGTCCCGGTCCCGGTGGCCGAAGTCGGATTCGCGGTCGGCGTTCCGCCGTTGCGGGCGGTGCCGAAGACTTTGATCGTCCAGGACTGGAAGGTTCCGGTGTTGGTCGAACGCAGGTCCCGGACCCGAAGGGTCCAGTTGCCGGCCGACGATTCGCCGTAGTGGCGCGTGCTGCCGAAGCGCCAGTTGCTGAAAGCGCCGGTGGCCAGCGCGCCCGGATAGCCCTGTTCGGCCAGGACGCTCGATGTGCCGGAGGGCGATACCAGGGTGACTTCGAGGTCCCGCCAGTAGGTGTGGTCGGCCGCGGAAAAGTATATCTCGACGAATTCCACCGTGATGTCCGTGCCGAAGTTGATCGTGCTCGAGACACCGGTGGCGTCGTTGTCCGGAATGGCCGTGCCGGGACTGGCGCTGCCGGTCAGGCTGGTTTCCGTGGCGACCGAGGTCCAGGTCGTGGCCATGGCCACCGCCAGGCTGGCGTTGACCCGGCCGAATCCATACTTGTGGTTGACCAGATAGCCGCCACCGTTTGCGGTCCAGTCCGCGTCGGTCGAGTCGTTTTTCGCGGCCGTGCGGGCCAGGATGTGCTGGACGTCCCGCCAGGTCAGATTGGGATTGGCCTGGAGCATGAGGGCGACGATGCCGGAAAGCAGGGGCGCGGCCGAGGATGTGCCGCCGAAGGTATTGGTATAGTTGCTTGAGGCATTGTAGCCCAGGGGCGCGGTCCGGTCCGTGGTGGTGATGCCCGAGACGCCGCCGTTCGAGGGGGCGTTGACCAGGAGATTGGCCCCGTTCTCCGAATAGTAGGACTGCACGCCGCCGTCGGTCGAGGCGCCCACGGCAATGGTGTACCTCGAATTGGCGTACCCGTCATAGTTGGAGTTGTCCGTGTCGGCCTTGCCGTTGCCTCCGGCCCAGGTATAAATCAGGCCCTTGCCGCCTCGCCCGCCGGTCACGCCGGCGGCCAGGGCCGTTTCGGTCAGGGCGCCGGGACCCTCCAGGCGCTTGCCGTCGTCGGTCGGCCCCCAACTGTTGCTGTTGACGTCCACGACGCCGCTGTTTCGGGTCATGGCGTTGGCCGCGTTGGCGTCGGTTTCCGCCCCCAGCAGCCGGTACCCGACCAGGTTGGCGCCCCAGGCCGCGCCGGTGACGCCGACGCTGTTGTTGCCCCGGGCCGCGGCCACGCCGGCGCAGGCCGTGCCGTGCTTGTTGGTGGTCGACCCGGTCGGATCGCCGTCACTGTCCACGTAGTCCCAACTGCTGCCGGCCAGGACGTTGGGGCTCAGGTCCTCGTGCAGAATCTCCAGCCCGTCGTCCACGATGGCGATGACCTCGCTGGACGAACCCGTATAGCTGCCCCAGGCCGAGGTGATGTTGACGTCCTCGCCGGACACGCCGCCCCCCTGGCCCGTGTTGCTCAAGTGCCACTGGTCGCTGAACAGGGGGTCGTTGGGCACGGCCCTCGTCGTCCGCTTGCGCAGCCAGTTGGGATAGGCGTAATTGACACGCCCGGACTCATACAGGGCGTTGGCCGTCTCCATGGACGCCCGGACGCCGCCGGCCGTATACAGAAAGGTGTTGGGCGCGTAGTCCAGGGCCTCGACCAAAACCAGACCGTACTCGGCCTCCAGGGCCGCCACGTCCCGGTCCGAATACGAGGCCGGAAACTGGACGATGATCTCGCCCGTGGGAATCATCCGGCCGCCCGCGTCCCGGAAGGGCGCGGCATAGTAGACCGGGACCAGAGCCGACAGGTCGGCGCTCCGGCCGGCGGACCCCGCCTTCGAGGCCGGTGATTCGGCTCCCTGGTCGGCCTGGATGCTGAAAACCGTGACAAAGGCATTGCTTTCCGTGACCGTCGCCGACGGGTCCGCCTCGCGGACGGCCGCGGCCATGTCCGAGAGCTCGGCCCCGCCCGGAGCGTGAAAAACGGCCGCTTCGTCCAGGGCCATCCAGACCGGGGTCTTGACGCCGCCGTTGTACCAGTAGACGGGTTCCGGGCTCAAGGCCCCGTCCGCTTGGACCGATCCGAACGCCGCCGGGGCGGCCAGGGACACGAGCAGCAGGGCCAGCCAGACGATTCGCCGCCATTTCATGATTCTCATGCTCCGATCCTTTCGAAAAAAGCGTGTCGGTTTCTATCGGCTTTCCGGGCGCGTGGCCATGGCCCGGAGCCAGTCGGGGTGAGCGAAGACGGCCGCGCCCGTCTCCTGAAGGAGGTTGGCCGCCCGGATCGAGGCCAGGGCGTCCGTCGCGGCTTCAAGGAAGGTGTTCGGGGCAAAGGAAAAGGCCTCGAGGCGTTCGAGCCGGAACTCCCGTTCCAACTCGGCGATGCGGCTTTCCGCCGTGTCCGGCGGAAACTGGACGATCAGGTTCCCGGTCGGGATCAGCCAGGCGCTCCGGACCCGGGCCCGGCTCTGGTAAAAGACCGGGGAGGCCCGCCGGATGCCCTCGGCCCCGTCCAGGGAACGCAGGGCCTCGGCCAGGGCTTGGCGGGTCATGGGTTCCGGCATGCGGACCATGACCAAGGAGGGCATGGGCTCGATGGTGGCCCGGGTATGGACGGAGTGGGCCAGGCGATTGAAGTCGGCCCGATCGCCGGCGGACGGGTCCGGGAAAAGGGCGATCTCGTCCAGGGACAGCCAGATGGGCTTTTTCGTCTCCCGGTCGTAATAATAAAACGGCTCGGCGTCCAGGTTCGAAACCGGGCCTCCGGCTTGCGGGGGCGGCCCGGACATATTGGCCGAGCAGGCGCTCAAGACCGCCATGACGCCAAACAGGGCCCAATACACGATTTTGCTCATAAAGCCCCCCTGGTTCACTGGCCTGATGCAGTCCAGTATAGGTAAACCCGCCGGGTTTGACAAGTCCGGCCGGCCCGGTCTATTCGTCCGGCGGAGTCTCGCAGAACTCGGGATAGAGCCGGGTCAGGCAGTCGGGGCAGAGGCTGTGGGAGAACTGGGCTTCGGACCGGCTCTGGATGAACCCCTCGAGGTATTCCCAGTACCCGGCGTCGTTGCGGATTTTTTTGCAGCCCGAGCAGATGGGCAGCAGGCCGCTGAGCTTTTTGACTTCGCCCATGGCCGCCTGGAGCTGGGCCAACAGCTCAGCCCGCTTTTCCTCGGCCCGCGCCTCGCGAAGGGCGACCGAGGCCAGGTCCCCGAAGGCCGAGGCCAGGCGGACGTCACGGTCGGTGAAGCCGCCGGGCTTGTTGGCCAGGCCGATCAGCCCCACGGCCTGGCCCTCGATGACCAGGGGGGCGAACATGACGTTGTCCAGGTTCACGTGGCCCGCCGGCATGAATTCCATCCAGGCGCTGTCAATAAACCCGTTGTCGTAAACCGGCCGGCGCTCCCGGTAGGCCACCTCGCGCAGGCCCCGGATGGGCATGGGCAGGTGCGGGTCCACCGTGCACTCGCGTCCGCCGGCATCCAGGAAGAGGACCTCGTTTTCGTCGCCCTCCGGGGAAAGCAGGGCCACGTAGCCCGCGTTGGCGCCGGTGATCATCTTGCATGCGTCGAACAGCCCCCGGGCCGAGGTCGTGAAGTCCTGTTTTTTCAGCAAAGCCCGGGCCCCCATGAGCAAGGCCCGCACCTCCCCTTCCCGGTCCAGCGCCTTCTCCAGGGCCTCCTTGAGTTCCTGTTCCACCTTGTTGTGATCAACGGGGTCACGATCGGGCGCCGGCCGGGCCGCGTTGTCCGGGACCGCGGTTTCGGCCTGGTTTCGCGGCGTGATGTCATGATGGGTGACCAGGATTCGGATGGGGCCGGCCATGGACATGCGCCTGGCCCGCATGAGGAACCAGCGCGGCTCCCGGGGAGAAGGGCAGGGGTATTCGATCCGGAATTCGTCATCCAGGCCGTCGAGCATCCGTCTCAGGCCGGCGGCCGCCATGTGCGCCTCTTCGGACCCGTTTTTCGCGGCGCGGTCGCAAACGTCCAGATAGCTGACACCCATGCCGTGGTTTTCAAGAGCGTTTTCACGCCCGAAAACCTCCCAGGCCCGATTGACGAACCGGATGACGCCTCGTTCGTCGAGCACGGCCATCTGCTCGGCCAGGGCATCCGGAATGCCCAGGAGAAGGTCGATGTCCCCTGTTTCCGATTGATCACGTTTCATGATTTGATGTCCGCTGTTACGTTTCGCCCGGCTCATTATCTTACCGCCGGTCATACTTGAAGTCGGCGATTCGGAATTTTCCCCCAAATTGTTTCAATATAAAATTATACGCTCCCGCTTCTCCCGTCAAGGATGCACGATGCGGTATTTCCCGGGGGCTTCTCCCGGTTCGGAGGGCGGATTTGGCCCGGGAGAACGGAGACCCCATGGGATCGAGGCCGGAGCTACTTGTCCTGAATCAGTCGCTCATACGCGGAGTTGAGTTCCATGAACGTCTCGGGGTCCCCGCCCTGGTCGGGATGCCGGGTCAGGGCCAGGCGCCGGTAGAGGGCGCCGATCTGGTTGCGGTTCAGGTCCCGCCATTCCTGGATGCTGATGGCAAAGACCCGGCAGGCCCCGGCCAGGTCCGGCCCGATCGGGGGCGGAGGCGGCCGGAAGGCGCGGCGGCCGCGGACGAACTCCTCCATGATCCGGGCCTGGGGCGGTCGCTCCCCGAACTCGTAGTCGAACCACATGACCACGTAACGGACCAGGTAGGGGCTCAAAGGGCCGCCCGGCTCCGGAAAATCGATAAAATCCGGGTCGCCGGCCAGTCGGCAGATGTCTTCGATAAAGGCCTGGTCCAGTTGGTCCTGATCCAGGCCCAGGGGGAAGAGGCGGGCCGTTTCACCCGGAAATCGGCGGGCCAGGTCCAGGCTCTGGTAGACGTAGCCCTTTTTTTCGCGGGTTCGCAGGCGGGCTTCCATGTCCTGGAAGTAGTATTCGATTTCGTCCCGGGACTTGTCCAGCAACGCATTGAGAAAGCGGTGGGACCGCATCAGGACCTCGGTCCGGTCCATGCGGCCGAAACGCAGCAGCCAGAAGCGGCGCCGGTCGAAAAGATGAAGACCGGCCTGGGCCTGGGCCATGGCCCGTCCGTTGAAGGCGACCCGGCGGCGGCGGGACAGCCGGGTCATCTGGGTCACGATGCGGCGGATGTCGGGCTGAAGAAAGGGCAGCAGAATCTTTTCCAGCTTGCGATCCACACCGGTCACGCCCTGGACGAACAGGGCCTCGGTCAGCAGCTCATGAAAATAAAAACTGTTTCCGCCGGGGTAGACAATGTAGGCCGCCGGGTTTTCCCCGAGATCGAACAGGTCGCGAAAGCGCATTCGTCCGGCTTCGGCGTAAGACTCCCGGAGCAGGTAGCGCCGTTTGCCGTTGCAGTGGGTCATGGCCAGGTACAAAAGGGCTCTCCTGGTGTCAATTATAACACGCCGGGGGACCCGGGGCCAGCGGACCCGCCGGGCCGGTCAGGACTCGTCGCCGGAAGGCGGCCGCCCGTCCAGAACGGCCCGCACCTCTTCGGCCAGCTCGCTCATGATCAGTGGTTTGAGCATGAACCGCTTGATCCCGGCCGAAAGGGCCGCTTCGACCTCGACCTGCTGGCTGTACCCGGTGCAGAGAATGACGGGAATGTCCGGCCGAGTGGAGATGGCCTGAAAGGCCAGGTCGAAGCCGGTCACGTTGGGCATGGTCTGGTCGGTGATGATCAGGTCGAAATCCTCGGGGTGGGCCGTGAACAAGGCCAGGGCATCCTCGCTCGATGTCAGGCCTGTGACCCGGTAGCCGAGCATGGACAGCATTTTCTCGCCCAGTTCGACCAGAAGTTCCTCGTCGTCCACGAACAGGACCCGTTCGGTCCCCCGGGGCGGCGGTCTTTTTACCAGCCCGGCCTCGGCCAGGACCGAGTCTTCGAGCAGGGGCAGGTACACGTTGAAGACGCTGCCCACTCCCGGTTCGCTGTAAACCCGAATCGTCCCCTGATGGCTTTTGACGATGCCGTGGACCACGGCCAGCCCGAGCCCGGTCCCCTCGCCAACCTCCTTGGTCGTGAAATAGGGTTCGAAAATCCGTTGGATCGTGGCCCGGTCCATACCCAATCCGGTGTCCTCCACCGAAAGTACGAGGTAGGAGCCGGGGGGCAGCTCGATTTTTTCGGCCTCCGGGCCGGATTCGATCGTAAGGTTGCGCAGGCCGACCAGCAGATTCCCGCCCTTGTGGCGCATGGCGTGGGCCGCGTTGGTGCACAGATTGATCAGGACCTGCTGAACCTGGGTCGCGTCCGCGAGGACCGAGGTCCGGTCCGCCTCGATCTTTGCCTGGATGTCGATGGTCGAGGGCAGGGAGGAGCGCAGGAACTTCAAACTCTCCTTGATGATGGGGCGCACGTCCAGCGGGCCGAGCCGGTGATCGGCCTGCCGGCTGAAGGTCAGAATCTGCTTGATCAGGTCCCGGGCCCGATAGGCCGCCTTGAGGGAGTGGTCCACGTTTTTCTGAACCGGATCATCCGGGTCCGAACCGTACTGGATCAGTTCGATGTTTCCAATGATCGCCCCGAGAATGTTGTTGAAATCATGGGCGATTCCGCCGGCCAGCGTGCCGATGGCCTCCATTTTCTGGGACCTCTGGAGCTGGTCCCGCAGCCGGTCCTTCTCCTCCTCCATCTCCCGGCGATCGGTCACGTCCGTCAGGACGGCATGGATTCCGAGCCGGCCGTCCTCCGAGACCACGACCTTGCTCGATGTTCGCACCCAGCGGGCCTGACCGGACTTGTCGATGGCCCGGTACTCGCTGGGAAACCCCTGCCCTTCCAATGTCAGCCGGAACTCCTGCTGGATGCGGGACAGGTCCTCGGAATGGATATAATCCAGAAAGCTGCGGCCGACGAGTTCCTCGGGGGGGTAGCCGAACAGGTCCAGGCAGGTCGGACTGACGTACTCGATCCGGCCCTCCGAATCCACGGTGATGATGACCTCGTCGATGTTTTCCACCAGTTCCCGGTACTTGCGCTCGCTATCCTGAAGGGCCTTTTCCGCCTCCTTGCCCTCGGTGATGTCAAGCAGCATCCCCTGAAGGCCGGCCGGACCGCTTTCCGAAATCACGGCCTTGCTCGAGGAGCGCACCCAGCGGACCCGGCCGGACCGGTCCAGCATGCGGTACTCGCTGGGATACCCCTGACCGCCGAGGGCCCCGGCAAACTCCCGCATGATCCGCTCCCGGTCCCCGGGATGCATCATTTCCATGAAATGCCGGCCCACGAGTTCCTCGGGACCGTAGCCGAAGACGGCCCGGCAGGCCGGGCTGATGTAAGCCACCCGCCCTTCCGGGTCGACGGTGAAAATGACCTCGTCGATGTTTTCCACGAGCTCCCGGTATTTGCGCTCGCTATCCTGAAGGGCCTTCTCCGCCTCCCGGCTGGCCGTGATGTCGCGCATGACCGCGGCCAGACACAGGGGCTCGCCGCTGGCCGGGTTCTTGACCATAAAGACCATGATGTCCGCGGGAATGCGTTCCCCGGTCCGAAAATGCCGCAGCCAGTCCCGGGCGTGCCAGTTTCCCCTGGACATGACCGCGGGCATGGCTTCCTCGCGGACCACTCGCAAACCGTCCTCGTCCACGAAATCGAAAATGGTCTTGTCCTGAAGTGGTTCCGTTTCCTCCAGCCCCACCAGAAGGCGTCCCGAGGGGTTGAGGTAGAAGACTTGGCCGTCCAGATTGGCCAACCCGATAAACTCCTGGCTGTTTTCCACCAGCGCGATCAGCTTCTGCTGCTCCTCCTCGATACGCCTGCGTTCGGTGACGTCCATGGCCGTAAAATTCACGCCGGTGGAATAGTCATTACGGAGGAGGCCGGTCGGGCGGAGTTCGATGTCGATGATCCGGCCGTCCTTGCGCAGGAAGCGGGTCTCGATCATGCCGGTCCCGTGCTCCTGGACCTGGGCCCGACCCACCTCGCCGACCCGGTCGAACTCCTCCTGGTCGGGATAGAGCATCCGCATGCTCTGGCCGGTCAGTTCCTCGGCCCGATATCCGGTCATTTCGCAGAGCTTATCGTTGACCCAGTACAAGACCCGCTGTTGGGCCAGCCCGATCCCGATCGGCACGACCCGGAAGATGCTGTTCAGCGTGGCCTCGCTCTTGACCAGGGCCTCCTGGGCCTTCAGCCGTTCCTCGATCATCCGGTTGGCCGAGCGGGCCAGGTCCTCGAATTCGGCGAAGTCCGTCCGTCCCGGGTCGATCAGGGTCGAACCCGCCCCGGCTTCGGTGAAAAAGGTCTTGAACCGGTCGATGTCCGTTTTCGTCATCAGGGCCAGGCGCCGGGCGAAGAAATAGACCAGCAGGAGCAGGGCCAGCATGATCCCGGCGATCTGGAGGATACGCAGCTTGACCTTGGCCTGAACCTCCAGGCGGTTTTTTTCGACCATGGCCGCCAGTTCATCCAGATAGACCCCGGCGCCCACGATCCATTTCCACTGCCTCACCGGGGCCACGTAACTCAGTTTGGGCGCGGATCGGGCTCCACTAAGCCGGGGCACGACGTATTCGGCAAATCCCCCGCCCGACCGGGCCAGCGCGATCAATCGCCGGGCGTCCTCGGCCCGGTCCAGGTCAGGGCCCTTCAGAATGTTTCGGCCTTTCAAAGGACCCACCAAGATGGGCCCGTCCCACTGGCCGACAAAGATATACCCCCCCTCGCCGAAACGTATCTTTTCGATCCGCTCGATCACCTCCTGCCGGATGTCCCGTTCCACGTCGTCCAGGTACTCGCCGGTCCCGATGATCCAGCCGAACGGCTCGAACAGTTTGACGAAGGCGATCTTGGGGAAGTCCCGGCCCGTTTTCCCGGGCTTGGTCCAGGTGTAGCGGTAAAACCCTTCCCGATCCTTTCGTACGATATCGATCATGTCCCGGACCACGTACTCGCCCCGGGCCCCCTGGACGGGCAGCATGTCCCGCCCTTCCATTTCCGGCCGGTCGGCAAACAGGACCTCGGTCCCGTCCAGGCCGACGATGAAGTAATACCCCCGGCCCGAGTTGAACCGGATGGGGCGCAGCGCGTCCCTGATCAGTTTCCCGATCTGCTCGTCATCTAATATCGTCTTGTTCTGATTGTATATATTAGCGGCGATGGCATGGGCTTCATCGACCCGGTCCCGGATCGAGGCCTTGAGGCGTTCCTCGGTCTGGGCCTCCATGTACTGGATGTAGCCCAGGGTGTCTTCGACCTGGGTCTTCAGGAAGGCCTTCTGGTGGCCCAGGTATTCCCTTTTCAGGGCCTCGGTCTCGGCGGAAAAGCCGGCGTATTCCCCGTGGATCATGAGAGACCCCAGGAGGCCGATGGAGAGCGAAGCGATAACGACCAGGTAGATGAAAACGGAACGACTGATGTGGGGTTTGACTTTCATGGCCAGGCCTTTTGTATTTATTCTCGGTAACGGCGGGTCGGAGAGCAGGAACAGGAGATCACATCTTCAGTCCCGACCGGATGGTTCGAATCAGGCCATGGGGACTGGAGACGGTGGACTTTCATTTTCCGGCCATTTTCGCGGAGTCCAATGCTCCGCCGCTCGTCGGTTCCCTTCGCCTTTTCATCACCGGCCGGATAGGGGGTATCCCGGACCGGCTATAAGGGTGTGCCGCCCTGAGATCATTATACAAGTCAAGGCCGCCGGCGGCAAGACGATTGAGGGCGATTTAATAAGCCCTTTATTTTCGGCCAGTTGCCGGCGGTCCGGGTCAGGATGCCTGGCGGCGGATGAAGTCCTTCAGATCGGATATCAGGCTGGCGGGCGGGGGAGCCGTGCCCAGATGGCGGTATAGTTCGACGGTTCGGCTGAAGGTGGCCCAGCAGGTTCGGCAGTTGGGACAGCCTTCCAGGTGGGCCCGGAGGCGTTCGGCCGCGGCGGTATCGAGTTCGCCGTCCAGGAGTTCGGATATCTGCCTGAAGTGGGTCCGGCATTGGTGGCTCATGGCTGTTCTCCGGCGACGGGTTCGTTTTCCTGGAAGTAGTCGGCCAGGTCGAGGCGCAGAAAGGCTCGGGCCCGGTGCAGCCGGGTCTTGACGGTCTGGGGCGTCAGACCAAGTATTTCGGCGGTCTCGGCCGTGGAAAAGCCCTCCAGGTCGCGCAGGTTGAAAACCAGGCGGTACTTGGGGGGCAGCTTGCGGATGGCCTCCCGGAGGTGGGCCCGGAGTTCGCCGTCGAGCAGGTCCCGGACCGGGCTGGTCGACCAGTCCGGCACGTCGGCCGAACCGTTCTGGGCCGGGGTGACCGCTTCGAGGGGCAGCTCCCGCCGGGGATCGTTCCTGCCCCGCCGCTTTTTGAGGCAGGCGCTGGACGCGAGTCGAAAGAGCCAGTTCTTGAGCTTGGTTTCGCCCCGGAAGGATTCGAGGTAGCGAATGACGTTGAGAAAAGTGTCCTGGACCATGTCCTGGGCATCCTGGGGGACGCCGCACATACGGAGGCCGAAGTTGTAAAGCCGGCTGGCGTACCGGTCGGCCAGTTCCCCGATCGCCTCCGCGTCGCCCTCGCGGTAACGGTCCAGAATGGCCTGGTCGGCGGGGTCCTGAGGGACCGGCTTCACTTGTTTCACATCAGACCACCTGATTGGGGGGCCTGCGGCCCTGGGTGAAGGCGATGACGTTGTCGGCCACCAAATGGCCCATGCGGTTTCTGACCTCCCGGGTCGCGCTGCCGATATGCGGGGCCAGGACGACGTTTTCCAGGTTCAGGAGCCGGGGGGCGACCCGGGGCTCGAACTCGTAAACGTCGAGGCCGGCCCCGGCGATCAGGCCGGTCTCCAGTGCTTCGGCCAGGTCGGATTCGTTGATGATCGGACCCCGGCCGGTGTTGATGATGATGGCCGTCTCCTTCATGGCCTGAAACTCGGGCCGCCCGAAACAGTGCCGGGTCTCCTCGGTCAGCGGCGCGTTGATCGACAGAAAATCGGATTCGGAAAGCAGAGTTTCAAAGGACGCGTATCGGGCTCCGAGTTCGGCCTCCAGGGCCGGGGCGGGTCTCCGGTTGTGGTAGATCGTCCGGAGTCCGAACGGCGCGGCCCGGCGGGCCACCGCCGCGCCGATCCGGCCCAGCCCGAAAATACCCAGGACCTTGCCGGTCAGGTCGAAACCCAGGTGGAACTCGGGCGCCCAGGGCGCCCGGCCCGTCCGCCGCACCAACCGGTCGCCTTCCACCAGCCGTCGCGCCGACGCCAGAAGCAGGGCCATGGCCAGATCGGCCGTGGCCTCGGTCAAAACACCCGGCGTGTTGGTCACGATCACACCCCGGGACCGGGCCGCATCGAGGTCGATATTGTTGACTCCCACGGCGAAATTGGCCACCAGCCGCAGTTTCGGGCGGGCCGCCAAAACCCGGGCGTCGATCCGGTTGCCGAGCACGGTCACCAGAACTTCCGCCTCCAGGGCCTCCGTCAAAAGCTCCTCGTCCGTCAGGTCCCGATCCAAAGGCCAGACCCGGACCGTGCCGGCCTGATCGAGACGATCCATGGCCGGCCGCGGCAAACGTCGCATCACGGCGATGTCCATAATACATGCTCCGAAAACACAGGTTATCCGACCGGACCGCCGGCGTCAACCGGGGAAAGAAGATTCAATGGCTGGAAATGGTATGAAGGGGACAAAAGCGGGCCGCAACGGGCCGGCCTCCCTGGCTTCAGGCCGGCCCGACGATGGAAAAGCGAGGATCAGACCATGGTGTCCACCCGCCTCGACTTCATCTGCTCGGCGGCCGCGTCGTTTTCCTGGCGCACCCGCTCCCGCTCCTGCTCGATCTCGCGAGTCCGGGCCTCTTGTTCCCGCGCATAGTCCGCTTCCTCGGTCCTCTGCCGGTCCACGCGCTGCTCCCGGTCCACCCGGGCCCGCTCGGCCCGCTCGTTGTCCGCCGTCTTTTGGGACGTCTCGCGGGTCTTTTCCGTAATCCGGGCCTCCCTCGCTGTCCGGTCGGCCTGGTACGTCCGGTCCGCCTTTTCCCGGGCCATCCGTTGAGCCTCGTGCCGCTCCTGAACCTCCCGGGCCTGTTCCTGCTCCCGGTCCATGGTTTCGCGGGCCTGTTCCTGCTCCCGATCCCGGTTCTGCAACAGTTCCTGCCGGGACTGTTCCATGTTCACCGTGGCGTTGGAGCCGGAGATTCCAGATACGTCCGCCATGATTGATCAACCTCCCGATAAGTGGGTTTCGACCTCGGCCCGGCTCAAGTATCAGGCCGGGAATACATGGACCAGACCGTCGAGACGATGCACGCTCCTCAGTTCGGTCTTGCTGATCCGGCCCAGTTCACCCTTGATGCTTTGAAGCACTTCCTCGGCCTGCCCCAGGTCCAGCGGGGGCGGCTGCCGGGATGCCTTCTGATTTTCGATGGACACGACCTGGACCAGGTCCAGGGTCGTGTCGGGCGAATCCGCCCTGGACAACACGGTCTCGAAGGAAGCCGTCGGGCTTCTGCGTTCCGCACGACGCACGCTTCCCGACTTCTGCCCTTGGATGACGGTCAAATTCGGCTGGATTTTCATGACCCCTCCGCCCGATGGCGCCAGATCACGTCAGGACCGATAAACGAAGGCCGGTCCTGAAGCCCTGGAGCAGTCTGCCTGAACCCCGGTAAACCCGGGGCACGGTCTTGATTTGCCGATCATACATATTCATGTCGCGGCTGAGAACCTCGTCCAACACCGCCTTGATCGAGGTGAAAAGACCCGCGTCTCCCGTAAGCTCCTCGCCGACCCGGTCCGGTTCCGCGGCCAGGGTCTGGGTGAAGCGGTCGGTCAGATCGAAACGGCCGTCGCCCCGGGCGCTCAGACCCAGATTTTCGATATCGCGGGATCGATGGTCCATTTCGGTCATCAGATCGTAAAAGATTGTTCGCTTGATTTCCTGACGATGGTCGTTCAGAAATTCGATGTAACCATTGTACTCGTCCAGCAGGTCCTTGGTCTGGTCCAACAGGGCCTGGAACCCCTCCCGGACCTCGATATGCTCGCCCGACCCGGTCGCATCGAGAAGGCTGACCGAAATCCGGCCCTGGTCCAGGGCGACGTCGTTCGTCCAGGACGACCACGACTCGCCGTCGAAACGCCCCGCGGCCGGACTCGGCGGCGAACCCGTCCGGTCCAGTCCCAGGCTGGCGACCATGTCGCCGATGGTGTCGGCCAGGGAAAAACCCAGGTCCTCATAACCCGTCCGCGTCCCCAGCTTCAAGGAGACCCATTCGACCGGGTTCCCGTTTTCGTCGGCAATTTCATGTGTTTGAATCGATGTTGCCAGCCGGTCGTCCGCTGCTTCGATCTGGCGGCCGATCTTTTCCAGCAGGTCGCGATTGGTTTCGGCTCGAATCCCGGATCGAACCGCGCGAACCGAAACCGAATGGGTCTCATCCCCCACGGTCAGATCGAACCCGAACTCCCCCACCTCGCCTTGCAGGTCGGAGTCGTAACTGTAGGTCACCGAGTCCAGGTCGGCGGCCTCAGCGCCGTTCAGACGGATGCTCGAATTGGTCTGGGACCGGGCCAGGTAGTTCACCTGGAACGGGTGCAGCCCCGTCGTGGTCCCGGATTCGGCCGAAGCCATGAATCGGTCCGGGGAGCTGCTGGAAGCCACACGAAAAGTGGTCAGGGTGGACCGGTCGGGAATTTCGTAAAGCCGGATGGCCTCCGACAGACGGGTGGTCCGGGTCCGCAGTTCACCGAGGAGCAGATCCCGGGCATTCTCCTGGCTCGTCCGGCTCCAGGTCTGCCCGGGCCGGGAACCGGCCGACTTGAGAGACGCCCGGGCCGCCGACGTGAAGTCGGACTCGGTATAAATGCGGGCCACGCCCGACGGCAGGACCGCCGCGGGCGCGGTTATCCCGCTGACTACGGAAGACATCCCCAAACCTCGCTCTGACCGTGACACTCCCCAGCGTCGGTCAGTATTCCCGCCGGCCGCCCGAAAATCGGACCCTGCCGGCAGATACGCGATGTACACGACCTGAAGCCTGCCCTGACGGCAAGCTCCCGGCTTACAATACTTGTCGGTCAGGGACGGAGAAAACTTGAGTAATTTTTTCGCCTTGAAGGGGAAAAAAGACGGGTGTGAAAATTAAATAGTAATATCGAGTGGTTAAATATCAAGTGACCTGTCGGCTTTATCTCGACCCCTGAGTCAGCTCTGTTTCAAGCAGGTGAAGGATGCGGTCCCGCGTCCGGCCGGTATAGCCGGATCCGTTGAGCAGAACCACGAAGGGCAGCTCCCGGTTGTCCCGGGCCACCAGGTAACCGGCCAGGGACTTGACGTCATTGAGCGTGCCGGTCTTGAACCAGGCCGGGTCCTGTTCGGTGAGCAGGTCGCGGTGGGGGGCAAAGTCCCGGAGGACCGCAATCATCTGGGCCGCGGTGATCCGGGTGCGCCGGGACAGGCCGGAGCCTTCCTCGAGGTAGGGCGGCGGCCGAAGCCCCAGGGACTGGAGGTACCCGGCCATGACCTTGCGGGCCTTTTCGGGCGTGGCCGGGGGGCCGAACCGTTCGGCGCCCATGGTCAGAAAGAGCTGGTTGGCCATGAAGTTGTTCGAGTATTTGAATATCAGGGCCACCAGCCAGGGCAGGTCCTTGGAGGAACGGCGCCGATAGAACAGGGGGGCGGTCCCGGCATCGACCCGGCGGGAGGCCAGGCCGTTTTGGACGGGAATGCCGGCCTGTTCCAAAAAGGCCCGCATGAGTTCGCCGGCGTAAAGCAGACAGGTTTCGGGACGGTCGGAGAGGTTGAAGCGCATTTTTCCCTGACGCCGGGTCTTGAGGGCCATGTCCCGGGCCAGGTCGGTCAGGGGCGTCTGGGGCTCGGCGGTTACGACCTGGCCGCCGGATCGGACTTCGGCGTAAACCGTGTTGAAGTTGACGCACAAGGCCCCGTTGTAGGCGTCGTACGGATTGAGGGTCCGCTCGGTGCCGTCGAGGACCAGCCCGTCGGGGAAATAGGAATTGTCCAGATACAGATGGTTGACGCGGCGCAGGCCCAGGTCCTTCAGACGAACGGCGATGGCCTCGAGTTCCTCGGAGACCAGGTACGGGTCGCCCCGGCCGACCACGTAAAGGTCCCCGTCGGAGGAGAGGTGGAAATCGGTGCTGAAGCGGTAGTCCGGCCCCAGGGTGGCGAAAGCGGCGGCCGCGGTAAAGACCTTGAGGATGGACGCCGGGTTGAGGGGTTTGTCCGGATTGAGGGCGAAATGGACCCCGCCGTCCGGGCGGGCCAGGACTACAGCCCCGTTGGGGGCGAGCCTGCGAATCTGGTCCTGCCAGCCGATTTCACCGGCCAGGGCCGGGCCGGGCCGAACCCAGGCCAGCAGACAGAGACCGATCAGGATCATGGTCCGAATCGCGAACATGGCTACTGCCTAACACGGCCGCCCCTGTCCCGTCAACCGTCAGCCGATGATTGTCAAGTATGTTGACCGACCGGCAAGATTTCTGACAGCCGGACCCCGACCCGGGAAGGGGGCCCGTTTCTCGCGGCAATGGCGGCCCGGGTGGGGTGTGCTTGAATTATGCTAATATAATTGGATTGTTACAGGTCTGGTATTGTATTTTGTGGCCCCGTTGGCCGAAACTGGCAAGCGTTTTGCTTTATAACCAGTGCAACGGGTTCTTGGGCGTGCGTGCCCGGCCTGAACGGCCAATGCCTCAAATCGTAAAGAAAGAGCATGTTCGGCCGTCGGATCTCCACGGCGCTTGAGGAACCCAAGGAACAGGCTGACATTGCCTGAGGAGAAGAAACCGCGTCCGTAACCAGATCCAAATACCTTCCGCAATTCCCTCCATCATTACAAGCCGGGGTCCTTCCCCGGCTTGCCTTCGTTTTTGCGGATGTAATTGCTATTCGATGGATGTCCATCCTATTTCGTGATCCTATTTCGTGTGCGGGAAAACCGCACGCACGGTTCGGAGGGAGGGGGAGCCGGGGTAACAACCGGCCCTCCCTATCCCTATCATTCTCCGGCCTTCCGCAAACAAGATGGATTCCCGTTTTCGCGGGAATGACAGTGATATAATAGGATACTTGGGAGAAAGGATATTAGATCGGACATCCAAATTTCATAGACAGGACGGTTTCGGCTTGACCTGGTAAATACCGATCGAATAAAGTGTCCTCAAATTGAAGAAAGGTAATAT
>JAHJTB010000530.1 GCA_018830135.1 Pseudomonadota bacterium | reverse complement strand
GGCCGCCTTCAATACCCGCGTCCACGGCCCTGGCCGTGGTATAGATCATGGATCGCGCCGCGTCAAGCAGCATAGCCGACTCCGCTACCTGGAAACTGACGCCCTGGAACTGGTTGATCGTCTGCCCGAAGGCCTTGCGCCGGGTGCTGTAACCCGTAGCCACGTCCAAGGCCGGACGGGCCGTGCCAATAGTGTAGGCCGCCGTGCCCAGACGCTCGGGGATCATCATCGTATAAAAAACGTCGTAGGCCCCGTTAAGCCGTCCCAGGACATTTTCCCGGGGCACCTTGGCGTCCTTGAAGACCAGACGCCCGGTCCCTCCGCCCCGGCTGCCCATCAGGTTGTATAGATACTTGACCTCCACCCCGGGGCCGCGCTCGACGATGAAACAGGTCAGGGCCTGGTGCGGGTCGGCCTGGGGATCGGTCAGGGCGTAAACCAGGAAAAAATCCGCGCCTTCCGCGCCCACAATGAACCGCTTCTGGCCGTTGATGACGAAATGATCGCCCCGATCCTCCGCCGTGGTCGTCGTCCCGAAAAAATCCGATCCGCCCCGCGGCTCGGTCAGGCATTCGGCCGCGGCCATCTCGCCCCCCAAGACCGGTCGGACATACCTGGCCTTCTGATCGTCCGTGCCGTGCAAAATGATCGCGTCGCAGACCAGGTCCGGCCCTAAACCGAACACGCAGCCGAACGTGTGACCCAGTGACCCGACCTCCTCACAGACCATGCAGGTCGTTACCCAGTCCATACCCCGGCCGCCCCATTCCTTGGGATGGCGAACCCCCAACAGGTTCCGCCGTCCGGCTTCCCGAAGGAACTCCGTCGGATACCGAATCTTGTCCTCGGCCATGTCCAGGATCATCTCCCGGGGCACCCAGGCCACCAGGTCCCGCACCTCGTCCCGAATCTTCAACTGCTCCTCGGTCAACAGAAAATCAAACATGGGCTTATCCTTTCCCCCCGGCCTCCTGGTCTCCCAGGGTGGACAATCGAATCAGGCAGTTGCGCCTGATTTCCTCGATGTCTTCATACAACCGCCGCAATTCCCCGATACGCCGGGCGATCTCCGGCTGCCGCCGGTCGATGTAAGTCAGGGTCTTGCGAATCTGCTCCACCTCGCCCATGTCCGTTTCCGCCAGGCCGATCAACTCGGCGACCTCGTCCAGACTGACTCCGAACTGCTTGCCCCGCAGAATCAACTTGAGCCGGGTCCGGTCCCGACGCGTGTACAGGCGATAGTTGCCCGGACTGCGGCAAGGATCGAGAAGGCCCTTTTCCTCATAATACCGGATCGTTCGGGTGCTGATGCTGAATTCGGCGGCCAGTTCGGAAATGGAATACAAGGCTTCCTTGGACATCGTTTTCACGTTGGTCGTGACTCCCGGCAAATTAACGTTTACGTTAACGTCAATTTACCAGAAATCCGCCGGAAGTCAAGCCGGGGAACATTTCGGGGGCTGCCCGGGATTTTCATGGGTATCTGTTTGATAAATAAGATAATTTGTGGGATAATAGCATCCAGGGTTGGAAGAAGGAATCCAGACCGGGCGGCCTGTGGTGCGCCGTCGGGGATCAGAGGCGGTGCATGGCTTTGGGCAGGCACGATTCAAGGGCGGGGCGTATCGAGGAGCGGTTCCGGGAAGCCTTTATGGCCCTGTGCCGTCCCGCTCCGGACGATCGTGTTCTGGCCGCCTTTTCCGGAGGGGCGGACTCGACGGCTTTGCTTCGCCTGTGTCTGGGCCTTGGCCGTGATCTGGGTTTTCAGGTTCTGGCCGTGCATCTGGAACACGGGTTGAGAGGAAAAGAGGGGGACCGGGACCTTCGGGCGGCAGAGGCCACGGCCGGCCGGCTCGGGGTGCCGTTCGTCTTCGACCGGGTGGACTGCCGCCGTCTGGCGCGTGAGGCTTCGATGTCCATCGAGGAAGCGGCGCGCGAAGCCCGGTACGATTTTCTGGAACGGACCCGCCGTGAGGTTGGCGCGTGCCGTGCCACCACGGGCCACACGGCGGACGACAACGCGGAAAACGTGCTGCTGAACCTGTTGCGGGGGGCGGGCCCCCGGGGTCTGGCCGGTATTCCGCCCGAGCGGCGGGGTTTCGTGATCCGACCCTTACTGGGGTTCTGGCGGGAAGAACTCGAGGCCTACCTGAGGTCGGAGGGGCTGGCCTGGGTGGAGGACTCGAGCAATCTGGACATGACCATGACTCGAAACCGGGTCCGGCACGACCTCCTGCCCCGCCTGAGCCGTGATTACAATCCCAACGTCAAGCAGGCCCTGGTCAGGACCGCGGCCGTGCTTCGCGACGAAGAAGCTTTTTGGGACGAGCACCTGAAGCGGTTGAGGGCCGGGGTGGGCTGGCTGGCCGAAGACGGGGCCGTTCGGATGAGGTTGGAGGCGCTGGGCCGTTTGGACCGGGCTTCCGGCCGCAGGCTGGTCCGGGCCGCGGTCACCTGGCTTTCGGGCTGGAGCCGGGCCCTGACCCTGGAGCATGTCGAAGGCGTCCTGTCCGTGGCCGCCGGTTCCGGGCGGAGTGACCGCCGGGTCTGCCTGCCTGGAAGTCTGCGGGCCTGGTCGGACGGCGAATGGCTCGTGGTCGGCCGGCCCGTCCCGGCTCCGGAGACCGGGTTCGAGCGGACTTTGTCGGTCCCGGGTCGGACCCGGCTGGAACCGGTCGGCCTGACGTTGCGTGTTGAGGTCGACGAGCGGCCCGGGGCGCTGGACCTCAAGAACCTGCCCCGGAACCGGGCCGCCCTGGACCTGGACCGATTGGCGCTGCCCCTGACGGTTCGTGACCGGCGCCCCGGGGACCGGTTTCGGCCTTTAGGACTGACAGGGACCAAGAAGGTCAAGAACCTGTTGATCGACGCGAAAATTCCGGTCGGCCAAAGGCCTTTTTTCCCTCTGGTGCTGGACAGCCATGGAATTGTCTGGGTCGGCGGACTGAGGATGGCCGAAAGGGCCAGAATCGGACCGGAGACCCGGCGGGCGCTGGTTTTGACCCTTGAGACGATCGAAGAATGATTTAATCGGGTTTTTGCGGTTGTCTTCGCAGCGAGGAGTCGACATGCAAGGGGGAAATCCATTTTTTTAGTTGGCGGGCCAGCCTCGCGGCGAGCCGCGAGGAATGCGCATGCCCCGTATGTTCGGCGCTGCGGTGGAAGCCAACCGCGAAAACCGGGTTTCAGCAAGCATCTTTTTAGTTGAAGGTTGACGCGTCTTGAAATTATAGTAACAGTGGATTTAAAGATGAGTCGTCGGCCTTCGAGGCTCGGTCGGCTCCGGGAGGATGGATTGAATCCTTTTTACAAGAATCTGGCTTTGTGGCTTGTCATCAGCCTGATGATGGTCGTGCTCTTCAACCTGTTCAACAAGCCGGAGCCGGTCAAGGACAAGATTTCCTATAGCGAATTCTTGGCCGATGTCGAGCGCGGGGATGTGTCCGGTGTGATTATCCAGGGCCACGAACTCAGCGGCACCTTGATGGACGGCCGCCGTTTCAAGTCCTATGCGCCCGACGATCCGGAACTGGTCAAGAACTTGAGGGCAAAGGGGGTCAAGATATCGGCCCAGCCGATGGATGATTCTCCCTGGTACATGACGGTGCTCATATCCTGGTTCCCCATGCTCCTGCTTATCGGCGTCTGGATATTTTTCATGCGCCAGATGCAGAGCGGCGGGGGCAAGGCCCTGTCTTTCGGCAAGAGCCGGGCCCGGCTGATGACCGAAACCGGTGGACGGGTCACCTTCGAGGACGTGGCCGGGATCGAGGAGGCCAAGGAAGAACTCGAGGAAATCATCGAGTTTCTGCGTGATCCCAAGAAATTCACCCGGCTGGGCGGGCGCATTCCCAAAGGCGTCCTGCTGATGGGCGCGCCGGGAACCGGCAAGACCCTGTTGGCCCGGGCCATCGCCGGCGAGGCCGGCGTGCCGTTCTTCTCCATATCGGGTTCGGATTTCGTCGAAATGTTCGTCGGTGTCGGGGCTTCGAGGGTGCGGGACCTGTTTGTCCAGGGCAAAAAGAACGCGCCCTGCATCATTTTCATCGACGAAATCGACGCCGTCGGCCGTCACCGGGGCGCCGGCCTGGGAGGCGGGCATGACGAACGGGAGCAGACCTTGAACCAGCTCCTGGTCGAAATGGACGGTTTCGAATCCAATGAGGGAGTCATCCTGATCGCGGCCACGAACCGGCCCGACGTGTTGGACCCGGCCTTGTTGAGGCCGGGCCGTTTCGACCGCCAGGTAGTCGTGCCCGTGCCCGACGTGCGCGGTCGGGAGAAGATACTTCAGGTCCACGTGCGCAGGATTCCCTTGCAGGAGCAGGTGGACCTGGCCGTGGTCGCCCGAGGCACCCCCGGGTTCTCGGGCGCGGACCTTGAAAACCTGGTCAACGAAGCCGCTCTGATGGCCGCCCGTCAGAACAAGGATCGAGTCGATCTGAAGGACCTGGAATCGGCCAAGGACAAGGTGCTCATGGGCACGGAGCGCAAGTCCATGATCATCAGTGATGACGAGAAGCGGAACACGGCCTACCACGAGGCCGGACACGCCCTGGTGGCCAAGCTCATTCCCGGTACCGACCCGATCCACAAGGTGACCATCATTCCCCGGGGGCGGGCCCTGGGACTGACCCAGCAACTGCCCGTGGACGAAAAGCACACCTATCCCCGCGATTTTCTCCTGGCCAACCTGGCCATGCTGCTGGGAGGTCGGGCGGCCGAGGAACTGGCCCTGGGACACATGACTACGGGCGCCGGAAACGACATCGAGCGGGCCACGGAACTGGCCCGCAAGATGGTCTGCGAGTGGGGCATGAGCGAGATCATGGGCCCGTTGACCTACGGGAAAAAGGAAGAACAGATTTTCCTCGGCCGCGAGATCGCCCAGCACCGGGACTACAGCGAGGATACGGCCCGGCAGATCGACGCCCAGGTTCGGGAACTGGTCGTCAATGCCTACCATCGGGCCAAGGGCCTGCTGTCCCGGCATCGGAGCACGCTGGACAATCTGGCGGCAACGCTGTTGGAAAAGGAGACCCTGGACGCCCAGGAGATCGAAGATATCGCCTCCGCGGCCATTGCCATCGAGTCCGAGGCCGAGCGGCCGGGTGAGGACCCGGACGTCTGAGAACCATGACCGTTTCAGTGCTCAAATGGGGTCAACACAATCTGGACCTTGAGGCCCGGCCCCGGATCATGGGCATCGTTAACATCACACCCGACTCCTTTTCGGACGGTGGGGACTATTTTGACCCCGAAACCGCCGTAGCCCATGGACTGGCCATGGTCGAGGAGGGGGCCGATATCCTGGATGTGGGGGGGGAGTCCACCCGGCCGGGCGCCGAACCGGTCGGCGAGGGCGATGAGAAGGCCCGAGTGCTTCCGGTCATCCGCTCGCTGGCCGAAAAGGTTTCGGTCCCGATTTCCGTGGACACGTACAAATCGTCCATCGCCGCCGCGGCTATCGAGGCCGGCGCGTCCATGATCAACGACATCAGCGCCGGGCGTTTCGACCCCGCCATATTCGACGTGGCCGCCCGGACCGGCGTGCCCATGGTCCTGATGCACATGAGGGGTGTGCCTCGCAGCATGCAGGCGCGCCCCGTCTATGACGATCTGGTGTCCGAGGTCAAGACCTTTCTTCATGAGGCGGCCGGAAGGGCCGAGGCCGCCGGCGTGGCGCCGGACCGGATCATCCTGGACCCGGGCATCGGTTTCGGCAAGACCTTCGGCCACAATTGGACGCTGATCAAGCGGCTGCGGGAACTGGTGGAAATGGGGTACCCCATGTTGGTCGGCCCGTCGCGCAAGGCCTTCCTGGGATACCTGCTCGGCGGCGCCCCGCCCAAGGCCCGCGATTCGGCTACGGCCGCCGTGGTCGCCCTGGCCGCCTATCTGGGAGCACACTTCATTCGGACGCACAATGTTCAATTGGCCCGGGAAACGCTGACCGTGGTCCGGGCCGTCATGAAGGCCGATGATTAGGTTTGCCGAGTCCCTCAGTTTTCTTCGGAGCATGAGATGGCAGGATGGGCTGGACATCCTTTTCGTGGCCTTTATCATCTACCAGTTCATCCGCCTGATTCGCGGCACCCGGTCCATGCAGATGCTGGTCGGTCTGGCCGTGGTCTTCGGGGCCTATGTCTTTTCCGACAAGTTCGACCTGCTGACCCTCAACTGGATTCTGTCCAACTTCCTGACCTACATCATTCTGATCATGGTCATTCTCTTCCAGGCCGATATCCGCCGATACCTGACCCAGGTGGCCCGCAATCCCTTTTCCAGGACCAATCCGAAGATGCTCTCCGTCATCGGCGACGTGTCCCGGTCCGCCTTCATCATGGGCCAGCGCCTGAAGATCGGCGCTCTGATCGCCTTTGAACGGGAAATCGGGCTGAAAAACTATATCGAGGCCGGGACCATGCTGGATGCCAAGATCAGCATCGGTCTGATCCTGAGCATCTTCAACACCGGGACGCCGCTCCATGACGGGGCCGTGATCATACAAGGCGACCGCATCGTTTCGGCGGCCTGTTTTCTGCCCCTGACGACCGATGAAGACATCAGCCGGGCCTATGGCACCCGTCACCGGGCGGCCATCGGTCTGACCCAGGAAACCGACGCCGCCGTGGTGGTGGTCTCCGAGGAAACCGGAACCGTCTCCCTGGTTCTGGATGGCCGGGTGACGCCGATCCCCAGCCAGAACGAGCTGAGGGACGCGCTGGCCGGCCTCCTGAACCTGACCGCCTCGACTCGCAAGAACGGAGAGGGGGCGGATTGACATGAGCCTCCGCCACGTTTTCACCGCAAACCCGGGTCTCAAACTCCTGGCCCTGGTCCTGGCGGTCTTTCTCTGGTTCGTGGCCGTGGGCAGGGAAGAGGCCGAAGTCAGTCAGCCCGTGCCGCTGGAAATGATCAACATTCCGCAAAACATGGTCATTTCCAACAAGGTGCCGGCAGGGATCAACATCCGCATCCGGGGGGCAGTGGCCATGATCCGCCAGTTGGCCAACCGCAAACTCCGGTTCAGCCTGGACCTCGGAGAAGCCAAGAAAGGACCGGCCAGTTTCACCCTGGTGCCCGACGATCTGGACCTGCCTCGGGGCCTCGAGGTCACTCACCTGGAACCCAGCGTCGTGACCGTGGAACTCGAACCGGTGATTACGCGGACGATCCGAGTCCTGCCGGTCATCAAGGGTGAGCCCCGGGCCGGGTTCGTCATCGAGGACATCAGCCTCGAGCCCAGACAGATACAGGTCAAGGGGCCGGAAAATCTGGTCAAATCTCTGGATACCGTCTGGACCGAACCGGTGGACGTGACCCAGTTGACCGGAACGTCGACCCTGACGACCAGGCCGGCCTTGCCGGATGTATCCTTGAGCATCGTCGGGTCGCCCCAGATCAAGGCGGAGATCAGGATGGGAGAGAAGATCGTCACCCGGACCCTCGATGGCATATCCGTTCAGGTGATCAATGCGGCCAGCCGGTTCGACATCAAACCGGACAAGGTGACCCTGACCCTCAGGGGGCCGTTGGGCGCCATGTCCGAGGTCGTGGCCGGCCGGGGATTGACCGTGAGCCTGGACGCCGGCGGGCTGGGTCCGGGCTCCGTCCAGCGGGGCGTCGTGGTCAGCGTGCCGGGACACATCGACGTCCTGAAAGTCGTGCCTGACCAAGTCAAAATAACGATTCACGAGGAGATGCCAACAACAGGAAATGGGCAATAACGGACGAAAAATATTCGGGACCGACGGCGTCCGAGGGGTCGCCAACGTCTACCCCATGACCACCGAGATCGCCATGCAGATCGGCCGGGCGGCGGCTTTTATCGTCAAAAAAAGCCGGCATGCCCGTCACCGGATCGTCGTGGGCAAGGACACCCGACTCTCGGGGTATATGATCGAAAACGCTCTGGCCAGCGGAATCTGTTCCATGGGCGTGGACGTGCTTCTCGTCGGCCCACTGCCTACGCCGGGCATCGCCTTCATCACCAGCAGTATGAGGGCCGATGCCGGGGTCGTGGTTTCCGCTTCGCACAACATGTTTCAGGACAACGGGATCAAGATTTTTTCGGGCGACGGTTTCAAACTGCCGGACGAAACCGAGGCCTATATCGAGGACTTGATCTTTTCCCACGGCATGGAGTCCCTCCGGCCCACGGCCGAGGACGTGGGCCGGGCCCAGCGTATCGACGACGCCATCGGACGGTACATCGTGTTTTTGAAGAACACGTTTCCGCGCCAAATGACCCTGGAAGGCCTGCGGCTGGTCGTCGACTGCGCCCATGGCGCGGCTTACCGCTGCGCGCCGTCGGTTTTCGAGGAGTTGGGGGCCAAGGTCCACCTGATCGGGGTCGAACCCAATGGACACAACATCAACAAGGACTGCGGCTCGCTCCACCCCGAAGTGGCCGCCGAAGCCGTCGTCAGGACCTCGGCGGACATGGGCCTGGCTCTGGACGGCGATGCCGACCGGGTCATCTTCATCGACCACCAGGGCCAAATCGTGGACGGCGACCGGATCATGGCCATTTGCGCCAAGGACCTGCACGGCCGGGGACGCCTGGCCCAAAATACGGTCGTGGCCACGATCATGAGCAACATGGGCCTGGAAGTCGCCTTGAAGGACATGGGGCTCTCCCTGATCCGGACCGCGGTCGGCGACCGGTACGTGGTCGAGCGGATGCGCCAGGACGGGTTCAACTTCGGGGGAGAACAAAGCGGGCACATGATCTTTCTGGACCACAACACCACCGGAGACGGGATTCTGACCGCAATCCAGGTTCTGGCGGTCATGCAGCGCGAGGGCCGGTCCCTGGCCGAACTGGCCGAAGCCATGGAAACCTTTCCCCAGGTCCTGCTCAACGTCAAGGTGAACCGGCGGGTCGATCTGGACCGGGTCTCCGAGGTGGAAGCCCAGTGCCGTCTGGTGCGGGACCGGCTCGGCGACCGCGGCCGGCTCGTGGTCCGGTTTTCAGGCACCGAACCCGTGGTCCGGGTCATGATCGAGGGGGATGACGGGGATTTGATCAACATGCTGGCTCATGAAACGGCGGAATGTATCGCTAAATCATTGGAGTAAAAAGACATGCTGCTTGTCATAGACGCTGGAAACACCAACACCGTGATCGGCGTGTTCGAGGGCAAAACGCTCAAGGCGGACTGGCGGGTCCGGACGGAACGGGACATCACCATCGACGAACTGGGGATCATGATGCGCAACCTGTTCCTGTCGCAGGAACTGGATTTTTCCGGGGTCAAGGACATTATCATTTCGTCGGTGGTCCCGCCCATGCAAAGCACCCTGGAAGGATTCGCACGCAAATACTTCAAGACCGAGGCCCTGCTGGTGGGACCGGGTATCAAGACCGGCATGCCGATTTTCTACGACAACCCCAAAGAGGTCGGGGCCGATCGCATCGTCAACGCCGTAGCCGCATATGAAAAGTACCACAGCGCCCTGATCATCGTCGATTTCGGAACGGCGACCACCTTTGATTACATATCGCCCCAGGGAGAGTACATGGGCGGGGCCATCGCGCCGGGCCTGATCATTTCGAGCGAGGCCCTGTTTCAAAAGGCCAGCAAACTGCCGCGCGTCGAGATTTTCGCCCGTCCCAAGACCGTGGTCGCCAAAGACACCATCAGCAGCATGACCGTTGGTCTGGTCTTCGGATACGTCGGTCTGGTCGACGGGCTGGTCCGGCGCATGCAGGACGAGGTCAAGACCCGTCCCAAGGTCATTGCCACCGGCGGTCTGGCCCCCCTCATTGCTTCGGAATCGGAAACCATCGATGAAGTCACCCCCGAACTGACCCTGGACGGGTTGAGGATTATTTATGAACGCAACCGGCAGGGACGGGGCAGTGACTGATTTCTCCGGCCTGCTCAGGCCCCCTCCGCTAAGGCCGGGCGACACCATCGGCGTGGCCGCTCCGGCCGGGCCCTTTGATCCGGAACGCTTCGATTTCGGGCGGGCCCGCCTGGAAGCCATGGGATTTCCAACCGTGTGTCCGGATCAGATATACGAACGCGACGGTTTCCTGGCCGGCCGGGACGAGGACCGGGCCCGGACCTGGAACGACTTGTGGTCGGACCCGCGGATCAAGGCGATTTTCTGCGCGCGGGGCGGTTATGGTTCCATGCGGATTCTCGATCTGGTGGACTACGAGCGGGTCCGGGCGGACCCTAAAATCGTCGTCGGCTTTTCCGATCTGACCGCCCTGCTTCTGGCCCTCCACCAAACCACGGGCCTGGTCTGTTTCCACGGCCCGGTCGTGACCTCCCTGGCCGACGAGGAGGAGGACGGCCTCGATCACCTGACGCGCCTGCTGACCGGTCTGCCGGTCTTTCCGCTCGAAATCGATCCCGACCGGGTCCTGATGCCGGGGCGGACCGAAGGGCCGCTTCTGGGCGGTAACCTGACCATGCTGGTCCACCTGATGGCCACCCCCTGGTTGCCCGACCTGTCGGGAGCCATTCTGTTCATCGAGGAGACCGGGGAGGCGCCCTACCGCGTGGACCGCATGCTGACCACCCTCCGTCTGGCCGGCCTGCTGGAACGGTGCGCCGGCATTGTTTTAGGGCATTTCGAAAACTGCGGGGACGCCGAGGCCCTGGAAGGGGTCTTGCGTGGCAACCTGGCCGGTTTTCATGGCCCCGTGGCCGCCGGCCTGCCCGCCGGGCACGGCCGTCCCAACCTGGCCCTGCCCCTGGGGCCCCGGGCCGTTTTGGACACGGAACTCGGACTCTTCGGCATGGTCGAAAATTATCTGGACTCGTCGCCGACCCAGGTCGGTCCGGCTTTCTGATTTGACCCGGATTTTGCGGTTGGGTTCGTGGTGAGGCGTCGCAATGCATGCCCAAACCAGAAGCTGGACCGATTTTTGGCCGCGGGCGTACCATAGGATAGCCCTTGGTCAAAAATCGGTAAACAAACCTTGCGGCAGGCATTTCGTCGCCGCGGTAGATAACTGCCGCAAAATCCGGGTTTAGGATGGACGTGCGGCCTCTCAGGCAGGCCATGGAAGATGCCCCGCCGCAGGGAGTCTTTCCCGGCGGGGTGCTCCTGGCGGCCCGAGGCGGGCGAGTCCTGGCCCGCATCCCAGCCGGCCGGACCCGGTACGATGCCCTGGGCGAGGCCGTCACCGCCGAGACCCGCTACGACCTGGCCTCCCTGACCAAGATTCTGTCCACGACCGTGCTGGTCATGATCGGCGTGGACCGGAAACGGTTCTCCCTCGACGACCGCCTCAAAGACCTCTGGCCCGGACCCGTGCCGGCGGACCGGGAGAGGGTGACCCTGGCCCGGCTGCTGGGACACGCCAGCGGTCTGCCGGCCTGGCGTCCCTGTTACGAGACCCTGGAGCGGATACCCGAGGCGGAGCGGCGGGCGGTTGCGGCCCGGTTGATCCTGGAAGAACCCCTGGAGAGCCGGCCCGGGACCCGGGCCGTTTACAGCGATCTCAACTTTATCCTCCTGGGCCTGATCCTGGAAACGGCCGGAGGAAAGCGGCAGGACACCCTGTTCGACGAATCCGTCGCTGGGCCACTGGGCCTCGAACGCACCGGGTACCGGCCCCTGGAAATCCGGGATAACGGCCCGGCGGCCGGTATCGCCCCGACCGAGGTCGTCGAGCGGCGAGGCGGCCTTGTTCACGGCCGCGTCCATGACGACAACGCCTGGGCCCTGGGCGGCGTGGCCGGCCATGCCGGGCTGTTCGGGACCGTCGATGAGGTCTGGCGCATCTTCAACGCCTTGCGCGCCGCCTTTCAGGGCCGGCCCGGGAACCACATCGTCTCGCCGGAAACCGTCCGCCTGTTCTGGAAACCCTCCTGCCTGGCCCCGGAATCGACCTGGGCCCTGGGGTTCGACACCCCCAGCCGGACCGGGTCGAGCGCCGGAAGCGCCTTCTCCCGCTCCAGCGTAGGCCATTTGGGCTATACCGGCTGCTCGCTCTGGTACGATCCGGATCGCGACCTGACGGCCATCCTGCTGACCAACCGGGTTCATCCCACGGCGACCAACGAGGCCATCCGGCTTTTCCGTCCCCGCATCCACGATCTTGTCGCCCG
>JAHJTB010000529.1 GCA_018830135.1 Pseudomonadota bacterium | reverse complement strand
GCTCCGCTCCTTCCGTTTCAGCCCACACCGGCCCCCGGGTCCGACGTCCGGCGCCATACCGACCATACTTCCAATACACGCAACTTTCGGCCGGGTCCATTTAAACAGCACCCCGGGTCCAAGCTTTAACGGGGGTACCAGGTAGCAGGAGAAGCAATCAACCTCGGATCAGGAGAAGTGATAAGAGTCATCGATATCGCCAAGATTATTCTGCAAGAACTTGGGAAAGCCGAAGATTTGATTACTTGCATAGGCGATAGGCCAGGTCAGGTCGATATCCACCACTCCTCCACAGAAAAAGCGAAAAAGCTTCTGGATATAAAACCGGGCCGATCCTTCAGACAGGGAATCAGGGAGACCATTAAATGGTACACCGAAAATGAGGACTGGTGGCAGGAAATCGAATGGATGAAGCAAATTCGAATCCTGACCAAAAGGGGCAGAATTGAAAACCATTAAACCTTCAATGTATGAATACTACCACAATAACAGGATTGAATCGCTTGCTAAGGCAGCCGGTCAATTCTGGGTCCTAATCGCAAACACAATGATCCTCAAATTACTAAAGGATCACCCCGTAAATAATTATTCTAACTCGATTTCAGGTGCGGCCTTGGAATTGGCATCCTATAAGGAATTCAACGTGCTTGGTGTATCCACAATCCGATATTGTAGTAAATTGCTTCGAGATCATACCATAAAATTGGACGGTGACTTCCTACGAGCGATCAATCCTATCTTCTTATTTTGTTTGCTGACTCCCTTCTCGCGCCTGGGTCATGAACCAAGATGCAACTCCTTTGGCCATCAATTAAGCTATTTTTTTAATGAAGACAGTGGCAGTTCAGCCTAGAAGGCCTTCTGCCTCGGCCTTTGAAAGTTCAATTAACGGACTAGGAGATATTCGTGAAGGTTGAGTTCTATAAACACGCATTAGGTAAAGCAGAAAAGGATAGTGTTCTGGAGTGTCTCGATGGATTATTCCTGACTACAGGGAAATATGTCGACTTGTTTGAGGAACTTTTTGCCTCCTATCTCGGCAGCAAGCGATGTATAGGCTTGAACTCCTGCACCGCTGCCCTGCATCTCTCCCTACTCGCATTGGGGGTCAAGCCCGGAGACGAAGTCATTACAACCCCCATGACTTTCATTGCTTCCGCAACTTCCATCATTCATACTGGAGCCAAGCCAGTTTTCGTGGATGTCGATCCGGATACGGGTTTGATGGATTCCACAAAAATTGTTGCGGCCATCACGCCGAGAACAAAGGCGATCTTGCCCGTCCATCTATATGGTGTTATGTGCGACATGAGAACAATTTCAGCTATTGCGCATGAACGGCGATTGGCTGTTGTGGAAGATTGCGCCCACTGCATCGAGGGAGAAAGAGACGGTGTTCGACCCGGTGAACTCAGTGATTCCGGCTGTTTCAGTTTTTATGCCACAAAAAACTTGACATCCGGCGAAGGGGGAGCAGTAGTTTGCAACAATCCTGAACTAGCAAAAAAGTTGAGGCTGTTACGTCAACACGGTTTAAACAGGGAAGCAGGAGACCGATACAACGAAAAGTACCAACACTGGGATATGGAGTTATGCGGCTGGAAATACAACATGGACAACATCCACGCCTCCCTTCTTTTGCCTCAACTGGATCGCATCGACAGCCTACACCGTTCCAGACGCATTATCTACGAAATATATTTAGAAGCATTGAGCCAAATTCAGAGCGTGAAAATACCTGCCATTCCTAACAATTCGAAAAGCGCGCATCACCTTTTCACAATTCAGACGGTCGGCGCGGATCGAGACGAGGTGCTTGCCTCGTTGCAGGAGCAAGGAGTTGGCGTTGCGGTCAACTACCGAGCGATTCATCTCTTGAAGTATTTTAGGGAAACATTCGGATATTCGTATGGAGATTATCCAAATGCGGAACTTTTTGGAGAACGAACGATCAGCCTGCCATTTTGGGTTGGGATGACAGAAAAAGAAATATTATATGTGGCAAAGGCCCTAGAAAAGGCCTGTACAAAAGCAATGAGGTAAATAAATGACAAAAATTCCAAGTGTTATAATTGCCGGCATGCCCCGCGGCGGTACGACGTACATGTATAACTCTTTTATGATGCATCCGAGTATTTATGTGGCTCATAGAAAAGAACTCGCATTTTTTATAGAATCATACTTTCGAAACATAAAATCAGATGAGTGGTACTTGGGACACTTTTCCAGCTGCAAGGAATCTGAAGTTCCAGTGGATATTAGCCCTCCTTGCTTTTTTGACCTTCGAAGCCCCCAGCGAATTCTTGAATTCAACCCCGATGCCAGAATTATTCTAAGTATTCGCAAGCCAAGTGAGTATGTGGTATCCATCTACCACCAACAAAGAAAACGAGGTAATTATTTTTCATGTTCATTTGAAGAGTTCATTAACGGCAAATTCATTAATACCGATTTTGAATGGAACTTGCGGTACCGGTTTGATAATGAGGCGATTTGCGACAATATCAAAAACTATATAGACACCTTCGAAGATAGGGTTTTGCTCTCCGATTTCTCACATTTCAGGCATTCACCCCTGGAAGTCTTAAAGGCTTTTGAAAGCTTCATAGGTGTTCCTTCCTCTTTTAGGGAAGACAACTATATCAAACAAAAGGTAAACTCCTCAACGGACAATTCAAATCATTTCCTCCACAACATTATCTTTAGTAATTTAAGCGTCAAAATTTGTCGGGCGCTCCCGGAAAAGCTGGTCAAGGGAGGGAGGCGCAAGTACGATAAGATCATGGCTTCGACCGATTCTAACGACACGAAGTATTGGGATGAAAGTGAAGAAAAACTGGCGGCAGAAAAAATGAGAGAGCAAGACGCCTGGGTCGAAACGCTTTTTGAGGACT
The DNA here is from genome assembly GCA_018830135.1 of Pseudomonadota bacterium. Lineage (GTDB taxonomy): Bacteria > Desulfobacterota > Desulfarculia > Adiutricales > JAGVGV01 > JAHJTB01. The sequence goes on along the minus strand of JAHJTB010000529.1, from coordinate 33,846 downwards.
CGCCGTTCATCCTTGGCAATATGAAACCATTTCGCTCTTGACCGAAAGCGAGGATTACCATAATCACCAGTAAAATAAAGGCAGGCTGATATTGACCCCACCTTTTTTTTTCTTATTTCGGCGATGGTCCTGCGTGCGGCAAACCAAGTCCTTTTCAAGGTCCTGGCGCTTGAATCAAGCGGGGCCGTTTCCAGTTTATTTTTCTCCCCCCTTCTTTACATATCCATTGCAGTGCTCATGATAAGGGCATACACTTGGCAACGCGCCCTGCTGCACTACCCGCTCTCAGTAGCGTTTCAATTTACAAGCCTGACGCTTGTTCTCATTCTAATCAGCGGGTCTCTCCTTTTTCATGAACCCGTAACCCTTGAAAACGCTATTGGGACCGCCTTCATAATATCAGGGTTGATTGTAATGACTCGTAGCCAGGAGAACGCTACATGTTAGAGGGCTATCTTGCTTTATTCGCAAGTATCGCCGCTGCGGCCTTTGCTCACATCATCTTAAAAAAAGGCACCCTTAGATATCGGTCAGGGTTTCAAATTGTTCTAAATTCATACGTGCTTATCGGGTACTTCCTCATGATAATATCATTGATTTTTAATGTGTGGGGATTTACAAAGGTGTCGCTAAAAAGTATGTGTTTTATCCTGCCTTTTCTTTTTCCATTTGTTACTTTGTTGGCAAGATATATTTTCAAGGAAAAACTGACACTTAACTTTGGATTTGGAATGTTACTGATAATTATTGGTGTGACTTTATTCAATCTTCGGATATTTTGACGCATTCACCTTGACCGCACTTGGTCGAGTAATTAATTCATTACTGAATTTTACCTTCATAGACCCAGATGTGTGGAGCTACCGAATCCGGCTCTTAAAAGGAATGTAATTAGGCTGGACAATTGCCACTTTCTTGTTCTTTTTATGTTCCTGTGTCATTTTCTTGATTACCTCCTCTTTTTCCCTACCATGAGCAGCGAACTTCCCCAAAGCAAACGAACTCCGGCAAGGATCAACCGGCGTTCGACCGCCATCAGCGCCTCCAAGGCCGCGTCCAAAGGTCGTGGCAAAATCAGGCTTCGCCTCGCCCGGTCCAAGCTGCATTCCCCGTAGAGGCGGGACAGGAAAACGGCCGGCAAAAGAAACGTAACAAATGACGTGTGGTAAATACTAGAAAGGCCGGCCTTTTTGAATTTGCCATTCAACGCCTCGACCGAATAGCGGCGCTTGTGCCCCGAGATTACATCGATCTCGCCCCAAAGCCTCATGTGCTGCGGTACGGTCACGATCACCCCGCCCCCAGAGGACGCGGTGCGGCATAGTTGAGCCAACACAGCTTCGTCATCCTCGATGTGCTCCAACACATCAAAAGCTCCGATGACATCAAACTCTGCCTCGAAAGGTATATCCGCCGCGTCCATCTGATATAAATCAACGGCATTGCCAAGCCGCTTGGAGGCGAGACGGAGCGCATGGAAATATAGGTCGCTGCCGGCGAGCGTCAGGTCCGGGCGCCGTCGAGCCAGGCCGCTCAACACGTACCCGGTGCCACAACCCACTTCAAAAAAGTTGGAACAATTCGGGAAAAACCTGTCCAGAGCCCAGGATATAAGTGAATTCCTCGCGCGAAACCAAAAACTTCCGTCCTCGATTTCAAATAAGTTTTCGAAAGCCTCAACCGGGAACCCGTCCTTCTCCAAGACCGCCCCAGGAGCGAAGGAAGGGAAACCCTCCTTCCATTCCGGCGCATGCCCGCAGTCCGGGCACACGAACTTATCACCGGAGAACAAAGCGGCGCAGGAAAGGCATCTTTTCATCCCTGGCATCCCACATTTATTCCGGCGATCGTCAAGACGACGCCTATGGCCTTTTGCACCGTAAGGGGCTCGCCCAAGAAAACGGCGCTGCCGGCCAGGATGACCGCGAAGGTGATGAGGACATCAGGATCGGCATGACTCAAGGGAAGCCCGGTCATAACGTCCATCCAACAGGGGGCAGCCAGCAACGCCGAGGTAAATGCGGAAAGGATAAACGGATTCCGCGACAGGGAAATCAAGTGGAATATCTTTTCCGGAAAAGGTGCTGGAACTTGGCCCTCCGAGGGAATCTGCCCCTCAATAATGATCTGCCCATTGTATGTAAGAGTTATGGTCGCGGCCGAATGTACATTTGGCATTAAGCTATCCTCAGTACTGATCAATCATCTTTAGTCGGTCGACAACTCGTCTGATTTCCTTTAGTTTCAATTAAGGCTGTAAACCAGCCTTATGTCCGTCTGCCCGCCTTCGAGAGCGACCCCCATGAATGTACCGTTTGCCGGGAATACAGTCGCGGGCGCTCCATCCGTATAACAGGTCCAGTAGGGGCTGTAGTTGACCGCAATCACCAAAATTGTGGGTATTGGCGCGTCTACCTTCAAGTGAATTTCGTCCGGCCCGTTTTTGACTACCTGTTTCACCTTGGCTGACTGAGCTGAATATTTGTTTTTCAGTTCGGCCGCGTATTTTTGCTCAATATAGACATGGTCTCGGAGCCATTCTATGCCCGAGGCGGATAACTGCCGCATTATTGTTTGCAAATCATTCGCGAACACAATATTGCCCGCAAAGTAATATCGCTCGAAACAAAGTGTATTTTCGTAAATGTAAAGCGGTAAATCCTTACTCATGATTCTCTTGATACAATATTGCCCCTGTCTCCAGGATGATTGCAAATTCCAGCCGGGGGGAAAGGACTCCCCGTTCCAATAGTGCAACCTGAGATTATCATGCACCAAGGGGAATCGTGAAATAACATATTTCGTGTTGGCAAGTGACAATAGATTGAGATTATAGTAGTCGTCGAAGTGCACTGGATTATCATCGACGCGAAAGAGATATACGCGGTTTCCCCAATGGGTGAAATATTTAAAATAATAAGGATCATTGCGTATTCGTTTGTCAATGACATATTGCCAAAAGTACTTATATCTGCGGGAATACATGTTTGCATACCCGTCGACTGTTTCTATTCCATAGGCGTTTATCATGGAGGGATGAAGATATCTGTTGAATGTACAGGCCCTGAAAGGTGCCGTTTCGCTCTCCTGCAGCGCCTCAATCGGCTTCACTTCAAACTGCTTGGCAAACCCGCCATATATACTCCAGTGCCCCAGGTTGACCGCCCTTGTGTAGACATTTTGAATCAGAGCGGTGGCTATACACAGGACAATGATAACTGCCGCGACATTTGCTCCTTTGCTGTCAACCGTATCATGAGCCTTTGATATCAAGATGCTGAAAGACTCCCCGGCTAGAGCCGCGGCCCAGAACGGAGTAAACAACTGAACGAAATGAAAGCTGTAACTCGCATAAGCGGGCGAGATTTCTTTCAACAGTATTTTCAGGGCTGGCAGGAAAACATAAAACAGCTCCAGCAGTACGAATATTGTGGTCAGCTTTTTTAAAGCGGTGGAAAATCTTATCCTGAAGCCGGCGATCAAGACTATCAGCATATTGCAGGGCAGGTACAGCAGTATCGTCTGGCGAAGAAGGCTTTCGATATAGAGTTGCGGGCTGTCAACCAGACCGTTATAGTCCATGAGAGAGCGATGCGATATCTTCAAATTTGCCTGGACAGACCATAAAATCTGCCAGTTTAACAAGAGAATTACCACAAATAGGATGACGGCCATTTTGGATCCGGCTACCCAATTCTCCGTGTCGAACAACAGAAACCACACAAGCAGGAAAGCAACAACGCCCGGGACCGTATTGGCTGCCGAGCAGGCGAGAGCATAGAACGTACTTACAATGAGGACGATTAGATATTTCTTGACCGGATTATAATGTACTATGGACAGTAGTATTGCTAAGACAAGAGGGAATAGGGATAGGAGCAAGGAGGTGTAAAGATGGTCGTCGAGATACATACAGAAAAACATTGCCGCCAGCAGCGACGGCCACAGGGGGAGTTTCATATACCGCCGCGAGAAATAGAACATTGAAAACGCAGCAAAGTAATAGTGAGCCAGTTTAAAAAACTGATATCCGAGCCAGCCGGGCTTTATTAGCAGAAACAGGGTCGAGAACCGCCAAATGGCCAGCCCATTCGACAAGCTATCGACGCCGCAAACCAAATTCGGAAACCAGTGGAATATACCGAAATTAAGCAGCAATGATCGAAAGGCCAGAAAGCGGGGAATCAGGCTGTCGGCTTCATCGATAATTCTGACGTACGAGTAAGGGCCAAGTATATAATACTCGATTGACAAGAGCAGGGGAACGGCGACCAAGAAAACGATTTTCGATTTGTTTGACGTCAACCTTGTTTATTCCTAAAGTTTCGTTCAAAATATGTCGCTTCTTGAAAAATATATCGTTTTAGCTTCATTTTTTTATCTTGTGCTTTAGTGAAATCTGCGCTTGACTTATCTCATGGCAAGGAAACGGGTGACTCCCAACCCTGATAACTGCACCTTGGGCGAACTGGAGCTCGCGGCCAAAGCGGCGCCTACCCAATAAAGCGCCATCGGGTTGATGGCTATCCCGGCTCTCCTGCTATCAATTCCTTCCCAACAAGTCATGGCTCAGTTCAGTGTGGACACACGAACCATGCTTTCCTGGATTCAGCGATTCAAAAAACAAGGGATTGCGGCCTCAATGGGCGCCCCCGCTCCGGACGGACCCGAAAAATCAAGCCCGAATAACTCGAATCATACATAGATCTCATACGGAACCCCCAACTGGCCGGGCAGTCCCGCTGGACCGCCAAGAAATTTTACAGCCACTTCACAGATGAGCTTTCCGTAGAGATCGGCTACATTATGGTCGTCCGTTGGTTTCATGAGCGAGGCTTCGCCCGTAAAGTTCCCCGATTCTGGCCCGATCGTCAGGATGAAAAGTCCCGAGAGGCCTTTGTCCAGCAGCACAAGGTCTATCCGGCTGATCCTGAGATTGACCTGTAGTATCTGGATGAAACCAGTATTGAGGGCGACCCTCGACCCCGACATCAGTGGGCTAAAAATCGGTGAGAAGAACCGCCAGCCCTGCCAGAGCGCTCACCCCCGGATGATCGTTACCGGCATCGCCCACCCCAGAGATGGGAAATCCTATGCCTTGGGTCATGTCTTGTCAAGTGGCGTAATATGGTTTGCTCCCTCGCCGGTTTTATGAGTGGTCAGCCCGGTCGTCTTATCAGGGCCAAACTCTTCGGGCGGAAGCGGCAGCTCCCGGCCTTGATCATCCTCTCCGGGGCGGCTTATCTTTTCCAACAACTATATCCTACGGGAATGGGGCGGGTAGAACAAGGGGTCGGGGAAGGATCGGGGTCTACTGTCTATCGTGAGTTGCGTTGGGGAGTGACCGGTGAAAAAGAAGGAGGCGGGAGCCTTATGAGCGAGCCAAGAAATAAATTTCCGTTGTGGTATATCAATATGTTATCCAGGGCATCGTCGACAGGGAAAAATGTGGGTAAAGATGAGCCCGCGGGGGTGGTCGTTTACTCCGAATCGATGATGGCCCGGACCGTGTGTGACAGTTCGGCCAGGCCGAAGGGTTTGCCGATGTAGCCCCGGGCTCCGTGGTCCAGCGTTTCCTGGACCGAGGCCTCGCTGGAGTAACCGCTGGCGATGAGCACCTTGGCTCCGGGATCGATTTCGAGCAGTTCTTTCAAACACCGGACCCCGCCCATGCCGGGCATGCTCAAATCGAGAACGACCAGGTCGATGGCCCGGCCCTGTTCCCGGTAAATCTCGATGGCCTCTTCTCCGGTCATGGCCTTGATGACCTGATAGCCTTGTCGTTTCAGCAGCCCTTGGCCAATGGTCAGGATCAGGGGATCGTCGTCCACGAACAGGACGGTTTCGTCGCCCACCGGCAACTTGGCGGAGACATTGAGGTTGTCCATGACCGGCGCGACGCCCGCTTCCAGTGCGGGCAGGTAGATTCGGAAGGATGTGCCCCGTTCGGGTTCGCTGTAGCAGTGGATGTGCCCGGCGTGGTTCTTGACGATGCCGTAGACCACGGCCAGCCCCAGCCCGGTCCCCTGGCCCGGGTCCTTGGTCGTGAAAAACGGCTCGAAGATGTGCTGTCTGGTCTCGTCGTCCATACCCCGGCCCGTATCGGTGACCGTGAGCAGCACGTAGTCTCCCGGGGAGATTTCAAGATGGGCCAGGCCGTAGTTTTCGTCCAGAGAGATGTTTCCCGTCTCGATCACCAGGCGGCCCCCGTCGGGCATGGCCTGACTGGCGTTGATGCCCAGGTTCATGATGACCTGTTCGAGTTGGAGTCGGTCGGCCTTGACGTGGCGGAGGTCCCCGGCCAGTTTGAGGTCGATCTCGATCATCCGGGGGATGGTCCTTTCGAGCAATACGGCCATCTGTTCGATTTCCGCGTTCAGGTCGGTGGGCCTCAGATCGCTCTGCATTTTGCGGCTGAAGGTCAGCAGCTGTCGGGTCAGTCCCCTGGCCTTTTGGGTGGCCTGTTCAATGATCTTGAGGTGTTTGAGGTCCGCGTGGTCCTCCTCCTTATCCATGAGGAGCAGTTCGGTGTATCCGGCGATGGCCTGAAGCATGTTGTTGAAGTCGTGGGCGATGCCGCCGGCCAGGGTCCCGACGGATTCGATTTTCTGGGCCTGGGCGAGCTGGTCCTCCAGGTTCTTGCTATCGGTGACGTCCCGCCAGTTGACCACCGCCCCGACAGGGCGTCCGTCCGGGCCCGGGTAGGGGGAGTAGCTGACGTCCATGTAGCGCCGGCCGGTGCCGGCAAAGTGGAACCAGGTCCTGAAATGGATCGTTTCGCCGTCCAGACAGCGCTGGAAACGTTGGCGGACCTCTTGGTTGAAAATCTTCTCCCCGAACACGTCGGCCAGGGTCCGGCCGACGACCTCCTGGTGTTGGAAGCCATGGGCCTCGAGGTATCTGCGGTTGGCCAGCCGAATCACAAAATCCCGGTCGATCAGGGCCATGAGGTCGGTGGAGGCGGAAACGATCTGTTCGTATCGACCGAGCATCTCCTCGTAGGCCTTGCGGCTGGTGATGTCCTCGTGGTCGACGACAAAGTAGAGGGGCCGGCCGTCGGCATTCCGGACCAAGGCGTTCATGAGCCGGACCCAGACATCGCGGCCCGACTTGTGCCGCAGACGGATTTCCATGCTGAAAGATTCCAGCCCGCCTTCGATTGATTCGCGGCCCGCTTCAAATACGCGCCCTTGGTCGTCGGGATGCACAATGTTTCGCCAGCTTCGTCCCTGCATTTCCTCGGCCGACCGGCCGACCGTTCGGCAGAAGGCCTCGTTGACCTTCAAGTACCGCCCGTCGATGGTCAACATGCCTCGGCCGATGACCGCAAATTCAAAGGCGGTCCGGAACCGTTCCTCGCTCTCCTGAAGCGCGGCTTCGGCCTGTTTGCGCTCGGTGACGTCCCGCATGGTGGACAGGGCGGCCGGCCGGCCGTCCAACTCAATCAGCCGGGCGTGAACTTCGACGGGAATCCGGGTCCCGTCCTTGCGGACGATTTGTTGCTCGAACAGGACCCGGCGGTCGGCCAAAAGATCGCGCCTGACCGCCTCCAGGTCCACGACCGATTCGGGCGCCACGATGTCTTCCGAGGTCAGGTCCAGCAGTTCCTCCCGGTTGTAGCCCAGTATGCGGCAGGCCACGTCGTTGGCGTCGATCATCCGGGAGCGGCCTGATTCGTCCAGCATATGGACCAGAACCGCGTCGGTGATCCCGTTGAAAAGCGCGCCATAGCGCTCCATGCTGTCCCGGAGCTTGTTTTCGGCCTCTTTTCGTTCGCTGATGTCCCGAGTAACCGCGAAGACGCCTCTCATTTCGCCCGCGGGGGGGGTGATACGGCTGACCTTCATCTCCACCGGAATCCTGCGACCGTCCCGGGTCCTGATTTCGGACTCCCCCTGCCAGTATCTGGTCGGTCCGTAGATGCTGGCTCTGATTTCCTGATGATTGGACGGGTCGTGCAGGACCACAGGGCCGCCGGCCCGGTTCATGGACTCGAGATCGTAGCCCGTCAAATCGATGAAGGACTGGTTGGCATACTGCATATGGTTCGGGGCATCGGAGAGGCTGATGGCGTCCATGGCCCCGTCCACGGCCTGGCGCAGCCGGACGAGTTCCTCCTGGGCCCGGGTCCGTTCCTCGATCTCGGCCTCAAGGCGCTCGTTGGCCTCGACCAGTTCCCGGGTCCGATCCAGGACCCGCTGTTCCAACTCCTCCCGGGCCGCCCGGAGTTCGTCCGCGGCCAGCTTTTGCAAGGTGACTTCCCGAACCACGGCCACCACGCCGCGTATCTCGCCTCCGGCGGACCGGAGGGGGACGAAGGTCTCGTCGGTCCAGCCCCGGGTCCCGTCAGCGAGTTGATAGGGGATGCTTTCCGCGTGCCCGGCCCGTCCGTCCATGGCCCCCTTGACAATATGCTCGATGCCCCGTTTGTCGTACTTCGGGAAGACCTCCCAAAGCGTACGGTCCGTCCCCACGAGTTGATCGCGGGGAATCTTGGAGATTCGTTCCATGGCGGGGTTGTAAAGGGTGTAGCGGTAGTTCGTATCGAGGGCCAGGACCCCTTCGGTCATGGACTCGAGGATGTTCTTGTACAACTCCTCCTGTTCGGCCAGGGCCAACTCGGCCATTTTCCGGTCCGTCTCGTCCGTGATCACCCCGACCAGTTGGGCGGTCCTTCCATTCGCCCCGAGCAGGGGCAGGCCCCGGTCGCGAATCCAGCGATCCGTGCCGTCGGGCCTGACAATTCGATATTCGATATCCCAGCGGCCGGACTGGCTGTCACGGATGGTCCGTTCGGCGAATTCCCGGTCGTCCGGATATATGTAATCCAGAAGGACTGAAGGTGAATGGTAGACCGGGTCCGGGGGCCGGCCCCAAATCTTTTCAAATCCCGGGCTAATGTAGTACATTTTCGTCAACTTGGGGGAACCGGTCCAGAAAACGGCGTCGAGGTGCTCGGCGAAGAGGCGGAACCGTTCCTCGACACTTTTGAGCGCCCGGTTTTCCGCCTCGAGGGCCTCGACCCTTTTCAGCAGATCTTCGTAGGCGGGATTATCTCCCATGCTCGTTAACCTGTACCCGGGTCCGAAGGGCCTGGCGTCAAGGAATCACCCCAACTCGAAGACTTCGACCTTTCGAAAATATGATGGGCTGATAAACAGGGGGCCCATGGAAGGGGGAGGATCGAATGCCAGCGCAACGACTTGATTCTTATTCATTTTCAGGGAAGCCATGCCCCCCCGGGGTTCCCTTGATGAATAGCGAACCACATCACGCGCCCCCATGGCCTGAATTAAATATATAGGGCCTGGGTGTGAAATTCAATCGAAGAAGACAAGCGCAGCCAGGTTGGAGCAAATGCCTTCTTTTGCCTGGCCCGGACGGTTCATAAAGCAAGAGAGCGATTTCAATCCCACCCGACCCGTTCAGAGGTTCGGGGAGCCGGAACATTGGAGCGGTCCTCAGCCGCCCGAGCGGTTTCGGGTCTCCGGACCCCGACCGACGCGCGGGCCATCATGAACATGCAGGGCGGGCTAACCCCGCGGCTTGCTGCGGGGAGCTTCAATAGCGGGACCCGGCGGCGGAGTCGTCCTGCGGCCAGGGGACGCGCGGCCGCCTGGGGCGAGCATGGGAAAGGAAACGGTTGTGGCTTGATTTTATTTTGAAAAATAATTCATTAGAATGGTCGTCCGCCGGTTCTTTTGCCTGCCGGCTTCGGTTGCGTTGTCCGAGGCTGGCCGGCTTGCCCCAAACCCTTCCGTCGATATTCGGTCAGCATTCATGTTGTATCGGGTTACCAGGGACTGCTTGACACTTTCGGCCCGCCTGATTGAAAGGCCGAGATTGTATTTCTCAGAGCCCGTATCGTCCGTATGCCCCTCGACCCGGATTCCGGCGTCCGGGTGTTGGGCCGCTAAATCGGCCAGCCGCTTCATTTCATCGTGATATCCGGTTTTGATTTCAGCGCTTCCGGTATCGAACTCGATGTCAAACTGGACGGTCTGTTCTCGCGGCGAGGGTGCGGTCTGTTTTTCCACGGTCGCCTGATGGCACCCCCATTCATCGACCGCGAGACCCTTGGGCGTGTTCAGACATCGGTCCAGGTTGTCCCGGACACCGTCTTCGTCGCGGTCAACCGGACAGCCGCAACAGTCGACCGGGACTCCCGGGGCCGTTCCGGGGCATCGGTCCAAATGATCGTAGACGCCGTCTTCGTCCTGATCCTGGTAGTTCAAACGGGCGACCCGTGCGGAGAGATCGGCGGGCAAGGTTGCATCCCAGGAGGGATGTTCGGCCGACGCGGCCTGTACCAGCGGCGAAAACATGACGACGGCCACCCACAATACCAGACCGGAAAGCCATATAGAGAACTTTTTCCCGAACATGCGGTCGCCCCCTTGCACAGTCCCCCAAGAGCCTGTCGTCAAGATACCACATACCATTCACGCATTGAAAGAGGGGAAGATGTCCGAAGGTGTTCATTCGCCGGTTGGTGGCGTTGGGGGACCGGCCTGTCGCGGCCTCCGGCCGGAGGCCGAGCGGGCGGCTGAATCCCAGCATGCCCCGGTTACCCCTGCTTCCCTGTCCACACACCAATACGCCGGAGGCGGATAAACCGGGCTTCGATAATAGTCTGAATCAGGGACCCCATCCCTTGCGGCAGGCGGATGTCGGGCAAGACGTCACCGGGGAGCCTGCCCAGGCATGGCATGAAGGCATCGACCCCCGGGACGGCCGCACCGCCCTCGATAACTCACCCCTCTTCAACCGGCCGGTAAAACGCTTCCATGGGCAAAATGTATAAAAATTCACGACTGGGACACAATATCTTGTGGGTGTATCCGACAGGTATCTGGTGGATAACTATACATTTAATTGATAAAATTCTTGACAATCTATTCAATTGTTGTTAAATTAAACCTAATTAGTGCTAAGTTGGTTTTCGAGCGGTATGATGTTCAAGACTCGATCTCAAAAGCGGATGAAAAGCAAGGACGCAGGCCGGTTGAGAGGCCTTGCCGCCGGCGGGCTGGCCGTTCTGGCCGCCGTCCTGGCCATGGGTTCCATTCAGGCCCGGGCGGAAGTTTCTCATCCTTCCGGGTATTCGGTTCAGGTCGGGTGTTTCACGGAAAGTCAAAACGCGGAATCCTGCTTTGACTCCTTGCGGGTCTGGGTCGGCAGGGAAGTTCTGGCCACGTTGAGAATCGTCGACCGCCCTCCGTTCCACGTCGTGAGGATCGGCCGTTTTAGCGAGAAATCCCGGAGCGTCGTCCTGCTTGACCGGGTTCGGGAATTGTTTCCAGAGGCTATCCTGGTTTCCGCCGAGGCTCAGGATGCTTCAGTCCACCCGAGACAAAGCGATCCGCCTCTGCCCCGGGAGGATTTGCAGTGGGCCGGATTGGAGTTGCCCGTTCCCGGTTCCGCGGTCCATATTCCCGCGGAAAGTATTCCTCTGGACTGGTCTGACTTTTCCCCTGTGGACGCATCGGTGAGCGGAAAGCTGGACCGGAGCGCGCCCAGCCCCGCTGAAGACATGAAGGAGAATGCCCAAGCCGATTTGGACAAGTCCACCCTTGAGGGTATTGTCCGGGCGGAAGCCGCGAGAGAACCCGAGGGGGCGGCCCTTCAGACGGGCGACCGGAGCGGTACCCGGAAGTCCGGCCTGGATGAAAAGCCGGGACATGCCGACCCTCCCCGAAACTCGATAACCATGAAGGTGACTCCGCCCAGGGAATCTGGCCAGGCCAAGGCCAGGTCCGGGTCTTCTTTTTTGATGCCGTCCGACTTTAATGACTGGGCCGACCCGAGAGCCGCGGTTCTCCTGTTTTTGGCCGCCGCCCTCTGCGTCATGATCGCCTTCAGGCTCTGGAAGCGGCGGCCGGGGCCGGACCCGCCCGTTGACATGACAGAGGACGAGACCCCCGAACCCGAGCCCTACCACCCCCCGAACAGCCTCTCCCTGGAGAACCAGGGCCAGCTATTTGCCAACCGGGGCCAGCTCTCCGGGGTCGAAGGGAATATACTGACCGAACACCAGGATATCCGGACCATTTTCGTTACCAGTTCGTTCAAGGGCGAGGGCAAGACCACATCGGCCGTTCAACTGGCCTATGCCATGACTTTGGGCGGTTCTCGCCAGGTTCTGTTGGTGGATTTCAACGGAAACAGCCCGAAATTGCACGAGCTTTTCAACGTGGAGGCCGCCCCCGGTTTCACGGATTTGAATTCCGCGGACCTGGAACTCGACAGGGCCATCCGGGCAACCGAATACACCAACCTGACCATCATGCCTTACGGATCAATCAGGGATGCGGCCTCGACGCTGTCCCGGAAGGAAAATTTCCAGGCGATTCTGGACCGGATCAAGGATCGGTTCGACATGATTATTTTCGACGGACCTTCGGTCATGGGGTCTTCGGATGCCGTGGCCACCGCCGGTTTCTTTCAGGGTATCGTTCTGATCATCGAGGCTGAACAGACCAAATGGGAGGTCGTTCAGATGGTGACGGAAAAATTGGCCAAGGCGGGCGGTTCGATACTGGGGGCCGTGTTGAACCGCAGAAAGTACTATATCCCAAAATCCTTGTACGGGAAGATATGATCAGGGCCTGGATAAAAAAACGCCGCTTTTTTTCGCTCCTGATCCTGTGGAGCGTATTGGCTGTTTTTGCCGCCTCCTGCGGCACGAAGTCCAATCTGTCTCCGGAAGAGGAGGTCTTGATCAAGGGGACGACTTTTTCATTTGACAAAAAGGCGTATCCGTCGGACCAGAACCTGTTCCCGGCTTACAAGCTTGTTCCCGGGGACATACTGGACGTATTGTTTCAGGTTCGGAGTTGGGAGAAAAAGGACGAGTTCCGCATCGCGATCGATCACACGATCACCGTCAAGTTCATTCATGCGCCCAGTTTGAACGAGACCCAGAACGTCAAGCCGGATGGCAAAATCACGCTGCCGTACATCGGGGAAATGATGGTCGCGGGCATGACGGTCAAAGAGGTGACGGATGAACTCAAAAACCGGTATAAGGGCATCCTCCGGGAGCCGGTGGACCTGTATGTGACCGTGCCCGAATACAGCACCCAGATCAAGGATTTCAAGAACGACCTGCATACGGCGCCCCGAGGACTGAGCCGTCTGGTGACGGTCAGGCCGGACGGTTTTTGCACCTTTCCCATTGCCGGGGACGTCTACGTGGCCACGAGGACGATTCCCGAAGTCAAGGTGATTCTGGACAAGCGCTACGATGCATTTCTGCCCGGACTCAACGTGGACCTGTTTCTCGAGAAGCACTCCGGCGCGACGGTTTATGTCCTGGGACAGGTCGCCCAGCCGGGGGCGTATAAAATGCCCAAACCCATCAACGTGATTCAGGCCATCACGCTGGCCGGGGGAACCCGGCCGGGCGCCGACCTTAAAAAGACCCTGGTCTTCAGGCTGTGCAAAAACGACCGGGTGGCGACCCAGGTCGACGTGGAGGCCACGCTTCTGGTCGAAGACAAGAGCGCGTTTTTTTACGTTTATCCGGATGACATCGTCTATGTGCCGCCCAGCCGTTCATACCAGATTGCTGAAATAATGAGTGAAATAAATCAGATATTGATGTTCCGCGGCTGGGGCTTCTCGTTCGGAAACAGTTTGTACCGGGACCCGATACTTGAATGACCCGGGCCGGGCAGGGGATGCCGGGCGGCGAAAAACGTGGCATGGGATCAGATCATCGTGTATGATTACAGTGCAGGTCGGCCGGCTGGGGCCGCGGGTCGACCTTCTGGGATAATCTCCGTGATTTCAGCCGGTACGGGATAGGAAGATGGTCAAGACCGAAGACTATTTGCGAGAGCTGGTGGTGATCTTTTTCATCCAGAAGCGGATCATCCTGTGCACGACCGTCGTGGTCACCATCCTGGCCGCCCTGATCGCCTTTTTCTGGCCGCCGACCTACAAGGCGGAAGGCGCCATTCTGATCAAAGCCAAAAAGGTGGAAAAAAGCCCCGAAGCGCTCGAGAACATGCAGGTCCGTCTCCAGGAAATCACCCGGGAAGACCTGGTTTCCGAAGTCGAGATGATCATGTCGCCCGATGTGATTGAAAAAACGATCGAACAGGTCGGTCGCGGCGGAATTTACTTCAGCAAGGCCGATGTCACCCCGCCCCTGCTCAAGCAGAACATCCTGTCCCTTCAAAAAAGCCTCAAGACCGAGATACTCCCGGAATCGAACATCATCCAGATCGGGCTCCAGGATTTGGACCCGCAGCGGGCCCTGACGCTGCTCGAGGAGCTGATGAACCAGTATATCCAATACCGGTCCGGGATTTACAGCCCCAACGAGGCGGAAACATTCTACGGCCGGCAGGCGGCGAATTTCGATTCCGAGCTGAAAAAGAAGGAACAGGAGTTGATCCGTCTGGCCAAGGCTTATCGCACACCCGACCCCCAGGGCGAAATCGGCAACAACCTGATCCTGAAAAAGGACCTGGACATCCAGCTGGACCAGGCCAAGGACCAGTTGATGAAAGCCCGCCAAGATGTCCACTATCTCGAAAAGGTGGTCGAAAAACCGGAACTGCAGTTTTTTTCCTTTATAACCAATGCGTCCATCAACCGTCTGGGGGAGCAGCTGCAGGGTCTGTATATGGAAAAAGGCAAGCTCCTCCGCGTGTACGATCCGGAAAGCGAAGTGGTCAAACGGATTGAAGAACAGATTGAAAAGACCTTCAAGACCCTGAAGGCGGAAGTGGCGACCTATACCAAAAGCAGGGCTCAGGAAGTCGAGGCCCTGGAAAACAAGGTCAAGACCCTGGAAGAAAGCCTCCAAAGCCTGGTGGACCGAAATCTGGAGTTGCACACCCACATGATCGAAGCCCAGCGGGTCAATCGGGAGATGGATCTGGTGAAGCATTCCTATGAAACCTTCTACACTCGACGCGAGGAGGCCGCCATCGACACGAGCGGCGGGGCCAACAGCATATTCACCATCCGTGTCGTACGCCGTCCGTTTTTCTCCGGCAAGGCCGAATTTCCGAAAAAGAGGGTCGTCATTCCCCTCGGCCTGCTGGTCGGTTTGATCACCGGCTTCAGCCTCGGGTACATGAGGGAATTCTTCGACCATACCTTCAAACGGCCGGAAGACGTGAGCCGCTATGCCGGTCTGAACACCCTGTTCTCGATCTCCTCCTGGGAGCCGGTCTAGATGCCTTCCGAGAGTCGCGAACCGGCGGCCGGAGTCCGGCCGGCACGGCCTTTTTCACGAAAGGTGTTCCGAGGCGGTTATTCCGGATGGTCGGAAACCGCTCATACCGCTTTCAACGTTTCGCTGGCCCTCGTGCTGCTCTTCCTGGCCCTTCCTTGGTTCATTTTGATCCCGGTCCTGATTCTCCTCGCCGACGGCCGTCCGATCTTTTACAAGGGCATCCGGCTTGGGATTCATAAAAAGCCGTTCATGATGTACAAGTTCCGCACACTGCCCCAGGGGGCCCAGCAGCATATCGGCCCGGAACTGCTTTCTCACCGGCATATGATGACCACGCCGTTGACGAAATTCCTGCGCGACACCCGCCTGGACGAACTGCCTCAACTTTTCAACATTCTCAAGGGCGACATGGACTTCATCGGCCCCCGGCCGGTACGGCCGGAAATATATCAAAAAGAGGCCCCGAACATTCCCGGGTACGACCTTCGGTTCACGATCAAACCCGGCCTCATCGGTCTTTCTCAGCTCTTCACCCCGCACAGTGCGCCCAAGAAGATTCGTTCCAAGATCGACAACCGGCTCATTGCCAAGAAACGCAGCCTCCAATGGGACATGTTCATGGTTGGCTACACCATCCTGGTCGTGCTCAAGGAGGTCCTGGCCCGGGGGCCGGTCATGATCTGGAAGTCCGTCCGCAAACTGATTTCGGACAAGTACCGAGACATCCGCAAGCTGGACCGGGTCCTGATGGAAAAGGCCGCGGTCAGGATTCAGTCCCCTGCGAACGGAGGGGCGGATTGGGAAGGTTTCGGAGAACTGATTGATATCAATGAAGAATATTTTAGAATTACAACCAACGACCTGCTTGAAACCGGGCCGCATCGCTTCGTTCTGACCCGGAGGGTCTATTGCTCGAGACGGTACAAACAAAAGCGGGCGGTCTGCACCGGCGAGGTAACCCGATCCATTCAATCCGACCGGAACGGGTTCCGAGGGCATTACGTGGTTCGATACGTGCCGGTCAGTCCGCTGAATCAGTACAAGGTGGACCAGTATTTTCTGAAAAAAAGCCTGGCTTGACTCGATTGGAGAGGAATGCGGGTCGCGGAGGGACAGGTAGAACCGTATGCCATGCGCCGCAATGATACCTGGCTCCGGGTGATCCGGTGAATCTGATCGCCATTTACAGGACCATTATCAGTCCGCCAACCGACCAGAGGTTCTGCCAGTACCCGGTGACCGTTTCGGCCCGGCCGCCCAGTCTCTTGAAACGGCCCGCCGACCTGGTGCTTTCCGTTCTGGCCATCCTGGTGACGTCGCCCCTCTGGGTGGTCATCGCGATCCTGATATATCTGGAAGACCGGGGGCCGGTTCTGTTTTTTCAACCCAGGGTGGGGCGAAACGGCCGGTCGTTCAATCTGGTCAAATTCCGCTCCATGGTTCCGGACGCGGAAGCCAGAAAAGCGGCTTTGATCGGCATGAGCGACGTAAAAGGCGCCTTCAAGATGAAGGACGATCCCCGGGTGACCCGGATCGGGAAACGAATCCGGAAATACAAGCTCGACGAACTGCCTCAGTTTCTCAACGTTCTGGCCGGCGACATGGCGCTGGTCGGCCCGCGACCGACGAGCCTCGAAGAAGTGAACCGGGCCTATAACGAGGCATTCTGCCAGAAGTTCATTGCCGGGGCCAAGCCGGGTCTGACGGGTCTGACCCAGATCGTGGAGGCAAGATACGGGAAGCTCGACCTGGAGGACCAGATACGATACGACGTCGAATACATCGAGAACCAAAGCCTGGCCTGCGATCTGTTGATCATGCTGTTCACCGTGCCCGCCGTGGTGTTGGGCAAGAGCGTTTAACCCGAAAATAATCCGGGTCAGGGCCCGGGTTGGGACCTGGATGCGAGACGCCATCAGCCATATTGGGGAATCCCCCCTGCAGGCGATAACGTGGCTCCTGGTGGTCGGGCTGTCCGTCTGGCTGCTGACGACCCCGTATTATTTCCTGGCCCCATTGCCGGGCCTGGCGATTCCTTTGATGCTTTTTTTCGGCCGCCGTCCGGCCTGGGGATTCCTGATCATCATCTTCCTCGTCCCCTTCAGCGGGTACACCGGCGTCTCGGACGCTTACCGATTCCTGACCATATCCAAGTTCATCGGCATCTTCATGGTCGGCCTTTCCTTCCTGCTATTGATCGTGGATGGTCAACACCGGCTCGTCCTGATCCGGTCGAACCTCTGGCCCTGGCTCCTGGGTTTCTTCGCGGTCAACCTGGTTTCAGCCTCCATGTCGGTAAATCCGGACGAGTCCTACGATTTTCTACGGCGGACCATCACGGACTTCAGCATCGTTTTTCTTGCCTTGTTTTTCGTTTCGGACCGGATATTCACCAGTACATTGCCCAAGGTCGTCATCGCGAGTACAGCAATCAGCGCCGCCCTCTCCATCTTCGGATTTGTTTTCAATATCGGACTGTTTGCGATGAACGTCAATTCCGAGTCGGTCAAACGGGCCGTCGGCGCGACGCATGACCCGAACTATTTTTCGGCCATGCTTATTTTCAGCCTGCCCCTGCTGGTGCATTTTTTCATCCGGGCGGAAAAGCGTTCGCACAAGGTCCTGTTGGGCGGCGTATTTCTTCTGAACATGAGCGCGACCATTCTGACCTACTCCCGCGGCGGGGCGCTGATTCTGGCCCTGGTCCTGGTCATCCTGCTGGCCGGCCAACGCAAGTGGGTCAGGCCCCGGCATCTGGGCCTGATCGCGGCCCTGGCCGTCATGGCCGCCTTGGCCGGCTTGTTCGTGGTGCCGTCCTCCTACTGGGCCCGGCAGAAGACCGTGACGGACGCGGAGTCGGACCGGAGCATCGGCCGTCGTGTCTCCTACCTGGTCGTCGCCTGGAGCGCGTTCAAGAAACATCCACTACTCGGCTCCGGTCCTGAAACCTTCAAGGACCTGTATCAACAGACCACGTACGCCCGGATGTTTCAAAAGGCGGGGCTGACCAACCGGCGGGCCGCTCACAACGCCTACGTGGAGGTGCTGGTAGGGACCGGGCTGATGGGCCTGGCCGTCTTCCTGGCCGCCATCGGGCGGATGTGGATCAACTTCGGCCGGGCCGTCAAGCGGTTCAAGGACCGGGGGCTGGATGAACTGGCCTCCCTGGCCGGAGCCTACCGGATATCCTTTCTGACCATGTTGCTGTCCTTCCTGGTCCTCAGCGCCAACAATCACAAGTATTTCTGGCTCTGCGCCGGTCTGTCCGCGCTGTCGGTCCGTTTCGCCGGCGAGTCGGAGGCGGAGAGATGAATCTGCCGGTTCTCTTGGGCCAGATGGCGTTGGTTCTTTCGGCGATCGGTATCGGGCTGGTGTTCGTCATCTATCCCCTGTGCATTCTTTTGATCGGTGTTATCGCGAGAAGACCCCTGGCCTCGGGAGATGCCCGGCCCGGGTCAGTCAGCCTGATCACGGTCGTTCGCAACGGGGGGCTCCTGATTCTGGACAAGATAGAAAACACGTTTTCGCTGTCCGTTGCGGGCGAACTGGAAATGATCGTTTTTTCCGACGGCTCGACGGACGATACGAATCAAATCGTGAAGGACCATGCGGGGGCGGGCCTGAAAATCATTGCCTCCGCGGACCATCAGGGGAAGAACAGCGGGCTCAACCGGGCCGCGGAGGCCGCCTCGGGTGAAATCCTGGTCTTCTCGGACGCGGACGCCCTGCTTGACGAGGAGGCTTTGATTTTTCTGACCCGGCCCTTCACCGATCCGCGAGTTGGAGGCGTCTGCGGCCAGCGTGTCATAGGCGAACGGTCTCGCACCCTGGGAAGGGCTCAAAAGGACTATATCAAGTTCGACTCGACCATCAAGGTCCTGGAGACCCGGGCCGGAAGCATTTCGTCGAACGACGGGAAACTCTACGCGGTGCGAAAAGGCCTGTTTCAGCCGGTGCCGGCGGCCGTGACGGATGATTCGTACTCCGGCCTTTCCATCGTCCGGCAGGGGTATCGGTTTATCTTCGAGCCTCGGGCCAAGGCCTTTATCCGCACCCCGTCCAGAAATCCCTGGCATGAGATCGGCCGGCGACGTCGAATCGTGACCCGAAGTCTGACCGGAATCCGCCTGATGAAGGCCCTGTTGAACCCGTTGGATTACGGAGTATTTTCCTGCAGCCTCTTTATCAACAAGGTCTGCCGCAGAATGCTGCCGCTCTTTCTGATTCTTCTCCTGATCGGCAGCGCGGGTCTGGCCGGCCGGCATGGCCCGTACGCCTTGTTCTTGGTCCTTCAGCTGGCCTGCTATGGCCTGGCCCTGGCCCATCCGGTCTTGAATCGCTTCGGTTGGTCCTGGCGGCCGCTGGATCGCGTATCGGGCGCCGCCTTTTATTTCTGCGTCGGGAATATCGGGACGTTTTTGGGGCTTATGGATTTCCTCCGCGGCCGCCAGGTGGTGAAGTGGCAGCCCGCGAAAACGGATGTCTCGGTTTAACCGGTTTCGCTATCCAAGACAGCCGTCTGGTACAGACGCCATAGCTTCATGATATTGATGTCGAGATTGAAGTCCTCGGCCACTTTTTCCCGGCCCGCCCGGCCAAGCCGGCGTCCGAGTTCGGGGTCGTCCTGAAGTCGGGCCAGGGCGGAGGCCAGGGCCGCGTCATCTTCCGGCGGGACCAGGAGCCCGGTTTTTTCCGGTTCCACGAGTTCCGGGAGCCCGGATATCGAGGTGCCGATCACGGCGAGCTCGCAGGCCATGGCCTCCATCATGGCGTTGGGTATTCCCTCCATGCGGTTGCCCCGGGTGATGATCGAGGGCAGGACGAAGCAGTCCGCCCGCTGAAGACGAGCGATGACCTCCTCCTGGGTCCGATCGCCGGTGAAGGTCACGACGCCGCCAAGTTTCAATCCCTGGACCTCACTCTCCAGCCGTTTACGCAAGGGGCCGTTTCCGACCAGGACGCAGGTCATGCGCCGGCCCTGGTTCCGGAGTCGGGCCAGGGCCCGCAGCAGGAAGACATGCCCTTTTTTCTCCTGCAAAGAGGCCACGCAGACGATCTCGAACGGGTCCTCCGGCGCCCGGTGTCGCGGGGGAGACGGGGGTTTGTACCGGTCCAGGTCGATGCCTCGGTAGATGACGTGGGCGCCTTTCAGTCCGGCCTGGCCGTACCGTTCGGATATGACCCGCGTATTGAACCGTGAAATGGTGGTCAGAAAGCGGGCCCGCCGGATTTTCAGGCGGAGAAGGGCTGTTTCCACAAAAAGGTCGTACGCGTCGATGGTGAAGCTGTAATCGATTCCGGTCAGGGCGGATATGACCATGGCGCAGGTCGCATTATGCGAGGCGAACGTGGCGTGGATGTGGTCCAGGCCGAGCCGGCCGGCCTCGTATGAAAAAAACACGCATTTGGGGAAGATGGCCAGGGTTTTGGCCAGGGTGACCGGCTGGCTGGCGGACCCGGACAGGAGCCGGGCCAGGAGTTTCAGGTAGCGTCCGGGAGAACGGAACAGGTAATGGAGATTGGCTCGCAGCAGGTCCTTGCTGAAAAACCAGGGGCTGTAGCGGGTCCTGCGGGCCAGGTCCCTTGCTTCCGGGTGGACGACGGCCCGCCGGCCGGGCTCGATCAGGGAAAACATGTCCAGGCGCGCCCCGTATTTCTCGATCTGCAACATTTCCCTGAGATTGAATGTTTCCGTGATTTTAGGAAACTGGATGAAGACGTAGGCGATGCGAGGCGAGAAGCCCTCAGTGTTCGGCGCTTCGTTCAATGAGTGCCTCCTGATACAGGTCCGCCCACATTTTGCCGACCCGCTTCATTGAATAGGTTTCGAGGACCTGGTGGTAGCCGGTCCGACCCAGACGCTCGGCCAGGTCCGGATCGCGCAGCAAGCGGAGCATGGCCCGGGCCAGGGCGCGCGAGTCTCCGGCCGGGACCAGCAGCCCGGTCTCTCCGTCACGGACCAGTTCCCGATTGCCGCTGACATCCGTGGCGACGACCGGCAGACCGGCGGCCATGGCTTCGAGGAGGCTGACCGGCAGGCCTTCTCGTTCCGAGGTGTTGAGGGCGAGGTCGGCCTTTGTGAACAGGGCCGGGACATCGTTCCGTTGGCCGAGGAGGCTTACCCGTCCTTCCAGTTCGTATTCCTGAATCAGGCGCTCCAGTTTTTTACGCTCGGGTCCCTCGCCGACGATCCAGGCCGTAAGGTTCGGGATGTCTTCGGCGCACAAGGCCACGGCCCGGATGAACAGGTCATGGCGTTTGACCGGGATCAGTCGTCCGACGGTGATGGCCAGAGGGGGCCGAACGTCGGGACCGGTCCGACCACTCGGCAAGAGACCCCTTTGCCCGCCGGTGAAGACCGCTTCCGGCAGGCCGTTGGGAATGACGGACAGGCGCCGGGGGTTGACCCGGTATGCCTGGTCCAGTGATGCGGCCACTTCGCCGGTCACGGCGACCAGCCGATCGAAACGGGGCAAGAGAAAGCGGTTGAGCCGCCTTCGTTTGGCGGTTCCGACCGCGCCGAAGACCGTATGCAGGGACAGGATAACCCGGCATTCGGGGACGAGCCTGGCCGCCGGCAGACCCCACAGACCGGCGGAAAACATGTGGGCGTGAACGATCCGGATACGGTGTTTTCTGATCAACCGGGCCAGGCGGAAGATGAAGAGCAGGGACTCGATCCCCACCAGGGGAAAGCAAAGAACCTTGCGGGCGCCGCCCAGACGCCGGCTGAACCGGTCCTTGGCCAGATAGATGACCGGGTGGCCGGCCTCGATCAGTTCGTCGGCGAACGGCCCCATGTCCCGATACAGGCAGACGGCGACTTCGACGTCCCGCGCGGCCAGGCCTTCGACCAGGTCGGCCACGGAACGCTCGGCCCCGCCGACCCGCATGTGCTCCAGGAGGAGCAGAACGCGGATTCGCGATCCGGCCGGGGTACGGGGGGATGATACCCCGGGGGGCGGACCCCCTTGGCCGGTTTTTCGGATGCCCAGGGTCCTCAGGACCTTATGGGCGGACCTTCCGGCCAGGAACGACACGACGCGGGGCAGTGTGCGGGGAGAGGCGGCGGCCGAACGGAAAAAACGGCCGAGGCTCCGGGCCAGGTCCCGTTTCCACCAGAAGACCTTGCCCATGTACAGGTAATGGCCCGACCGCTGGCCGGCGTTCAGGGAAGCGATTTCCTGGCGATATTTGGCTTCGATTCCCAGATGCCCTTCGATCGTGGCCGCACGATTGGCCGAAATGCTGTCGCCCTGGTAATGGGACAGGACCAGGACCTGGTCGACATATTCGAATTCCACGAGGCCGGCCAGCCGTATCCAAAGGTCCCAGTCCTGACAGCTGGGCAGGGATCGGTCGAAGCCGCCGGTCTTCGCCAGAAGGTCCGCCTTGATCAGGGGCGTCGAGGTGGTGCCCACGAAGTTTTGAACCAGGATCGAGCGCGAGACGTCGCCCCGGCTTCTGAGCGCATCGCTCCGGTCGGGCCGGTTGGTTTTCCTAAACCCGGTATAGACCAGACCCACGGCGGGGGCGGCCCGCCGGAAGGCCTGGACCTGGATGTCCAGTTTTTCCGGCAGCCATTCGTCGTCGCTGTCCAGAAAAGCGATGTATTGACCGTTGGCTTCGGCCAGACCGGTGTTCCGGGCGGCCGATCCGCCCTGGTTGCTTTTGAGGCGGAGGTATCGCAGCCGGGCGTCCCGCAGAAAGGGCTGGATGGCTTCGGAGGTGCGGTCCGTGGACGCATCATCCACAATGATCAGTTCAAAGTCCCGGAACGTCTGTCCCAGAACGCTTTGAATCGCCCGGTCGACCAGATGGGCCCGGTTGTAAGTCGGTATGATGACGGTGACCAGAGGCGCCATGGTCTTCTCCTTCAGTCCTTTCTCCTGATCGCCCGACTCCAGAGATGGAGAAATCCGATCCGGCTGAGCAGGTGATATCGCCGGGCCGCCAGGTGGGCGGCCAGGTACATCAAGACGTAGAAGACGACCAGGGAAGCCAGATCGGCCGCCGGCTCGGGCAGGGGCGCGGCCCTGGCGGCCCGCCGCAGAAGCAGAATCAAAACGCACATCAGGAGAAAAGGCCATACCATGGCCTCGGTGCAGCGTTTCCAGTCCTCGAGGGCATAGGGGCTGTGCCATCGGATGAAGATGTAGTTCAGGGCGAAAAAAGACAGGAATGAAAGGCTGCTTCCAGCCGCCACGCCCTCGATGCCATATCCGAGGCGGACGAGCAGAACGCTCAACCCGACGTTGAGCACGACCGACAGGGCCAGCAGCCCGACCGCTTTCATTTGCAGGTTTTTGGCCACCAGGATGCCGCGGGCGATGTAGGCCAGGGCCAGATAATATCCGCCCAGGGCCAGAATCTGGGTGGATGGAACGCCGGGGCTGTACCGGGGCAGTACGAATCGGACGAACACGGGCGTGATGAAAACCACGCCGCCGATCAGGAAGGGGATATAGAAGGCGGTGTTGATCAGGGGCTTGAAGAAATACTCCCTCAAGCTGTCATCCTCGTCTCCCCGGCTCAGGTCCTCCATGAGTCGAGGTTCCATCACCTCGCGCGCCGACCCGGGAATCTGCATCAGGAACCCGAAAAACATGATGGCGATCCCGTAATAGCCCAGTTCCCGCTTGGTCAGATACAAGGCGATGATGAACCGGTCCGTCGAACGGATGAGCAGGATCAGCAGACCGAACAGCATGATCGGAAACCCTTTTCTGACCAGTCGCAGGAAGGTCGGCCAGAGCTCCGGCCCCTTGGGCCGGTTCGGGAGTTGCAGGCGGACATAGAGGGCCGCGATCAGGTTCGAGATGATGACGGAGGCGAAGGCGCCGTAAATGCTGAACAGATAGATCAGGACGATGCCCAGGACAACGGCGGACGTGGCCCGGATATACATGGACCGGGTCACGGTCCGGAAGTCCTGATACCCTTTGAGCACGGTGGTCCGGTATTCGTAATACCATTCGATCAGGACGGCCAGGGCCATGGCCGCCAGACCCGCCCGGATGACCCAACTCGTTTTGATGACCAGGGCGATCAGGATGAGGACCAAGGCGAAGACCGCGATCAGGTAGAACGTGCCGTAAAAGGCGCTGCTCTGGACGGCCTGGCTTTTTTCCGTTTCCTGGCGGGCCTCGTGGTAGGGCACGTCGAATCGCATGGCCTGCCGGGCGCCCAGGTCGGAGAAAAGCGCGTAATTGGGTATCAGGGACAACAGGTTCCAGACGCCGTAAAGCTCGGGGGTCAGCAGCTTCGGCTTGAGAATCGCATAGGCCAGACCCAGTGCGCGCCGGAAAATGTTGCCGGACGAGTACTGGGCGATGCTTTTAAGGACCGGGTCTTTTTCGGACGTGTTCATTGATCCGCCACAACACTGGTTGGTGGTTTTCGGCGTCTCTTCCGCATCGATCGTTCCCGGGCGCTGGTCACAGGAGCCGATTCAGGCCGGCGAGTTCCCGGCGGAGCATGCGCCGGTACCACCAGCCGAGGACTTCATGTCTGAGCCGGTTCCGGCGACCGGCGTTTCCGGGGACCAGCCTGCGCCGGGCATGGAGAAGCAGGGCCCGGACCCGGTAGAGCCGGATCATCAGCCGGTCGGTATCCCGGATGTGATCGAGGCGGCCGAAGTATCCCTCCAGAAAGCGCCGCTTGAAGGCGCGGACCCGCGTCAGATCGTAGAGCGGGTGAGTCGGGTATGGATTGAGGGTGTCCAGGGTGACCAGAAAACGGCTGATATCCTGGTGAATGGGGCCCGGTTTTGAAAAAGCGAAATCGATGATGACCAGCCGCCTGCCCTGCAGGAGGATGTTGCCGGGATAATAGTCGCCATGCTGGCGGACCAGTCGGAACTCGTTCCGGCGAACCAGGGCTTCCGCTTTTTCCATCAACCCCCTGAAAACCGATTCGCCAGGACGCCCCTCGACCAGAGCGGTCCGGGACAGGTCCGCGCGGGCCCGCTGGATTTTTCCGAAAAGCTCGTCCAGGGCCGTTTCGGGGAGGCGGCCCCGGTCCGGAGGGTGGGCGAGATCGTGAATCGTCCGGAGGCATTTCCCGGAGCGCTCGGATATTTGGAGGATCAGCCGGCCGGCCGATGGCCTGAGCAGCGTGTTTTTCCGCCGCATGTAGTCCGTAAGGCGTTCGCCCTCGACCCGTTCCATGAGAATCGTCCCGAGATCGGGGAAGTGGTCCAACGGCCGGGGCACGGAGCAGTCCATGCTTTCCATCTCGGGGCGGCCGTGGAGGGTATTGAGCATGGTCATTTCCCGGTCGCCCGCGTCTTCGGCCGTCTTGCCCGGAAGCAGGTGTTTGGCGACGATCCAGACCGGGGCCTCGAAATCCGGGGCCTCGATCTTGAACAGGAAGAGCGGATTGTCCGAACGATAGGCGTGGGATACCAACCGGGTCGATACCTGATCTCCGGCCAGGTGGGGGTAGTAGCGAAAAAGATTCCGGCCGATCCGATTCATGAGTTCGCGGACCAGTTCGGATTCATCGATCGAGGCCGCGGCCGGCGAACCGGCGCCGGAGACCCGCGGTTCCGGGCAGGGCTCAGGCAAGGCGGAGGCTCGGGGGCCGGATAATGGGATAACGACGGTCATCGGGGAACCAGGTCATTCCTTGCCGGTCTGTCACCGGATCATGCATTCCGACCAGACTCCATAACATGGCGTTGAAATACCGGGCATCGCGGCCCTCAGCGGGCTGACTGCATCGCCCCCGCGTCATAGGGCGGACGGCCGAAACTCCGGCCCTGGTAGTCGTACGGGGGGAGGCCCGGCGCCTTCCTGACAAAACCGACGGCCGGCGAGGCCTTGACCAGGTTGAAGTCCCGGCCGGCCGCGTTCACGAATCCCGGTTCCGCGTCCACCTCCAAATTGTCCGTTTCCAGGGTCGGTTTGGTTCGAGTGTAGATATATTTCTTGTCCGCTTCGACGATCAGGTTGCCGTATATGCTTATTCCGACGCGGTCCAGGTCCTCGTAAATCCATATCCCGCGGCCATTGCCCGCCAGGGTGTTGAACCGTATTTCCACTTGATCGACCAGGGGGCCCTTGCCGGCGGCCAGGGCGATCCCGCCGTGCCCGTTGCCGACGGCCACGTTGGCCTCGATCACCAGCCGGCCGCTGCCTTTGGTCTCGGAACTCGAATAATACTTGATCCCGTCCTTGGCGGCCTTTTCGATAAAATTTCCCCGGACGACTCCCGAGGTCCTCACCGAGATGCCGTTGGCGTCGATCACCCCGGATATGACGTTCCCTTCAACCAGGAATTCCGGGCCTTTCAGATACATGGCGTGCTGCTTTTCCCCCGAGGTGATCAGGGCCACGTTCTCGAAGCGGTTGCCGATGATCCGGAGCCGAACGTTGGGCTCGCCGGCCAGGATGGCCGTGGCGGCAATGTCCTTGAACAGATTCCCCTTGATGAGAATGTCCTCCGTACCCTGGTTCTTGTCGCTGCGGAGCTTGATTGCATTGCTTTTGATCCCGGTAAACCGGTTATCCAGAATGGAAAGACCACGGACGTTGGACAGGTGCAGGCCCTTATCGGCAATATTGTTGAAGACATTGTTCCGGATCACGGCGCCGTCCCACTGGTGGCCGTCCAGAGTCAGCGTCTCGGTGAAGGTCCGACCCTCGATGACGCGGACGCCGCCAACCATTTTAAAGGGAGCCGCCTCCGGCCCGCCAGCACCGTCGGCCTGACCGGCGAAGGCCGGGCCCGAGACAATCGGGCTTAAAATCGGGACAAGGAGAGCGCCGCCCAGGGCGATCACATGGAGCGCCGCGGCCGTGCACAGGGCGGTGGCGACCGCCGACCAAAACGAGGGCATGCCCCCGGCTCTTCGACCTGGCAAACCATGTCCCGGTCCCACAACGCGGTAGTGCATATCCCTGTGCTCCGTCGGTATATTGGGGTTCGGCGCCCTGTATTATGCCGTCAAGGCCTACCATGCCCATTATCGGGCATGTTGTCCGCGACTGCAACAACAAGCCGCGGACGTGAAGGCGACCATGCCTCGAATCTGGCGGGCGGTATCATTATTTTGATAATATAATTAGACTGTTATCCGATCAATATTCGGATCGGGATTTGTCCGGTTGCCCCGGATTCAGTCATGGCCGGCCCCTCTCATCCGTCAGGCCCAGGAATTGCGGACAACATTGATTACCCGGGCCATACTGGACGGCCGGGGGCATCGGACCCGGGCCATCACCCTGTCCGACCCGCAACATTTCACGTTGACCGGCCACGTCTCCGAGGTCCTGGGCCTGATGGAAAACCTGGTCCCGGAGCGCACGGTCCCGGTCGGCCACAGCTACACCGGATTCGTTATCACGGGAGTTGCCGGCCGGGCGCCGGAGCGTCCGGCCGGACTGGTCCATGTGGACTCGGCCATTCCCCGGAGCGGCCAGTCTTTGTGGCAGGTCTTCGAATCGGCCGGAGTGGACGCCGCCCGGTTCGGGGTCCCCCCCTGGCCCCCCTTCACCGAGCCGCTGGTGTTCGATCAGGCGGTCATCGACCGGATTCCCAAGACCTATGTCCATTTCCTCAAGAGCCGGTTCCTGGAATTGACCTCGGCCATGCCCGAATACGTCAAAAGCCGCCCTCGGGCCCAAGGCTGGCGGTATGAGGAGATGGATACCGATCATTACGGCATGCTCGGCCGGCCCGGGGAACTGGCCCGGATTTTGAGCGGCGACGGCGGATCGAAACCCGCCTTTCATTCGACCGCGGACCAGGATTCGGAAATCCCATGCGGAAGGAGTGCTCCCATGCTACATTGGGCCAAGAGATCGCCAGGGGCTGTCCCGGCCGACTGTCGGCCCGGCGTTTCCTTTCGGGATGCGGCCCCGGCCTGAAGCGAGGTGGCGGGTTTGCTTTCCGAGGCCGTCCTGGTTTTCATCGTCCTGTTTCCGACCGCCCTGGTGCTTCTGGAACTGGTATATTATTTCCGGGACCGGGGAGGGTACCGGCCTTTCGATTACCGTCGGCGTTTAAAGCAAAAAATCCGGGCCTACGTGGACCGGGAACTGGCCCGTTTTTTTCAGGAAGTCGAGGCCAAACGGATCGAGGACCAGAAGCGGGTCCGGGAACGCATTCCAAACTTCGATGGACTGGAGGACCGGCCGCCGGAAGAGAAACAACGGATTCTGGAAGCCTATTTCAGGTCCCAGGACTGGAAGAACGTGGTCGAAGAGTGGAAGCAGGATTACGAGGTTGAGCCGTCCAAGACCCCGATCTGGGCCTACCTGAACAACCCGTTCGGCTTTGCCCTCGTTTTCGTCCTCGGCCTGGCGGCTTCCCTGGTCGTCATCCTGTTGATCGCCTATGGGCTGCGTCTACTGGCCGGTTGAGGGGGCCGGATGTCAGAAAGGTAAATATTCCTCCAGGGATTCCGGGGGCCAGCCGCGAGGCGTGGTCCAGTCCTGGTTGAAGCGAAAATCGCAGGCGGCCGCGCCGGCGGCCAGGGTCCGGGTCCGCCGGAAGCCGATCTTGAAGGCCCGATAGGTGGCGTAATCGGACAGGCAGAATATGGGCGTGTATCGCTCGGCGCCCCGACGGCCGAAGAACTTGCACAGGCCGCATTCGACGAAGTCGATGCCGAAATCAAAGCCCCGGCCGTCCCCATCCACGAATTCGCTGACCCAGTCCTCGGGAAATCGACCGGACTGGGACTCGGCGGCCCGGTTCATTTCCACGGCCCGCATGCCGGGCGAAAAGTAGAAGCCTCGAACGTTCCGCTTCTTTTCCTCGGATTTGGCTTCGATTTCCCGCTCGGTCCACTCGTATACGAGGCGGGCCAGCTCGCGGATTTCCAGGCCTTTGGCTTCCAGGGCCTCGAATATCGGCAGGCACTGGGCGCCCTGGATCAGGCTTTTGGTCAGCATGTTGCTCTCACCGCCGATGTAGGGCAGTTCAGGCAGGATATCTTCGAATTCCGTGCGGGCCTGGTCGAGCAGATGCGAAATTTCAAAGGTTTCGAGAAAGGGCGGCAGGGCGGTCGAGAAATACCCGGTGGCCAGATCGAACTGGGCCATCAAGTGGGGTTTCCGGTCCAGATAATAACGGCCATGTGATTGTTCAGCCATGTTTTACCTCCGGAAATACGCGCCGCCGAAACGGCGCGGTCAGGGCCGGGCGCAGATTTCGCACCCGCGGTCCAGGGCCGACAGGTCTCCGGTTTCAGCCCGGCGGCGATCCGCTTCGTTCTGATACTGGGGTGACTCGTCGCGCACGGTGCGCTGGTCACTGGCCATGGCGGCCGATATTTTCCAGTCCGGGTCCAGGGGCCAGTCAAAGTCCAGGGACTTGACCCGGCCGGGCCGGGTCAGCGAGGCGAAGGCCTCGAGGGTTTCGATCATGATGGCCCGTTGAAGTTCGGGCCTGTCCGCCGGTCCGGCCGTATGTCCCAGGGGAAAGTCCAGAAAAACGGCCCGAGGCGGCCTGACCGCCTTCAGAATGTCCAGGGCGCTGCCCATGCACAGGGTCGGAATGCCGGCGGCTTCAGCCTGACGCGCGATCAGCCCCACGGACTGATGGCAGACCGGTCAGACCGGCACCAGGAGCAGGGCGTCCACCTGTTCGGCCAGCAGATGTTCGGTCAGGGCCGGGGCCAGCTTTCCCGTGACCCGGCGGGTTGAATAGATGCCGCCCATAAAGGTGAAGGCATGGTCGGCCAGGGAGCCGACGACCTTTTCCCGGACCAGGCCGCGCAGCGTGTCCAGGGGGAAGACGGCGTTGATGTCCCGCCGGGCGTGGGTCAGGTCGTAGGCGAAGTGGGTGGCCCGCAGGTCCCGGGTGTCCACGGTGGTGGGCACGACCCGGAAGGAATCGTCGTCCTTGTAGTGGAAGGCCTCCTGGCCGGTCACGTAGATGCCCCCCGAGGCGACCAGCCCCAGCCGGCATTGGGACAAGGGTTTGGACAGCGGGCTCCAGGCAGGCTCGTTCTCGTTGACGACCCAGCGGTACGGGGTGTACCCGAGGGACTGGTACAGTTCGGTCAGGTTCCTGATGTATTCGATGTGCATAATGAACTCTTTCTATGATGTTTACCGAAGTATAGGCCTTTCCCGGCCGGGGTTCAAGATGAATCGCCGGGCTGAAGTGCTCAACCAGCGGCCGGCTACGGGCATATCCGGCTCTTTCGGGTTGAAACGGCTTGAATTTTAACGGGTTGTTCGGTAGTGTCCTGGCGGATAAGGAGTAAAACATGAGCCCAGCACCGAAAGATATGTCCAAATTTTTCAACCCGGAAAGCGTTGCCATTGTCGGAGTGCCTCGTACCGATTATCGATTCGGCGGCCTGAGCTATTTGAACCGCTTCCAGGACAGCGGGTTCCCGGGACGCCTCTACCCCATCAACCCCAAGGCGGATGAGATCAACGGCCTGAAAGCCTACCCCAGCCTGACCGCTCTGCCCGAGGCGCCGGACCTGGCCATCGTCTGCGTGGCCGCCCGCATCGTCCCGGCCATCCTGGAGGAGTGCGGCCGGCTGGGCCTCCGCCACATACACATCCTGTCCTCGGGCTTCGGAGAGGTCGGTACGCCCGAGGGCCGGGCCTTGGAGGATCGGCTGGCCGAAGTCGCCCGGGAGCACGACCTGCTGGTCATCGGTCCGAACTGCATGGGGCCGTACAGCCCGTCGGCCCGGCTCACCGCCTGGGGCGCCATTCCCGGCATGCCCGGCCCCCTGGGGATCATCTCCCAGAGCGGCGGAATCACCCAGCGCCTGACCGAATATGCCTGGCGTCTGGGGCTCGGCGTGGACAAGGCGGTGAGCTTCGGTAACGGCGCCGTCCTGAGCGCTTCGGACTTTCTCGAGTACATGGCCGAAGACGACCGGATTCGGGCCATCTGCATGTACCTGGAAAGCGTGCCCGACGGTCCGGCCTTCCTGCGTCTGGCGGCCCGGGTGAACCGGGACAAGCCGATCATCCTGTTCAAGGGCGGTCTGAGCGAGGCCGGGGCCTCGACCGCGGCATCGCACACCGGCGGCCTGGCCGGCCGGGTCGGCCTGTGGTCGGCCTTTTTCGCCCAGACCGGCGTGACCCAGGTGACCTCGATGGACGAGTGGCTGGACGCGGCCCTGGCCTTTTGTTTCCTCCCCCCGCCCGCCGGCAAGGGAGTCTTCGTCGTGGGCGGCGGCGGAGGCAACAGCGTGGCCTATGCCGATACCTTTGTCCGGGAAGGGCTGGCGGTGCCCAGGCTGTCGGAAAAGACCATGGCCTGGTTGAAGGAGACCGTGCCCGCGGCCGGGAACATCGCCGGGAACCCGCTGGACATGTGGCAGACCTTTATGGACCCGGCCTACCTGATCGAGACGCTGGAACGGGGCTACCAGGACCCGGCCGTGGGCATGATCGTGGTCGATCGGCTTATTCCTCGCATGGCCTTTCACATGCCCGACCTGCCCGACCCGAATCCGGCCGTGGTCGAGCATCTCAAGAAGAACGGCCGGCCCAAGCCCACGGCCTTCATGGTCGACTCCGAAGGCGGCGACCCCGAACTGGCCGCCGCCGGGGCCAGTCTGCGGGCCCTGTACGGCGGGGCCGGCGTGCCGGCCTTTCCTTCGGCGGCCCGGGCCGCCCGGGCCATGGGGCACCTGTACCGGTATTACGCCCGATTCGGCCGGAACCGGACCGAATAGAACGACAGGACGGGGCCGGGTGGTCAGGCCTCCGCGGTCAAGGGTTCCAGGGTCGGGGACAGGCCGGCCTGTTCGAGCTTGGCCGCCAGGTGAAAGACCACCCAGGCCCCGCAGAGATCGCAGTCCACGTCGTTGCCGTAGCAGCAAAACGGGGTGACGAAGTCGTCGCCGTCCAGATAGAGCGGCAGGACCAGCTCTTTCGAGGGACAGTTCCGGGTGATCCGGAGGGCATGTTCCGAAAGGGTCAGTTCCAGGCTCCGGCCGCTGTTCCAGATAAAATCCGGATACTCGGCCTTCAGGCGCATCACCTCGCGGACGGCCCGGTCCCGGCGTTCCAGCGAACCCCAGGTCAGGTCGGAATCGTCGTGCTCGAGCGGGACGTAGAAGGAAAACGTCATCCCCTCGGCCCGGGTCTCGCGAAGCAGGTGGACGGTTTCCTCGATGACGGACTCGTTGCTTCGGGTGACCACCATCTGGCACATGATCGTGGGCGAAAAATCCGCCGGCACCCGCGAGAGGGTCCGCTCGACCCGGGCAAAGGCGCCGCGTCCCCGAATGGCGTCGTTGACCTCGGGCGGTCCGTCCACCGAGACCACGTAGATGCAGCGCGGCAGGTCGATCAGGTCGATCGTGCCGTTGGTGGTGACGGTGTTGTGGGCGAAAAGCCCGGTCCCTTCCCGGAGCACCTCCGGACGGAGCAGGGGCTCGCCCCCCATCCAGAGCATGTGCCGGATGCCGTGTCGCCTCTGAAGTTCGGCCAGCTTTTCGACCATGGCCCCGGTCTGCATCTCGTCCCCGACCCGGTTGGGGTTGGCCTCGCGGAAGACGAAACAGTGGCGGCAGCGGAGCGTGCAGCGGTTGGTGATGTTGACCATGGCCGCGGGCCAGTGCTTGAAACCGGATTCGGTCATGGTCATCCCTAGGGCCTCCAATCGGTCCGTCCATGGACGTGGCCGCCGATCCGGCGTATCCGTTCCAGTTCGTCCGGGCCGAGCGGCCCGAGTTCGAGAGCTTTAAGGGCCTCGTGCATTTGGGCCGTATTGCGGGGCCCGGTCATGCAGACGTCCACCATGGGGTGGGAGAGGACGAAACGGTAGCAGTCCGCGGCCGAAAGCGGAGGTTCGCCGGACGGCATTTTCCGGGGGTCGAGCAGCCGCCGCCAGCGGGTGGCGGTGAAGGCCACGAGGCCGGGCCGGGAGTCTCCCTCCAGCGGCGCAAAGACCTCCGCTTCCGCGCCCCGGTGGGCCGCGTTGTAGCGGACGTGGAACAGATCGTAGACCCCGTCCCGGGCCAGGCGGGCGAACAAGGGACGATGATGCCCGGACAGGCCCAGGAAGCGAAACAGGCCTCGCTGTTTCATGGACAGGGCCCGGTCCAGCAGTCGGGCGGAGGGCGGCTTGCCGTGCCAACCCAGCAGGAGGACATCGGCCGAGTCCAGGCCGAGGCGGGCCAAGCCCCGCTTGAACAAGAGTTCCATCAGGGCCCCGGAACGGGCGTAGCTCTGCACGACGACGACCAGCTCCGAACGAAGGCCCCGTCCGCACAGGTTCCGGATGGCCCGGGCCATGGCCTCGGTCCGCCGGGCGCCCCAATAAAAGTAGTTGCAGCCTCGTTCAAAGGCTGCCTCAAAGGCCTCGGCCGGCGCGCCGTAACTGGGCGCCACGCCGAGGGGACCGACCTGCAACCCGGTCCGGCCCAGGACCCTGGGTTCGAAGCCCGCCATGCCGCACCTCCGTAAATTGTTGGGAACGCGTCCAGTATCCTTCAAGACGGCGTAAGAATCAAGACATGTTGGTTTTGCTTCGCCCAAAGGCCCAGGGGGCGGCCTGAAGGGCGCATGACTCGGCTTCCGCCAGCAATAATGGGTGAAAATTTTTATTGAGTGTTGGTGGTGGTTCCCGGGGGAGTGTGAAATAATTTTTCGTAAAGTCGTTTTGAGGGGGACGGGAGCCGGGTATCCGGTAACTAATTGAAATATATACAAATAAATCGC
>JAHJTB010000528.1 GCA_018830135.1 Pseudomonadota bacterium | reverse complement strand
GGCCGGGGGTGACATCCTTTTTATCGAAGCCACGGCCATGCCGGGCCGAGGCGGCCTGAAGCTGACCGGCCAGCTCGGCGATGTCATGAAAGAGAGCGCCGAGGCCGCTTTGAGCTATCTCCGCTCCCGGGCCCAGGAACTGGGACTGGCCGACGCGGACTACTTTTCCAAACGCGACATTCACGTTCACGTTCCGGCCGGCGCCATACCCAAAGACGGGCCTTCGGCCGGCGTGACCATGGTCACGGCCCTGGCCTCGTTGATCACCGGCCGGTCGGTCCGACCGGACGTGGCCATGACCGGGGAGATTACCCTCCGGGGGCTGGTGCTGCCCGTGGGCGGGATCAAGGAGAAGGTCCTGGCCGCCAAACGGGCCGGTATCAAGGAGGTGATCCTGCCGGCCCGCAACAAACGGGACTTCGACGAGATATCCGAAAGCCTGCGGCAGGGCATGACCATCCATCCGGTCCGGGAAATCAGCGAGGCTCTGGCCCTGGCCTTGAAGAAGTAAACCGGTCCATGGAACGCATCGACCTGCACGCCCACACCACGGCCTCGGACGGCACCCTCACACCGTCCGAACTGGTCGACCTGGCCCGTCGGGAGGGGCTCAAGGCCGTGGCCGTGACCGACCATGACACCCTGGACGGCCTGTCCGAAGCCCTGGCCAGGGCCCGGGAGATCGGCCTGGAACTGGTTCCCGGCGTCGAGATCAGCGCCGAGTTCAAGCCCGGCACCATGCACATCCTGGGATACTATCTGGAGCCGGACGCTTCCGAACTGGCCGCCCGCCTCGCTGAACTCCAGGAGGCCCGCCGGACGCGCAACCCCAAGATCATTTCCAGACTCGCGGAATTGGGGATCGAGATCAGCATGGCCGAGGTCGAAAACCTGGCCGGAGGCGGCCAGGTCGGGCGACCCCATATGGCCAAGGCCCTGGTCGGCAAGGGATACGTTTCGAGTATCGATGAGGCCTTCAACCGTTATCTGGCCAAAGGCGGGCCGGCCTACGTGGAAAAGTTTCGTCTGTCACCGACCCAAGCCGTCCGGATGATTCGAGAGGCGGGCGGTACGCCGGTCCTGGCCCATCCCTTCACCCTGAGACTGGACGAATCCGGGCTGAAGGACACGGCCCGCCAACTCGAAGAGGCCGGGCTGGAAGGCATTGAAGTCTATTATCCCGAACACACGCCCCAAATGACCCGAGACTACCTGGCCCTGGCCCGGGCCTTCAACCTGATTCCCACCGGCGGGTCTGATTTTCACGGTGAGAACAAAGCCGGCGTCGAGCTGGGGCGGGGGTTCGGCGATCTGGCCGTGTCTTACGACCTGCTGGCCGATATGAAGCAGAGAAGGAAGGAGCGAACATGAGCCGCGTCCTGGGTATTTATATGAGCCCCCGAGCAGAGGGCAATTCAGACCTGCTGCTCGATGCATTCCTGGCCGGAGCCAGGGAGGCGGGAGCCGTGGTCGAGACGATTTACATTCGGGACCACGATATCCAGGCCTGCGCCGAATGCGCCGGGTGCGACGAGACCGGGGAATGCGTGCTCACAGACGACATGGACGACCTGTACCCGCTCATGATGCGGGCGGATCGGGTGGTCGTGGCCGCCCCCATATTCTTCTACGGCCTGCCTTCGGGCGGCAAGGCCCTGGTGGACCGGTGCCAGGCTCTATGGAACCGGGTCCGGCTGGACCCGGACCAAAGGCGTTCGAACGGACGGGGCTTCTTTCTCGGCGTGGGAGCCACCAAGGGCAAGGATCTGTTCGAAGGCTCGCTCCTGACCGTCAAGTACTTCATGGACGCCATCGGCCTGCCCGCTCAGACCGATGAACTGACCTTCCGGCAGGTCGAAGCCAAAGGCGACATCAAAAATCACCCCGATGCCTTGAAACAGGCCCATCAGGCCGGCACGGCCTTCGCCGCGGACTGATCCGCCGTCTCGATGCGGCAAGCCGTCAATCCCCCGGAAACAGGCCCAGCCGGCGTCCGAGTTCTTTGTCCACGTTGAAAATCCGGCCGGAGCCGGACTGGTACCGAGCCTGAAGCTCGTACGCCTGGACCTCCAGGGGAATCCCCGAGTACCGGAATCCGTTTTCAGCCCAGCCCCGAACGTACTGGCGCATGAAACGCTCCGGGCCGAGCAGATCGTACTGGGATACGTGGACCAGTTCGTGAAACACCAGCGGCAGCCAGGGCGTGAAGGCGCCATAATGGCGCCTGGAAACCAGGATCACATCCCGATAGGCGATGCCTAAGGCCCCGGTCAGGTCCAGGGCCTCCTTCAGGCCCAGGCCGGGAAGCTCATCGTAAAAATCCGGATTTTCGATGAGCGGGACCAGGGCGATCCGGGCCGAATCCAGGACCCGGCTGTTGAAAAAACCCCCGAAAGCCCGCTTTTCCCGCAGGTCCAGCGGTCGGGCCCCGGGACGGTGTTTTTCCCGCTGTTCCCTGACCCAGGCCGCGGCCCGTTCGGCCAGGTCGTCCATCACGGATGGGTCGTCCAGACGCGTCATTCCATTTACCCCGCCGACAATTAAACCCGGATTTTGAAGTTGTCTTCTACTACGGCATCGCAATGCGTGCCGCAACGCTCGTTTCCCGTTTTTAGGCCTCGATGTATCGTATAATACGCCCACGGCCCAAAAACGGTCCAACTTCTTGTTTCGATATGAATTTCGACGCCTCGCTACGAACCCGACTGCAAAACCCGGATTAAATTTCCATATCATAGCATAGCCCGAAGGGAGTCCGTTCTGCTAACCCGGATTTCTGACCCGCTTCCTGCTGCGGCCGGGAAATCCTTGCTGCAACGCTC
>JAHJTB010000527.1 GCA_018830135.1 Pseudomonadota bacterium | reverse complement strand
TCCAGGCACTTGAGCATGCACCGGATCGACTTGCCGGCCGTGCCCTGGTCGATGCCCTTGACGTTGCCCATCTTGGTCAGGAACTCGCCCCGCTTGTAAGAGTGCGATTCGTCAACCAGAAGCGCGTCAACGCCCAGGTCCTCCCACCAGATGCTCTTGTCCCGGGGCGTGTCCAGCAGCTTCTTATACCGGGTCTGCTTCCGTTCCAGCAGCGCCTCCAGTTCCTTGACCGTGTGCTCGTTGTCCCCTTCCTCATCCGCCTCTTTGATCGCCTCCCGGATTTCGGCCATCCGTTCGTCCAGATATGCCTTTTCCACCTCCGGATCGTTGGCCAGCATGTCGAAGAAACTGTGAGGAATGACCACCGCGTCCCAATCGCCCGTGGCGATCTGAGCCAGCAGCTTCTGGCGGTTCTTGGCGTTGCGCTGGTTGTCCGAAGGCACCAGGACCCGGGCCGAGGGGTATATCTGGTTGAAACTCTGCGCGTACTGGGCCACCGTCGAGCCCTGCACCACAATCAGCGGCTTGGTCGCCGTCCCGATCCGCCGCATCTCCATGGCCAGGCTGATGAACGTGTAGGTCTTGCCCGACCCGGTCGGGTGAACCAGGATGCACGACTCCTGGAGACCCCGGCTGACCGCCCGCTTCTGGTGAGGGCGAAGCATGACCGAATCCGAGGCCCCCGGATACCGGTCCACGTCCGGGATGTAGAACTGCTTCAGAATCGACCCGTTGTAGTCCCGGTTGTAAACCGTCTCGATCTCGGTGGCTACGTCGGACCGGTCCTTGGCCCACTTGACAAACTCGTCGTTGATCTCCCGCTGCTTCTGCCGGGCCACCAGGGACCCTTCCTTGTCCTTGACCCGACGGGTCTTGCCGTATTCGTCCTCTACGTAGTCATAAACGTCCTTGAACTTCAGGTTCAGGCTCGCCTCGATCAAGGACAGGGCATCCGCCCCGTCCACGCCCCAGGTCGTCAGGTTCTTGGCGTCCCTCTGACCGGTGCGAGCGGCGATCCTCCAGGACGAAGTCTCCTCCGTGCTCACATAGCTGACCGACGCCGCGACATCCAGAAACTCCGCCAGGAACCGCTCGATCATCGCCGGCGGCAACCAGTGCGAACCCAGCCGGAAATGTATCTGGTCCACGCCCAACGGCTCCGGTTGCACCGCCTCCAGGGCCTTGACGTTCTTCTCGAAACGCGGGTCCTCTTCCGCCTGGCCCTTGGCCCGCTCCAGCTTCTGCTTCACGGCGCCGCTCAGATAGTCCTCGGGCGTCTCCAGCAGGCCCGTGGCCGGGTTCTCGTAGGCCAGACCCTTGTCCGCCAGCTCCGCCTTGACCTCGTCAACCTCCCGCCCCAGCAGCGCGGCCATGTAGTCCGGGTCCAGCCCGCCCCGGAAAACCATGCTCAACTTCAAGGCGTCCTCGGCCGACTCGGCCCGGTCCGGCTCGATGAACGGCCGCGCCGTCCGCTTGCTCAATATGTCCGCCGGCGCGAACGTCTTGACGGTCTTGAATCGGGTCTGGCCCTTGTACGGCCCGCTCTTAACCTTGAACGGCTCCTGGTGCTCTTGCACGTTCTCCAGGCTCTGGACGATCGGGAACTCCACGTCGTCGGACAGATACCCGTTGGCCTGGCTGTTGTTCAGGTTCTTGTGCTTTTTGACAAAGGCTCCATACTGGCGAGCCAGGTCCTTCCGCAGGTCCTCCACCTCCCGGTCGGACGCCGCCGGGTCCTGCTGCTTGCGGATCAACGTCTTGAGCGTCTCGCGCAGCCCGATATAATCACGGGCCCTGGCGACCTTGTTCGCGTTCGAGGCCCATTCCGGAGGCTCCAGCACGCCCTCGGAATTGACCACGGCCACCCCATCGCCATCTATAATCAGGTTGCCGGACCTGGCCTTCTCCATGCTCTCCGTAACCCGGCCGACATGACGCTCCACGCTGCCCCGGCCCGCGATCCGCGCCGGCAACAGCCGGGTGACTCGACTCAGCCCGTCCTCGATGTCCTCGTCCTTTGCCGGCAGCAGGGTGTATTCCCGCTTGCCCGCCCGCATCGTCCCGGACATGCTGTGCCGCCCCAGGACCATCTCGGGATGCTTCTCGAAATACTCGTTCACATCGGCGGTCTCGCCAGCTTCCGCCACCGGAACGGTCCCGACCGAACGGAAAGCCTCCCCCTCGAAGGCCCGATGGTCCTTCTTCCTGAAGATCAGGATGTCCGTCGTCACCTCGGTCCCGGCGTTCTCCTTGAACGCCGATTGCGGCAGCCGGACCGCCGCCACCAGGTCTCCCTTCCCGGCCAGGTACTCCCGCATCCGGTAGTTCGAGGCCGCGTCCAGGGTCCAGTGGCTCGTTACCGCCACCACCAGACCACCCGGCTTGACCACGTCCAAGGCCCGGGCGAAGAAATAGTTGTGGACGCTCCAGCCGGAATAGTCCGGATGCCGCCGGTCGTAGATCGGAATCTTGCCGAAGGGAAAGTTGGAAATGACCAGGTCCACAGAGTTGTCCGGGATGCCCTTGGCCGACTCGAACCCCGTCACCTGGATGTTGGCCGCCGGGTAGAGCTGCTGCAATATCCCGCCGCTGATCGTGTCCAGCTCCACGCCTACGAATTGAGTGGACCAGTGCTGGTATCGCTCGGGAGCCAGGCCCAGGAAATGCCCCACGCCCGCCGCCGGCTCCAGGACCGTCCCGTTCGTGAATCCCAACCGCTCGGCCATGGCCCACATGGCCTCGATCACCGTCCGCGAAGTGTAGTGGGCGTTCTGAGTGGACCGCCGCGCCGCCGCCCATTCCTCCTCGGTCATGGCCCCGCCTAACGCCGGATGCAGCTTGTCGCCTATCTCGTTGCGCCACTTCTCGAACGCCGCTTTTTCCTTGGGGTCGTAGATGCCCCAAACATGCCCGTCCTTGCTTATGTTCGAGTCCCACTTGAACACGTCCTGGGCGAACGCACCCCAGCCCACGTAGCGCATCAACACCTTGCGCTCCGCTTCGTCGGCCAGTCGGTTTTCGGCTTGGAGTTTCTTGAGTAATTGGATGGCCTGGACGTTGGCCCGAATCTTGCCGACCTTGCCGGAAGGAACCAGCTCGTCGTCAGGGCCTATTCGGGTATTGCCCAGTCCAGTATCGCCATGTGGTCCTCGTCCGACAGGGGCTCCGGAGGCTCGTCGTCCATCAGGGCCGGGCCGTCGCTCGGAGCCACCACGCTCATCGCCAGTTCCTGCGCCACTTCCGGGCTCGCCCCCCCCTGCTCCGCGTTGATCTTCGTCGCTATCGCGCTCTTGACCACCTCGACGATCGCCCGGTGCAGCTCCTCCGGATCGCTCCGGAACTGCTCCAGAGTCCCCTGCGGGTAGTTGTCCAACTCCCACCTCAGACGGGCCTGATACAGCGATATGTTTTTCAGGCCCTCCTCGTCGATCTGGTCCGCTGTCACCCACTCCGGCATCGCTCACCTCCCCGGGCGCCGCTTGCGCCCCTTCATCAATAATTTTACCTGCTTCCCCCTCGGCCGGCAATCCCAATAATCGGGATATTGACTTCTTCCATTGCTCCAGTTTTCTCTTTCCCTCGATCGTCAGCTTGAACCAGCCCTTGTCCGTCTTTTCCGCCCAAGCATGATCCAACAGATACGGCTCCGCGCCCGGACTGGACGGCAGGGAATTGTCCCGGACCGCTTCCAGTTCCTTGACGAGCACGCCCAGCCGCTCGGCCCGCTCCTGGGGCGACTCGCCGAAATTGATAATCCGGGACTTGAACTCGGCCGCCGCCGTTTCATCCTCGGCCGCGGACTCTTTCGCCTCAGCCTTCTTCCCGGTCAACGACTCCACGCCCGCCCTGGCCGTTGGCGGCTCCTGGGCCTCTTCCGATGCAATCCGGCGAATCGACCGTATCTTGTCCGGCGACATGACCCAGGTGCCAAAGGGCGACTCCAAATAAGAAAACCGAAGTATCGGCCCCTGTTTCCGGTATATGCCCATGTATTGGACCCGGTGGGGCCCCTTGGGACCGGAATCCGACTCCATCACATAGGTCTGGTCCTTGACCAGGTCCTCGACGCGAACCGCTTCACCCTTGACCGACTCCGCCGGCGGCGCTTCCGCCTTCTTCCCCGTCAACGACTCCACGCCCGCCTTGGCCGAATCCGCCGGCTCTTCCTGGTCCGGATAGACGACCTGGCCCTTGGTTCCAAATCCCTGCTTGACCAGGTTCAAGGAAAACGTCCGGGCGAATACAACGTCCTTTCCGCGTCTTTCGCCGCCCCGTATGGTGTCATTCGTAGCGGTCTCGGCCAGGACCAGGTCTCCCTGGGGATCGACCTCGAACACCATTTCGGCGTCCATGACCAGGTCCCCCCCCTGCTCGAAATAGTGGG
>JAHJTB010000526.1 GCA_018830135.1 Pseudomonadota bacterium | reverse complement strand
GATGCCGCCGGGGTGACCGGAGTCATTTCGCCCACCGCGGTCTTGACGATCGACAAGAGCCTGACCATCAACGGACCGGGCGGCGATCTGTTGTGCGTGGACGGCGGAGGCAGCCACCGGGTTTTGGAGGTATTGTCCGGACTGACGGTGGTCATCTCCGGTCTGACCGTTCAAAACGGGTACGCGGTCACCGCCGGCGGGCTGTTCGTCAACACGTCCGGCAGCGTGACCCTGAACCGGGTCAACTTCAGGCAAAACACGGGTCTGTACCATGGCGGGGCCCTGAAGGCCGAAGACGCCGCCCTGACGATCGGGGACTGTCTGTTTTCCGGAAACCGTGCCGCGGGCGGGAGCGGACAGGACCTTTGCGGCGGCGGATTGTACCTGGCCAACGTATCCGGCCTGACCATCGACGGCAGCACCTTTTCGGACAACGAGGCCGAACTGGGCGGCGGCCTGTATCTGAGCCAGTGCACCGGGAACATGGTCAACAGCACCATCAGCGGCAACCGGGCCGACACCGGGGGCGGCATCTATTTTTTCAGCTGGGCCTTTGACGTTTCGTATTCCACGATTGCCAAAAACCAGGCCGATAACGGCGGCGGCGTTTTCATCCTCACGGGCCGTCCGACATTCGACAACACGATTATTTCGGACAACACCGGTACGAGCTACCCCAACTGGAGCTGTGATTTCGGCGGGTACCCGGATTTGCAGGGCCATAACCTGATCGGAGACACGAACGGCTGCGCCTTCAACCTGTCCACGGGCGACATCGTCCATGAATCGGCCCGACTCGACGACCTGGCCGACAACGGAGGATTCACTCCGACCCATGCCCTGATGACCGGCAGTCCGGCCATTGACAACGGCGCCGACCCGGCCGGCGTGGGCCTGGACCAGCGGGACGTGACCCGGCCTCAAAACGGCTGGGCCGACGGCGGTACGGCCATATCGGACATCGGCGCCTTCGAATTGAGGGCCCACGGCCTGAGCGTTGCGGTGACCGGTGACGGGAGCGGGCGGGTGGTCAGCGATCCGGCCGGGCTCGACTGCGGAGACGAGTGTCACCAAGGGTTTCGGACCGGGTCCACGGTGACTCTGACCGCCGAACCCAATGCCTGGTCCCGTTTCGACGGTTTCACCGGCGACTGCGCCGGGACCGGCCCCTGCGCCTTGACCATGAACGCTGATAAAAGCCTGACGGCTGAATTTTCCCGGAAGACCTTTACCATCACGGCTGAGAGCAACTCGGGCGGGAGCATCTCGCCTTCGGGAGCCATCAACGTGACCGGTGGGGAAAATCAGAGCTTTTTCATCACACCGGACGAGGGATACCGGGTCGAAATCCTGGAGGTTGACGGGGAGGAAATGCCCTTCTGGATCAAGCCGTATACTTTCAAACAGGTCTCGGCCGATCATACCATTCGGGTCACTTTCGAGAAAAAGCCGTTCTACGATACCTACTATATTTTTTCCCTGGGCATGCCCTTGGCTTACGGAGACATTGACCCGGAAGGGGTTGTCGAGGTCCGGGCCGGGGACGACCAGACGTTTGACGTCATTCCGGAAGAAGGGTACCGGATCGGTTCGCTGCTGGTCGATATGTGGCCGGTGGGCGCGACGTCCCGATATACGTTCCGAGACGTGGACGAGGACCATGAAATTATCGCCATTTTTTCCCCGGACCCCTGGACCATCACGGCCGCGGCCGGCGAGGGCGGGACCATATCCCCTTCGGGCGCGGTGGAAGTCGAGAACCTGGAATCCCGGCGGTTTACCATCACCCCCCTGGAGGGGTATCACATCCATGACGTGTTGGTGGACGGCGAATCCAAAGGGGCCGTGCATGTCTATAATTTTCGCCGGGTGACCGCGGATCACGCCATCGAGGCTGTCTTCGCCCGCAACGAACCGGCCAAGCACACCATCAACGCGGACGTCTTTCCCGAGGAAGGCGGGCGGATCAATCCCTCGGGCGAAGTACTCGTGACCGACGGCCGGGACCAGACCTTTCAGATTACGGCCCGGCCCGGGTACCAGCTCGTTTACCTGATCGTGGACGGCGACATAACGGCCCCGACTACCAGTTACACCTTTTCCAACGTCACCGCCAACCACTGCATCCTGGCCGTGTTCGTCCAGGTCCACGCCATCACCGCCACGTCCGGGACCGGGGGTACGGTAATCCCCGCGGGCGTCATCCAGGTGGTGGAAGGGGCCAACCAGGGCTTCAAGATCGATCCGGACGACGGGTACCAGATTCAGGACGTGGTCGTGGACGGGGAGTCCTCGGGTCCGATCCACTATATTTTATTCATAAACGTCCAGCAGAGCCACACCATTGCGGCGTCGTTCAGTCCCAGCCCGCCGGCGACCTATTATCTTTATACGTCCGCCCAGCCGGGTGAGGGGGGAACGGTGACTCCGGCCGGCAAGACGCCGATGGCCGCCGGGGCCGACCAGCAGGTCGTCATCGAGCCCAACGACGGGTACGTCATCGAGGACGTGATCGTGGACGACGTTTCCCAAGGGCCGCGGACGAGTTCAGTCACCTTTCAGGCGGTGAGTTCGGATCATACCGTGACCGCCCGGTTCAAACGCGCCCCCTTGAAGATTTCCGCCATTGCGGGCGCCGGAGGCAGCATCGTTCCCGCCGGCGACGTGGAAGTCGAATACAATGCGGACCAGGCCTTCACCATCAGCCCGGACGCCGGTTATCATATCCGCGACGTGTTCGTGGACGGCATTTCCCAAGGGGCGCTGGCAACGTACACCTTTTACAACGTCCAGGACGCCCATGCCATCAAGGCGGTCTTTGCGCGCAACCCCTGCACCATCGCCGCATCCGCGGCCGGGGGCGGCCTCATATCGCCGTCCGGGAACGTCAGTGTCGAGTACGGCGGAAATCAGACCTTCACCATCAGCCCGGAAGACGGTCATCGCATCAAGGACGTCCTGGTGGACGGCGTTTCCCAAGGGCCGCTGCCCGGGTACTTTTTTTCCGGCGTGACCCGGGATCACGCCATCCACGCCGAATTCGAGGAAAATCCGGCCGGAAACGCGACCATCAACGCCTCGGCGATCGGTTACGGATCGATTACCCCATCTGGCAACGTGACCGTACCGTACGGCCGCAGCCAGTCCTTCACCATGACCCCCGCACCCGGACGGGACATCCTGCAGGTCTACGTGGATGATGTGCCGCAGGGGCCCCTGACCGAATACACCTTCCAG
Organism: Pseudomonadota bacterium; assembly: GCA_018830135.1. Taxonomy (GTDB): domain Bacteria; phylum Desulfobacterota; class Desulfarculia; order Adiutricales; family JAGVGV01; genus JAHJTB01. The sequence continues at coordinate 3,610 of JAHJTB010000526.1, read as the reverse complement.
AACGTGACCGCCAACCATGCCATCCTGGCCGTATTCACTCCGGGGGCCTGCATCATCGAGGCATCCGCGGGGAGCAACGGGGCAATTTCACCTTCAGGCGCCGTCCCGGCGGCCTTTGGCGACGATCAGGACTTCATTATGACGCCGGATGAAGGGTATCACATCGATTCGGTTCGGGTGGATGGCGTCGAAGCGGGGCAGGTCCATTATTACCGGTTCCGCGACGTGTTTTCAGACCACACGATCGAGGCCGGGTTCCGTCCCAATTCGGCGGGCGAACACGTGATCAACGCGGTGGCCGGAGACGGCGGCTTCATCGCCCCCCGGGAAAACATACAGGTCAGACAGGGCGACTCGGCCACCTTGACCATCACGGCGGATGGCAACCACCGCATCCAGGCCGTGTTCGTGGACGGCCGGGACGTGGGACCGGTCGAGACTTACACGTTCAACAACGTTGCGGCCAATCACCTCATCCGGGCGGTATTTTCGGCCCTGGGCGACGTGACCCAGGCCCGCTCCTCGGGAGGGGGCCTGGGCGGCGGCTGTTTCGTGGGGGCCTTGCCCTGATAGGGACCGGCTCTTCCCCCGATCGAGGAAAAGCCGGAACGACGAATTTTAATCAGTCGGTTCCCCGGCCGTATATTCTGGCACGGAGGTTTTCCTTCCGGACGTTGACCGCCCGGGCCGCGGCATTGGAAAAATCCTGGAACAGGGTTTTATTGGCGGCGACCCGGTTTTCAATTTGTAAAAAGAATTCGCCGGGCTGATCCCCCGGATGTCGGGCCTCCTTGACCACGACCTGGTAATCCTGCTCGGCGGCCTGCTCGTTATACATGCGCACCGAGGCTGCTTCGAGGTTTTCGTCGATCAGGACGATGGAGCCTCCGTGAAGGGGCTGGAGCTTGTCCTTGTCCACGACCCAGCCGCCGGTGTTGTACACGTCGACCCATTCGGGGTACCCGGTAAAATTCATGTCCTTTTCAAAAGGCTTGTGGGTGTGGCCGAAGACAAAGGCCAGGTTCATGGGCATGGTCTGATTGCATTCGCCGATGACCTGGCTACGCAAAGGTCCCTCCATGTAGGTCCAGAACCCTTCCCGGGCCTCGTCACTGAGCACGTCTTCGCCGACATTCTTTTCCAGGCCGGATATCCGGTCGACCGCATAGCTGAAAACCCGGTCCAGCAGCGCTGCTTCCATTCGATCGCCCCAGCCCGGCAGGTCGTATTTTTCCGCCAGACTTTTTGAAAAATTCGACAAGAGTCTTTTGACCACCTTTTTGTCTTGGAGAAACTCATAAATGTTGTTGACTTTCTGGCCAACACCTTCTGAACGTCCCAGGGTGGACCAGAAAAAATCGATCCAGGCGAAGTTTTCCGCTTCCAGGTCCCATATGTCCGCCGGGATTCGGGTGTCCGGGAAAAACATGGTCTTGATGATGCTCATGAGCATGTAGATCGGTTCGATGAAATGGCCGTGATGGAAGATGATGCACTTGGACTTGTTCCGGTTCAACAGACCGAAGTTGGGATAGGCCGTCTGGATGTTTGTTTCTTGCAGAGGCTGGTACCTCTGGATCAGGCGCGTCAGGAAAAACGAAGGGACCGGTTCCTTGAAAATGTTGGTGGCATGCCAGGGAACGGGCAAAGGGCTGCCCCAGGCTGTGTTTTTAAGGACGTTTTCAACGTACTGGGTTTCCCGGGCCATCTCCCAGAGATGGTGGTCGTGATTGCCGGGATTGTATATGATCCGGTCAAACAAAGGCTCCCGATCTTTGGGGGCGATCAACTCGATGAACCGCTCGAAAGCCATGGCCGCTTCATTGGTCCGGGCCAGGGCGATCTCGAGGATGTCCCCGTTCAATATTAACGTGGGCTTTTCAGCCTGGCTTTGATTTCCGGATATCAGACCGGACAGGCAGTCAACCAGTTTTTCGAGGACCGGACTGGGTTTCAAAGGATTGATTTCGCTACTGGCCGTCTTGAGGTTGGTCAACAGGCTCGTTTCCGCGCCAAAGTGCATGTCTGACAAGCAGACAAATTGAATGTCGGACATTTGAACTCCTTTTTTTTCGGGCCGGGTTACACGTCCGCTTCCCTGGTCTTACTTCTATTGCGGATGATTCATAAGAAGAGCGTAGGAGCGTTGAAGAAACAGACCGCGCGACTTTTTTTCGCAAATTCGGCTCTCGAAATACGGTCAAGTGCGACCGCAAGCGGAAACCGATCCAACCTAGCCTTTCGCACGGATTTTCATCCGCTTGGCCATGTCAATCCATGAAGCGCTCAATATGGATATCATTTTTACATTGGCGCCAATTGTTTTGCAATAAAAATGAGGCATGGGAATACTATGTTGGACTAAACGGCTTCCCCGTGTGTGGGAGCCGGCGCACTTTAAACAAGACGCTATCGCATGCTATCCTTTCTCTGTCCTGGCGCACCCGGGTCGGCATGGGGCCGATCCATTACCTGCCGGGGGACGAAAGGAGAAAAGGATGTCAAACAGATTGAAGGATCGAATGGTTTCGGACATGGAGCTGGCCGGGTTATCGAGTAGTACCCAGTATGGCCATGACATGCCCGTGAGGCAGGGAGCGTTGTATTTCAAAAATGTCATCAGGTGCAGCCAGGGGTTCATCTTGGAGGAGTCGTCGCAATGCCTCGATTTTTTGTTTTGGCCACTGTGTCAGGTTGGCCAGGGTGCGCTTGGGGGTTTTTTTGCCTTCGCGCCATCCTTCGCGCAGGTGGATGGTAGGCTTTGAGTTTCGGTTGGGGACGGATTCGATATACATGGGAACATATTCACAAGCATAAAATAATGACTTCCCCTTGAATCCTGATAACTTAGCCCTTATTTTTAGGCGTTTTTAGCTGGAACTTCGGTCTAAATATTGCAGATTCAGAGCTTTAGCACGAATTCTGACACTGAAAAGCCGTTGGCCGCCCAGTCAACATTTGATCCGTAGAATGATGTAGGCCAAGTCTCGAGAACGACTGGTTGATCTATCGGGTTACCCGAAGGCCGGCGTGTTATACCTCCAGACACCGTATGGGCATGGGCAATCCATGCCCACGCGCTTTTCATGGCCGAGCCGTCGTTGGGCAAACATTGCCCCAGGCCGGTAAAAATTTCCCTGCTCCGAGCGTCGGGGTCGAGCGCCTCTGATCCGGAATCATGCGCACGGCCCCGGTATTCGACGGCATGAGCCGCGGGTTTCGGACCGGGTCCGAGACCTTCCGGCATGTCGGCATGACAAAATTATTCTGACTTATAGTCAAATTTTCCAATGCATTTCTCAACTCTTGTTCAAGACGGTTTTAAATTGGGAATACCTTAATTTGAAGGTGGATTGCCATTTTTTATCAGGGCATGAATCTTGCTTCTCGAATGCGTATCAAGCGATCGGAAAGCGAGTTGCTCAATGAGGACAACCGCGAAAGGAGGGAGGCAATGAAATGATTCGGACGCGGGACTGAATATTGAAAGCCAAACACGTGACTGGGCGGTCGGCGTGTCTGGCTTTCGGTACGAGCGGCCTTGCGGCGCACTCGACACACACCATTCAGTATACTGCTGATGGAAGGCACTGTCAAGGCCCCCCTTTAG
>JAHJTB010000525.1 GCA_018830135.1 Pseudomonadota bacterium | reverse complement strand
TCGGCGATATACTCGATCTCGGAAGGCACCGAATCGATGTAGATGCCGATGGCCACGCCCCCGGCGGACTGAACGGCCAGTTCGGCCCAGAACCATTCCGGATCGTTGTCGCCCACGATACAGACCTTGTCCCCGCGTTCGAGTCCCAGCGCCGTCAGGCCCAGGCCGATGCACTTGACGCGTTCGTAACAGTCGGCCCAGGTGTATTCGTTCCAGATGCCCAGGGCCTTTTTTCTCATGGCCACCGTACCGGGCCGCTGTTCGGACATGTGCCTGAGCCGTTTGGGCAGGGTGTCGAACCGGCCCTCAGTTCTCAGGCGATCGAGCTTTTCCCGTTCCTCCTCATACCCGCCCACGGTCTCATCCTTCCGGACTGCCCAGGTAGGCCGCGATGACTTCCGGGTTGCGCTTGATCTCATCCGGGGTCCCCTCGGCGATCTTGCGGCCGAAATCCAGCACGACCACGCGGTCGGAGACGTCCATGACCACCCCCATGTCGTGTTCGACCAGAATGATGGGAATCTTTCTCAATTCGGAAATGTCCACGACAAACCGGGCCACGTCCTCCTTCTCCTCCATGTTCATCCCGGCCATGGGTTCGTCGAGCAGCAAAAGGTCCGGCTCCAGGGCAAGGGCCCGTCCCAGATCGACCCGCTTGCGCTGGCCGTAAGGCAGGGAGCCGACAATCTTCTTCCGGATGCTCTCCATCTCCAGAAACTCGATGATCTCCTCGACCCGTTTTCGGTGTTCGACTTCCTGGCGGCGGGCCGGCCCGAAATGGACCGCCTCCCACCACAGACTCCGTTTCATGCGGATGTGTCGGGTGGCCATCAGGTTGTCCAGGACGGTCAGACCGGCGTACAACTGAAGTCCCTGAAAGACCCGGGCGATGCCCATTTTGGTGATTCGGTAGGGAGGCAGTCTGTTGATCCGGCGGCCGCGATAGAAGATATCGCCCCGTTGCGGCCGGTAAAAACTGTTGATGCAGTTCAGGAGGGAACTTTTCCCCGCGCCGTTCGGGCCGATCAGGGCCAGCAGTTCGCCGTCCCTCAGTTCCAGGCTGACCTCCATCAGCGCGGCGACCCCGCCGAAGTGCAGGCTGACTTTTTTGACTTCCAGGACCGTTTTTTTATCGGCAGCCGTCATGAGCCTCACTCCAGGACCGATTCAGCCGAACAGGATGGAACCGGCGCAGTCCCCTCGATCCATCCGTCAGGGGCGGGGCGGCGGGGCCGGTCAGCCCAGCCAGCGCTTCCGGCGTTTGTAGTGCTTCACTTCCTTGTAGCTCTTTTTGTGCTCCTGTCCCAATCCGAGATAGAACTCCTTGATGTCCTCGTTATCGAGCAGCTTTTCACTGGGACCGTCCAGGACGATCCGGCCGTTTTCCATGACGTAGCCGTAGCTGCTCACGTTCAAGGCGATCTGGGCGTTTTGCTCGACGATAAGCATGCCGATGTTTTCTTCCTGGTTGATCCGATTCAGCACATCAAAAAGATTCTTGATCAGCAGGGGGGCCAGCCCCAGGGAGGCTTCGTCAACCAGCATCAGCCTCGGCTCGCACATCAGTCCCCGGCCCACGACCAGCTGCTGCTGCTCCCCGCCGGACAGATACCCGCTCACGTTGTGGCGCAGGTCCTTCAAACGCGGGAAATAATGGTAAACCATTTCCATGCGTTTCTTTTTCCGGGCTTTGTCCCGGGTCAGATAACCGCCCAGCCGGACGTTCTCCTCCACGGTCAAATGGGCGTATATCCGACGCCCTTCCAGAATCTGGGTGATGCCAAGCCGGGCGATCTCCTGAGGGGACCTGCCCTCGATACGCCGGCCGTCGAACTCGATGCTCCCATGCGTCACCTGGCCCAGCTCGGTTTCCAGCAGGCCGGAAATCGCCTTGAGCGTCGTGGTCTTGCCGGCCCCATTGCCCCCCAGCAGGGCCACCATCTGACCCGACTCCACGGACAGGGACACCCCCCGCAAGGTCAGAATGACACTGCTGAACACGACTTCGATGTTGTTGACTTTCAACACGGGCGAGCCCCGAATCCGGCCCCGGTCCAAGGGGGGCGGAATTCCATGACGCCGGGCCGAACCCGGCCCCGGCACTTGACGCGATCCTCATCGTGAAGGGCATTTCCGTTGAATATGAGGCTGGCGGCGGTCCGGAACACGCGGCTCCTCCCCTCCAGCGCGGCCGAGCGTACGGCGCTCGACACCACGCGGTTCACATCGGTTCGATGCCGGATTGAATCGGGCCTTGAAAGGCTGATCTTTTACTTATTTGTCTCTCAGGATAACGGCCTCGGGAAGGCCTGTCAACGAAAAAATCCGGCCGGGAGGCCGCCAGGGGTCCGGCCAGCCCCCTGGCCAGCCGGAATTCCGGTTCGAATCCCATCATTACGGGCTGGCCTTGGCCTCGGGCCTGGCAAGAAAAAATGCTTTCTTCGGTTCGTCGAACCGGGGCCGTCTCAGTCCAGGTACCCGCTTTCGGACCGGGACATGATCGGGTTCAGGATGGCCATGGCGGTCCGCATCTTCCGGAAACCGAACTTTTCATAAAAGCCTTCCCGGCCCGGCGCCGCGTACAAAATGACGTTCCGGACGGGCAACTGATCGAGCAGCCGGCGCATGATCTCCCGGCCCAGGCCCCGGCCCTGGTATTCGGGCAACAGGACCACGTCGTACACGGCCGCCTGGTACCGGCCGTCGCACAGCGCCCGGGCCATCCCGATCAAGCGGTCGGCACCAAAGGCATAGACCACGGCGTAACTCGCTTCAAAGGCCTCTTTCAGGTGGCCGGAATCGCGTCTCTCTCTGCCCAGAGGGGCCCGCTCGACCACCGAAGCGGCTTCCTCCCAATCGATTCGTTCCGTTTTATCCGTCGAATACCGGATCATCCCGTACTCCCCTCCGAATTCCCCCAAGAGGGTGCGCCCTGCCGGGCGCACCCAAGAAAGAAAGCCCGGCCGCCGGGCTTCTCTTCTGATGAGCGATCTTTTCTCAGATCAGCAGTCCACCGTCAACCGTGAAGGTCTGGCCGGTGATGTAGCTCGATGCGTCCGAGGCCAAAAAGATCATGGTGTCGGCGATCTCTTTCGGTTCGCCGATACGGCCCAAGGGCACCTGTTCCGCCAGCATTTTCCTGGCCCCGGCTTTGTCTTCCTCTGAAAGAAAAGCCCAGGAGGCGTTCAAGAGCCTGGTTTCGATGGGTCCAGGGGCTATGGCGTTGACCCGGATGCCGTATTGGGCCCATTCCAGGGCCAAACCCCGGGTGGCCATGATGACCGCGGCCTTGCTGACCGCATAGGTGACGGTAGGGCTGGTGGGCTTATAGCCGTTAATCGAGGCCACATTGATGATCTTTCCGCCGCCGTTTTCCTTCATGACCCTGGCCGCGGCCTGGCTCAGAAATATGATGCCCTTCAGATTCAGGTTCATGACCGTATCCCAGACCTTTTCCTCCAGGTCGATCATCGGAGCGGCAAGACTGGTGCCCGCGTTATTGACCAGGATGTCGAT
>JAHJTB010000524.1 GCA_018830135.1 Pseudomonadota bacterium | reverse complement strand
CCGGGGCAGGTAGATTTTAAAGGTCGTCCCCTGGCCAGGCTCACTGTAGATGTTTATGAACCCATTGTTCTGCTTGACGATTCCGAAAACCATGGCCAACCCCAGACCCGTGCCCTTTCCCTCTTTTTTGGTCGTGAAAAAGGGTTCGAAAATCTTGTCCATGGTGGCCTGGTCCATACCGATGCCGTCATCGCTCACGGCCAGCAGAACATAGTCACCGGGAATCGAATCGGCATGTTTGGCGCAATAGCGTGTATCAAAGGTAATGTTTGTCGTTTCAATGGTGACCTTGCCGACCCCGGCGATGGCGTCCCGGGCGTTGACGCAGAGATTGGCCATGATCTGATCGATCTGGGCCGGGTCCATCTTGACCGCCCATGGATTCGAACAGGGCTTCCATAGAATATCGATATCCTCGCCCAGCAGCCGCCGGAGCAGTTTGAGCATGCCCTCGACGGTTTTGTTCAGGTCCAGCATAATCGGGCTGATGGTCTGCTTTCGGGCAAAAGCCAGCAGTTGTCGGGTCAGATCGGCTGACCGTTTCCCCGCTTTAAAAATCTCCTGGATATTGTCCAGGATCGGATCGCCGGGTTTAATCTTGGACAGGGCCAGTTCCGCGTTGCCGATGATGACCGAGAGCATGTTGTTGAAATCGTGGGCCACCCCGCCGGCCAACCGGCCCACGGATTCCATCTTCTGGGCCTGAAGCAGTTGGCCTTCCAGGGACTTGCGCTCACGTTCACCCTCCTCCCGGGCTCTGTTCATTTCACGGGTGTGCAGGGCAAAGGTCAGGTCGTCCGCCATTTCGGCGAAAAGGTGACGTTCTTCGGGGTCCAGGCCCAGACCGGCTTCCAGGGCGGCGGATATATAGCCGAAAAACTTGCCGCCATGGACCAGACGCACGCACAGGGAGTCTATTTCGGCGCATGAGAAGCCCATGGGACATGGGCCGCAAACTCCCTGCCGGTCCTGTATCAGGACCACGCCTTTGGCGCTTCGGGCGCGCTCGCAACAAGGTGGGAGTTCCCCCCGTTCGAACATCGTATCCACCAGTTCCGAGGCCGACTCCAAACCCGAATGGGACCATAGAACCGGTTGGTCGTTTTCGCCGGTCAGGACGATCAGGGCGGAGGAGAAGCCGCGGTTGTCCACCAGCAGCCGGGAGCCTTGCCGGATCAGCGTCTCCTGGTCCGGTTCGTGGATGATCAACTGATTCACGTCCCGGATCGCGCGCAGCAGGCGGTTGAGATGCTCGATGCGCTGTTCGGCCGCCCGGCGTTCGGTGATGTCCCTGAAAATACCGAGCAGATGGGAGCGGCCGTTCAGTTCGATCGGCGCGGCGCTGACGTCCGCCAGGAAAATGCCTCCGTCTTTGCGCATTACCGGGATGCCCGAGGCCAAAGTGATCTCGCCCCGCAGCTGCTTTTCAAAGGCCGCCATGACGCGAGGCAGACCTTCGGCCGGGTGAATGTCGGCAACGGACAGACCGAGGATTTCTTCCTCGGAGTACCCCAGCATGCGGCACAAGGCCTCGTTGGCGGTCACGAACCGCCTGGTTTCCGCATCCGCCAGGAGAATGCCGTCGCTCGCGGAGCGAAATATCGCCCGCATGATATCTTCCGATTTTCGCCTCGCTTCCTCCATCTCGATGCCGTGCAAGGCAAACCCGATGTCACCGGCGATCTCCCCGAGCAGGGAAACTTCTTCTTCGCTGGCCGCGAATTGCATGGGTACCGAAACCCCTAAATAACCGTATTGCCGATCTCCGTGCCTCAACTCCGCGATCAGGGCCCCGTTTTCCCCGGCCGGATCGGCCAGGGGGCAGTCCAGGCAGCGGGAAACGCAATCCTCGATCACCATCATGCCCTGCCCGGTTAGTCCAGAGATGCAGTACGCGGGCCGCTCCCCCTTCCTGAGTCGATCCATCAGCAGGGCAAACGCGGTGTCGGGAAATCCGGACTGGGCGCCGTCAACGTGCTCCGAGCGACTGTTTGTCAGGACGATCCAGGCGCCCTGGAACCCCCGGGAACTGGTCAGGTTGTCACATGCGGCCTGAAGCAGGCGGTCCCGCTGTTTCTCTTTCACAATGAGCTGATTGACGTTGCGGATCGAAATGAGCACCGCGGAGAGGTGCCGTTCCCGGGCCACGGCCTTGTCGCGCTGGATCATGACTCCGAGCTGCCTGGCGATATCGTCGACCAGTTCCCGCTCCTCCTCGAGGAACGGTCCCTCATCCGACTCGGGCCTTTCCTCCACGTAGCAGACGTCGACCCGCCCCACGACCTCTCCGCCAAGCACGATGTCGGCGGACTGCCTCCATGGGGCGTCCCTGAAATCCTCCGAGGCGAACTCCCGCCCTTCGAACAGAATTCGGGCCCGCGTGATCTCCGGATACTGCCAGCCCGCCGGGATATGCCCTACCGCCGCCCGCATCGATTCATCGATCGATTCACATGGTTGGGCGACCAGGCTCGATATGGCGTAAAGACATCGGACTTCCTTGACCCGCTCGGTCAGCATGGCCGTGCGTTCGGCGACCAGGGTTTCGAGACGATCGCGATGGATTTGCAGCGCCTGCTTGTGGCGGTCGAGTTCCAGGAACACCTTGACTTTGGCCACAAGGACTTCCGGCTCGTACGGCTTGACGATGTAGTCGATGGCGCCCGCCTCGTAGCCCTGGAACATATGCTGCTCGTCCGCGAACGAGGCCGTAAGAAAGACGATCGGAATGACCTGGGTCTTCTCGTCCCCGCGCAAGTGCTCGGCCAGTTCGTACCCGTTCATGCCCGGCATCATGATGTCCAGGATGGCGACAGCGAAGCGATGATCCAGCGAGGCGGCGAGGGCCTGGTTGCCGCTGGTCGCCTCGATGATTTCGGCGTCCACGCCGGCCAGCGTCTTTCGCAGAGCGAAAAGGTTCTCTCTCCTGTCGTCCACGATCAGGATTTTCTGCCGCGCGACCAGGGGAAGAGGAGTTGAAAAATCAACAGGGTCCTGTTTTACGATATGCACGCTCATATATTTCCCCCTCGATTATCCTTCAATTGCCGCGGCTCGCCTGCCAGTTCGATCAGCCGCCGCCCGATGGCTTCCGGACATAAAACCTCGTCCGCCGCTCCCAACTCGATGGCCGCCCGGGGCATGAACGGGACCTGGGCCGAGGCCGGGTCCTGGGCCATGGTCAGTCCCCCGGCCCCTTTGACCGCCCGCATCCCCTCGGCCCCGTCCCTGCTCGCGCCCGACAGGATGATCGCGATCACCGATCCGCCCCAGGCCCGGGCCGCGCTTTTGAACAGCACGTCGATGGACGGCCTCGACCAGTTGACCTTCCCGTCAACGGACAGGGCGATCGCGCCGCTTCGTTCGACGAGCATGTGATAGTTGGCCGGAGCGACGTATATGCGGCCGGGATCGATCCATTCCTTGTCGCAGGGCTCGATCACCGGAAGCCGCGTCGAGCGGGCCAGGTGCCGGGCGAACGAACCGTTGTCGCTCGGGTGCAGGTGTTGGACCGCGAGGATCGGCGGTTTGAAGTCCATGGGAAGCGCCCCCACAATGGCTTCCAGGGCCTCGAATCCGCCGGCCGAACCGCCCACGGCCACGGCCCGGTATCCCGAAGCAGACGCTGGCGGTCGGGTCTCCCTGGTTTTCACGGAACGACCTTCTTGTAGATTTTTGCCGATTCGTCCACGTGGGCGTACCGGTCGCTCACCGAGGTGAACTGAAGGGTCTCCTTGGCGCCCAGGCAAAGAAAGCCGCCATGCACCAGGCTGTCCGTGAAAAGTTCGAGGGCCCGATTCTGAAGTTCCCGGTTGAAATAAATGAGGACGTTCCGGCAAAAGACCAGGTGCATCTCGCCAAAGACCTCGTCCGCGGCCAGATTGTGGTTGGCGAAGGTGACGCGGGCCTTGAGAGAGTCGTCCATGATCGCCGCTTCGTAACCGGCGTGGTAGTACTCCGCAAAAGACCCCCTCCCCCCGGACTCCTGGTAGTTACGCGTCGCTTTCTTGATATGTTCGACGTCGTAAATGCCCGCCCGGGCCCGATCCAGGGACTCGTCGTTGAAGTCCGTGGCATAGATGGTGGCCCGGTCGTAAAGGCCTTCCTCCTTGAGTACGATGGCCAGGGAGTAGGCCTCCTCGCCGGTGGCGCAACCGGCGTGCCAGACCTTGACGTGGGGCCAGGTCTTGAGCATCGGGACCACCTTTTCTCTGATCGCGCGGTAGACACACGGGTCACGGAACATTTCGGTCACGGATATGGAGAAGTAGCGGGCCAGCTCCGAGAAAAACTCCGAATCCCGCAGGAGCCTGGGGATCATATCGGACACCGAGGCGTGACCGGAATCGGACATGAACTGCATTACGCGCCGATCGATCGAGGCCCGGGCATAAGAACGAAAATCATAGCCGTACCGCCGCAGGATGGCTTCCAGCAGAAGGTCGATTTCGATTCGCTCGATGTCAAGGTCTTTCATGGCGTTCCTCGCTCCGGCCTTTTCCCCATTACCTGGATAGCCAGACGCGCATCATGGAGAACAGCCGTCCATCATCCACCGGCTTGGGCAGGTAGTCGCTCGCTCCGGCGGCCAGGCATTTTTCCCGGTCTTCCGGCATGGCCTTGGCCGTGAGGGCGATGATGGGCAGCTTTTCGAACCGGTCCTGGGCCCGAATCCGTTTCATGGTCTCATATCCGTCCATGACCGGCATCATGACGTCCATGAGGACCAGGTCCACGTCCGGTTCCTGGTCCAGCAGCCGAAGGGCCCTTTCCCCGTTTTCCGCCTTGAGCGCCTTCAGGCCCCGCGCCGTAAGGAGTTTCGACACGGCAAAGGTCGTCCGCATGTCGTCGTCCACCACCAGGACCTTCCGGTCCCTCAGAATGGCGTCCACGTCATGGAGGTCGCGGATCATACGGCGCTTTTGTTCGGGCATCTGGCTGACGACCCGGTGCAGAAACAACGAGACCTCGTCGAGCAGCCGCTCCTGGGACCTGACGTCCTTGATGACGATGGACCCGGCGTACTCCCGAAGCTCGAGCTCTTCATCCCGGGTCAGGTCCCGGGCGGTGTGGACGACGACGGGCGGCAGTTTCAATCCCTCCTGTTCAGCCTTCTCAAGCAGTTCGCCGCCGCTCATGTCCGGAAGCCCCAGGTCCAGGACCATGCAGTCATACCCGCCGGAACGCAGCGCCTCGAGCGCCTGGACCCCATTTCGCGCCTCGTCGGTCAACACGTCCTTGTCTCCGATCAGCTCGACGGTTTGACGGCGTATCTCCGGGTCGTCCTCCACGACCAGAACGCGACGCGGTTTTCCGGTCATGACCTGCTCCAGTTTCCCGAAGATTTGCTGGATGTCTTCCAGGCTCAAAGGCTTGGTGGCGTGGCCCAGGGCGCCCTGTCGCAACCCGTCCGTCGAAGGCTCCTCGACGGAAGCGACATGCACCGGGATATGCCGCGTCCGGACATCCTCCTTGAGGGCGTTCAGGACGCTCCATCCATCCATGCCCGGGAGGCGGATGTCCAGGATCACCGCGCCGGGCAGGTGTTTGGCCGCCAGTTCCAGCCCCGCCTCGCCCGTCGGCGCGACCAGACACTTTAAGCCCCTCTCGTGGCACTTTTTGTACAGAATCCGCGCAAACTCCGGATCGTCCTCGATCACCAGAATCACGCGGTCCGCTCCATCGAGGTTTTCCCGGTCGTCCTCGATTTGAACGGCCGGGTTTTTCAGCCCGGAGGGCGGCGGAAAAGAAGCGGCCGCCCCCGGGAAGCCCCGGGCCGGGGTCCCGTCCGGGACAGCGGCCCCGGCTGCACGGGCAGGCAGGTAGAGCGTAAACGTGGACCCTTGGCCTGGCTGGCTTTCGAGCTGAATCTCGCCTCCGAGCAGACGAGCCAGTTCCCGGGAAATGGAAAGCCCGAGTCCGGTGCCTCCGTACTTTCTCGACGTCCCCCCATCCGCCTGCTGAAAGGCCTCGAAAATGATTCCCTGCTTTTCCGGCTCGATGCCAATGCCCGTATCCCGGACCGCCACGGCCAGGCAGTCGCCCTCGGCCAGGCCGCTTCTGGACAGCCTGATCCCGGCGGCCGGACGACCGAACCGGATGGACACGCTCCCTGTTTCCGTAAACTTGATGGCGTTCGACACCAGGTTTCTGAGGACCTGCTCCACCCGCTTGCGGTCGCTTTCGATTTTTCGCGGGGCCTTCTCATCGACCGAAACGTCCAGTCCAATCCCTTTCTCCACCGCGAGGTGGCTGAAAGAAGCGCGCAACCCTTCGGCCAGGTCGGTTACGGACAGCACGCCGGAGTGAATATCCATCCGGCCCGCCTCGATCTTGGACAGGTCCAGGATTTCGTCGATGAGGTTGAGCAGGTCGCGGCCGCTGCCGTGGATGATTTCCGCCGACCTCACCTGGTCCCCGGTCAGGTTGCCTTCCTGGTTCTGGATCAGCCCCTGGGCCAGCAGGAGCAGACTGTTGAGGGGCGACCTGAGTTCATGGGACATGTTGGCCAGAAACTCGGATTTGTACTTGCTGGCCAGGGCCAGTTCCTCGGCCTTCTTGGCGATGTCCTTCCGGGCCAGTTCGACGTCTTTTTTCTGACGCTCCAACAGGTCGTTCTTTTCCTCGAGTTCCTCGTTCATGACCCGAAGTTCCTCCTGCTGGGCCTGGAGTCTCTCCGCCGATTCTTCCAACCGCTGCGCCTGCTCTTCGAGTTCCTCGTTGGCCGTCTGGAGTTCCTCCTGCTGGGCCTGGAGTTCCGTTGAAAGCCGTTGGGACTCCTCCAGCGACCTGGCCAGGTGCGTTCTGCTCGCCGCGCTCTCGATCGCCACCGCCAGGGCGGGCATGGCCCGGTCCAGGTATTCCAGCTCGGCGTCGGTCATATCCCCCAAGGCCCCGATCTCGACAACCCCCTTCAGCCGCCCTTCATGCATGAACGGCGTGACGCAGAGGAACCGGGGGACCCCTTCGCCCAATCCCGAGGTGACCCGGACATAGTCCTCCGGCACGTTCCGGATGAGAATCTGCTTCTTTTCCAACGCGGCCTGGCCGACCAGCCCCTCTCCCGGTTGAAACACGTTCGAAAGGTTCTTGCGTTGGGTGTACGCGTAGCTGCTCACGAGCCGCAACGCCGGAGTGGTCCCGTTTTGCATGAGATAGAGAGCGCCCAACTGGGCCTCGAGGTAGGCGCAGACTTCGGAGATGACCCGGGAAGCCAGGTCCTCGATCCCGGGATCGCCCCGCATCGTTTCATCGAGCCGGGCAATACCCGTCTTCAACCAGTCCTCCCGTGCCGTCCGGTCCCGGTTTTCCCTCAGCGCCCCCAGCATGGCCACGATCGCCGCCCGGATTCCGGTCGCCTCCTCGACGCCCGAACCGATCTCCACCTCCAGGTTGCCACGGGCAATCTGTTCCGCGATCCCGGCAATCGCCGCCGGTTCGCCTCCCACGAGCCGCATCGTGGCCCGGGAGATGAAAAGGGCCGCCACGATCCCGAAACCGATAGACAGGGCCGTTCCGAAAAAAACGATCCAGACGCTCCGGGCGCTGGCCCGTGTGGCTTCCTTGTCATACTCCTTCAACCGGCCCTTCTCGATTTCCATGAGCTTGGACAAATCGTCACGAATAGACCGGATGATACGATCCCCGGTCTCCTGTTCCAGCAGGGCAATGACCTTGCCCATCCCGGCGCCCGGGACGCCGTTGACCACGTCCCGCCGGGCCTGGATTTCCGGGGCCGCGGACTCCCGCTGCCAACGTTCCAGGCTGCGTCCGACCGCCTGAAGCCGCGCCAGTTGTTCGGGGGCGTTGGCCAGGAGGTCCCTCAGCTCACCCATCGTCATGTCATAATCGGCCTTGCCCTGTTCATAAGGCTCCAAAAACTTGTCCTTGCCGGTAAGCAGGAATCCCCGCTTCCCGGTTTCCATGTCGACGACCAGCTTCTGAATCAGGCGGGCCTTGGTGATGACTTCGTACGTCCGCTCGACTTGGTCCTGGGATTCCAGAATGGTGCTCGTGCTCCAGAAAACCATACCCGCGAGCAGGACCATGATGACGAAAACGACGATGTACCCGGAAAACAGTTGCGTGCGCAGCTTCATGAAGATGCCCCTGACTGGTATGATGGAAGGCCGTAATTGCCGGCTTGTTCCGCAAGCGCTCCATTGAGTATGGTCCGGACCGCTTCCATGAGCAGGGCCCGGTCAACGGGTTTGGCCACCAGGATCATCGGGCCGTAAGCCATGGCCTCCACCATCAGGTCGCTGTCCGGATACCCGGTCACGACAATGACCGGAAGCCGGCGATCGGTTTCCATCAGCCGGCGCAGAAATTCCGGACCATTCATCACGGGCATTTTCAGGTCGAGCAGAATGAGATGTATATGGTCGTTTTCCAGAAGGGCCAGGCCCTCCTTGCCATTGGCGGCCAAGCAAACCCGGTAGCCGTCCCGTTCGAGGAACAGCCCGATCAGGCCTCGAACGGCCGGGTCGTTTTCAACGACCAGGATGCAGGGCGGCTTGCGGCGCTGATGGCCCTCTTCCGCCCAGCGGTCCAGGGTCTCCCTTTTAAATCGCCAGTCCTTGCCCACCTTGAAGGCCGGAATGGCGCCCCGTCTGGCCAGCCGGCGAACCGTCTCCACGTGCGCGCCCAGGAAGAGCGCCGCCTCCTGCGCATTGAGCACACCACTGCTTTTTTCCATCACGCCTTGCCTCGATTTACTGAATTTAGATAAGCCGGGTTTTTTACCTGAGCCCCATTCAGGTTCCAGACAACTCTCAACCGGTTGAGTTGAGTTGACTTCAGTTGACTTTAGTGTATACCCGGATTCAAGGTCCCGCAAGGGTAAAATCAGCGGCCGCACGGATTTCTCCAGGCCTTTCCATCGCCTCCGCGTACGAGTCATCATTCTGATATCATGTTATATTTCTTATCATTCACCGCTGCCCG
This sequence comes from Pseudomonadota bacterium, assembly GCA_018830135.1. GTDB lineage: Bacteria > Desulfobacterota > Desulfarculia > Adiutricales > JAGVGV01 > JAHJTB01. The sequence goes on along the minus strand of JAHJTB010000524.1, from coordinate 13,427 downwards.
GCGCCGTAACCCTTCAGTGAATCGGGGCAGACCATATTTTAGCCGCCCGCACGTCCCTTGGCCGAAGGACGACGCTGCCACCGAGCCCCAATATTTATGATGGGCCGGTCGGCAGCCGGAGCCCTTGGCCAAAGGCCGCGACAGGGCGCTCCTGCGATGCCGCCAACCATTGAAGAGTTACCCCGGCCCCCGGCATTCATCTTGACTGCATCGGACGGTCTGGAATAATATGCCGCCAAAGGGAAATGGTCCGGGTTTCAACAAGATTGGCGAGCAATCGCATTGGGGCGAGTCGTTGCGGGCTGATCCGCTCCGGCCAATCCCGACATCTCGGGTGAAAAACGCAACGGCGAAACAACACAACGGAATTTGGGGCCGAGGCGGCGTCCATCCGGACGGCATCCGGGCCTGTCCGGACCGGACCGGCATAAACGGCTGCCCGTCGGATGAGGCCTCGGCCGAACATCCGTAGGAATCACACAACCTGAACACATCGATACGGAGGTGGATATCATGGATTGGGACGTCATTGTCGTGGGCGCGGGCATCGCCGGACTGGGCGTGGGCGCGCTGCTGGCCAAGGAGGGCGGGAAAAAGGTCCTGGTGCTGGAGCGGTATCGCCAGCCGGGCGGGCGGCTGATGCACTTTCGGGACTACCCGGGACCGGGCTGGAACGTGGACGTGGGCCTGCACCTGATCGAACTGGGCCCTTTCGGCGAGGCCCACATGATCAACGAGCGCGTGGGCAAGCGGGTCGAATGGGGCCCCATGAGCGAAACCGTGCAATTGTACCGGGATAATCGCTGGATTTCCATTGCCGAACTGGCCAACATCTCGGACGAGTACAAGGCGGACTTTCGGAACCTGACCACCCGGATCGCATCGATGTCCAATGAAGAGGTTGCGTCCTGGGACGGCCGGTCCTTCGAGGAATGGATGGATGCGAACACCGCGCCCGGTCCGATACGAGAACTGCTGGCCACATTCGCCATGATCATGACCACGATTCCGCTGCCCGTGGACATGGGGGCCGGCGAGGTCCTGCACATCGCCCGGGAAAACCTGCTCCGCCGCCGTCAGTTCCTGGCCGCCGGCTATCCCATCGGCGGCATGGGCGCGCTGACCCGGGGCCTGATCGAGACGATCGAGGAGAACGGCGGCGAAATCCGCCTGGGTCATCCGGTCGAAGAGGTCCTTCTGGAAGGCGGACGGGCGCGCGGGGTCAAGGTGGCCGGCGAGCAGGGTCCGTACCCTCGCGACTACCGGCTGGGGGAGACCGAGATCATCGAAGCCGGGGTCGTGGTCTGCGCCCTGCCCATCTACCAGCTCCCCGGAATTCTCGACTTCTCCCGGCTGCCGTCCTGGTGGGGCAACCGCATCCTGGACATCAAGGACGAGATCACCGGGCTGGTGGGCTACATGATCGGACTGGACCGGCCCATCACGGACAAGGTCTGTTTTTACAGCCTGCTCGAGACCCCCAGGGCCAAGCGGCCCTTCCAGGCCTTCCCGGCCTCGAACTACGATCCGACCATCGCTCCGGCGGGCAAACAGCTTTTCCACACCGACATCGTCTGCGAATACGAAGAGGCCTCCCAGCCTTTCAAACGGCGGAGGCTCCTGGAACTCCTGGCCGAGGACCTGAAAATCCTCTTCCCCGAAATGGAATCGGCCACGGCCTGGCGGCTGCCCTACTACGTGGCCGGCTGTGACGGCCTGGCCCGCAAGCCCGGACTGGTCGGACGCTTCAAGCCCGAACTCCGGGCCCCGGGCATCGACAACCTCTACTTTGCCGGCGACACCTATCAGGGTCGCGGCCTGGCCACCAACAGCGCGGCCCGCAGCGCCATGGACTGCGCCGAACGCATCATGCAGGCCGGGTCCTGAAGCCGATCGGCCCGGGGCGGCCGGAACGCGTGATTCCGGCCGCCCCGGGCCGTTGCCGGTGTCCCGGGAACCGGTCCCGGGGCGACTTATAGCTCAGTCGTATTTGACCGTCAGGTCCGGGGCCGGGATGAGTCCCTCGTAAACGATCTTCTGATCCTGGATGCGGACCAAAACGCATTGATCCTGGCCGAACCACCGGCCGCTGTCGAAACTGATCGGGGCCATGAAGCCCATGGCGTTGTAATTCTTCATTCGTTTGAGCGCATCGTACATGGCCTGGCCGTCCACTTTTTGCACGCCCACCTTTTCCGCGGCCATGCGCGCCGCTTCGACCATGATCGAAGTCATGGCAAAACCGTGGGCGTAAATGACCAGGGGGAACTTGTTGTACCCGCCGTCCTTATAGGCCTTGGCGATGACCGGAATCTTGTTTTCCCCGAGCAGGACCGACTGGGGGAAGCTCGGGGCCACGACCCAGGTGTTCCGGGTCCGGTCTCCGGCATACTTGATCAAGGCTTCCGGAGTCGAAGCATAGCCCACGCCAAAGGTGATATCGTCGACCAGCCCCAGTTTTTCCGCGTCGTTGAGCACCACGGCGAACGCGTTGGCGTAGAAGCCGCCGTAGGTGAAATCGACCTTCTTTTCCTTGAGCCGCATCAACTGGGCGCTGACGTCCGTGGGCACCAGGGGGATGAACTCCTCGGCCACGATTTCAACCCCCTTGGACTCGATGTACTTTTTGACCTTGGGCGTGATCGGCGACCGGCCCCAGGCATTGTCCCAGGTCAGAAAGGCGAAACGGGGCTTGCGCGACTTGTCCTTCCAGATATGGGAAAGAAAGTAATCGACCCAGGCACCGCAGAAGTTGACGTTGGGACAAGGCGGGGAAAAGGTCCAACTGGGCTTTTCTCCCATCTTGTCGTCCGAACCCGCCTCGACGGCCGGCACCTTGGCCTTGACGAACCATTTTTTCAAGGCCAGGCCGATGGGCGTGGACTCCCCGTGCACGGCCAGGGGCTTCGGGTCTTCGGCCAGCATCTTCTTCAGACCGGCCAGGGACTTGGCCGCGTCCGTCCCGCCGTCCACCCAAAGGGCCTTGAGGGTGGCCCCGGGGATGTAGTTCATGGCGTTCAGGGTCTTGATGCAGTCGAGGTGGCCGTCCAGGACCCCGGCCTGGCCGGCGGCGTACGCGCCGGTGACGTGGATGATGGCCCCAAAGGCCAGATCCTTCTTCTCCTCGCACCAGGCCTGACCAACCAGACCGGCCGCCAACATCATGGCCAGGGCCATGACGCAAAAAAACTTGATCGTTGCTTGCTTTCTCATCGGAACCCTCCTGACGTGTAAGGCGGTTTTGTAAAACCAGGGCAAACGGGTCGAATCGGGTCTGGCCAGGGAAAAATTGGCACGCCGCCTCCTTTCCTTTTAAGCACGATAAAATCCCGTCAACCAGACCCCGCGGCTCGACCGGACGGCCGGCTCAGCCCAGCCAACGTTTGCGCCGCTTGTAATGCTTGATGTTTCTGAAACTCTTCTTGGAACCCACTCCGGAAAAACCCAGATAGAACTCCCGCACGTCCTCGTTTTCCCGGATTCTTTCCGACGGGCCGTCCAGAACGATCCGGCCGTTTTCCATGATATAGGCGTACCGGGATATCCCCAGGGCGGCCCGGGCGTTCTGCTCCACCAGGATGATGCTCAACTGCTCTTCCCGGTTGATCGCGGCCGTGATCGAAAAGATGGCCTTGACCAGCAGCGGCGCCAGGCCCAGTGAGGGTTCGTCGAGCATCATCAGCTTGGGCCGGGCCATCAGGCTCCGGCCGATGACCAGCATCTGCTGCTCGCCCCCGGACAGGTATCCGCTCTGCCGCTTCCTCAGATCGGCCAGTCTGGGAAAGTAGCTGTAAACCTGGCCCAGCCGCCGGCGGACGTCCTGGCGGTCCCGGTTCAGATAGGCCCCCAGGAAGAGGTTCTCCTCGACGTCCAAATGGCCGTACAGCCTTCGGCCCTCGATGACCTGCCGGATGCCCATGGCCGCGATCGCTTCCGGACCGGAGCGCTCGATTCGCCGCTCCTCGAAGATGATGTTGCCGTGGATGACCTCGCCCAGTTCGACCCGCAACAGTCCGGAGATGGCCTTCAGCGTGGTGCTCTTGCCGGCCCCGTTCGCCCCGAGCAGACAGACGATCTGCCCTCGATCCAAGGCGATGGAAACGCCGCGAAGGACCAGAATGACTTTGGAATAAACGACTTCGATGTTGTTGACCTGAAGCATGAGCGGCCTCCGTTAGCCTAAAGGGGTCTTGAAAGGCCAAAGCCGGAAGGTCGAAAGCGTGATCTGCCAGCGATGGGCCAGCCCCCGAGGCTCGAAGACCAGGAAAAGGATGATGACCAGCCCGAAGAATATCTGGGTGAAGCCGGACACGGCCGTCCCGGAAAAGGCGGGGAAAATCCCGCCGATGAAAGGGGCCATGAACAGAACGAGTTGGGAGAGCAGCCGGAGAAAGATCGCCCCGAATATGGCCCCGATGATCGTCGGCCCGCCGATGATGAGCATGCCCAGGAACCAGATTGAATCGATGAGCGTGAACTGGTCCACGGTGATAAGCCCCTGGTAATGCGCCAGCAGGGCCCCGGCCATCCCGGCGCAGACCGAAGACAGAAAGAAGGCCAGCACCTTGGTCCGAAAGACGTTGATGCCCATGAACTCCGCGGCCAGGTCGTTGTCCCGGACGGCCAGCATGGCCCGGCCGATCTTGGTCCGCATCAGGTTGGTCAACAGGAAAACCACCAGAACGGTCAACCCCATGATGACGTAATACATGCTGAACTCGCTGTCGAAGACAAAACCGCCCATCGAGATTTCATGGGCCGTCAGTCCCGAGGTGCCCATGGTCAGGTCCCCGCCATGCAGGATGAACCAGAGGATGATGTAATGCGCGGCCACGGTCGAGACCGCGATGTAAAAACCGCGAATCCTCAGGGCAGGCAGGCTGACCAGCATGCCCAGCAGCCCGGAAACCAGAGCGGCCAGAGGCATGGTCGCGTAAAAGGGCCAGCCGAGATGTTCGGACAGCATGGCGCTGGTGTACGCGCCCGCGGCCATGAAGGCGGCATGTCCCAGACTGATCAGGCCGGTGAAACCCACCAGAATCTGAAGACCGAGCACGGCGATGATCGTAATGCCGATATTGTTGGCCACGTCCAACAGATAGGCCCCGGCCACGAAGGGAAAGACCAGAAACATCAGAGCGAAAAGAAGCGCCAGCATGACCCAGCGAAACGGCGTCCGGACCATGGCCGTGTCCTTTTCGTAGGCCTCGTCGAAAGTGCCGCATGGTTTTTTGAACATGGCTACATCCTCTCGATGCGTTCATAGCCGAAAAGGCCATAGGGTTTGAAGATCAGGACCAGAAGGATGACCACGAACGGCATCAGATCGTTGAGCCCGCCCCCGACGTAGGGGTCCAGATACCCCGCGCCCACCGACTCGATCAGGCCGATGAGCAGGCCTCCGATAATGGCCCCGGGAATCGACTCCAGACCGCCCAGGATCACCACGGCCAGGGACTTCATGCCCAGGCCGTGCAACGGCGCACTGTTCACCCCGTACAGTGAACTCATCAGAATCCCGCCCACGGCGGCCAGCAAAATGGCCACGATCCAGGAGACCACGAAAATCCAGGAAACCCGAATGCCCTCGCTCTGGGCCAGGGCGTGGTCTTCGGCCGTGCCGCGCATGGCCAGCCCGATCCGGGTCTTTTGAAAAAAAATGAAAAAGGCCAGAAAAGCCAGCACGCAGATGGAAAAATTGATCAGACCTTCCGAAGACATGACCGCGGGACCCAGATGCAGGGTCTTGCTGGAAAAGACGTGGGGCAGGGTCCGGCCGGGTCCGGGCCAGATCAGGGTGATGATGCCGGCAAAGACGTCGCCCAGGGCGATGGTGGCCATGACCGCGGCCATCAGAGGCTGGCCGGTCAGGGGCTGGATGATCAGCCGCTGGATCAGATAGCCGACCAGGAAAAGACAGCCCACGTACAAAGGCAGGGCGGCGAGCAGGGGCAGTTCGAACTGCACGATCAAGGACCACATCAGAAATGCGGCAAAGGCCACCATGCTGCCGTGGGCGAAGTTGAAAATGGACGAGGACTTGTAAATCACCACCACGGCCAGGGCCATCAGGGCGTACACGGCGCCGGACAGCAGGCCGCTGACGATCATCTGCAATAAAAAGGTCATGGTTTTCCCCTAGGCCACCGTACGTATTTTCAAATCCGTTTTGACCGTCCCCTCGCGCCCGTCCCGATACTTGACCTGGGCCTCGACGATGACCCGCTCCCGGTTTTCATAGGCCGCGTTGATCAGATGGCCGTACCGCTCCATCAAAAAGGCCCGCCGTATCTTGCGCGTCTTGGTCAGTTCGCCCTCGTCCGCGTCAAACTCCTTGTGCAGGTTGGTAAATCGCCCCAGACGCGCGTCTTCCGGCAAGGTCCGGTTGACCTGGACCACGTCCCGTTCGATCAGGCGGTAGACCTCCTCCTTCTGACTCAAATCCACGAAGGTCGTGTACGATATTCGGTTCTTCTCGGCCCACTTGCCCACGTTGTCAAAATCGATGGTCACGATCCCGAACAGAAAATCCCGGTCCTCGCCGCCGATGATCATGGCGTCCTTGATGTACGGACTGAACCGAAGACGGTTCTGGATGTAGGACGGGGAATACTTGGCCCCGGTCCTCAACGGAAGCATGTCCTTCATCCGGTCGTACACGATCAAATGGCCGTCCTCGTCCAGCGTCCCGCAGTCGCCGGTCTTGATCCAGCCGTCCTCCAACATCCCGGCCGTGGCCTCCGGGTTCTTGTAGTACCCGGCAAACATGACGTCGGACCGGGCCATGATCTCTCCGGATTCGCTGATCCGCACCTCGACCCCCGGCACCGGACGGCCGCTGGTGCCCGGCTTGACCACCTCGCCGTGGGAGGTCAGGGGGTTGATCTCCGTCAGTCCATACGCGTCGCTAATCTTGACCCCGATGGCCAGAAACCAGCGAAAGACGTCCGGTCCCAGAGCCGATCCCCCGGTGATGCCGGCCCGCGTCTTGCTCAAACCCAGAGCGTCCCGGATGTGCATCAGGCAGAGGCCGTTGGCCAGTGAATTCAGCAGCCGCCAGTGCCAGGGCACGGCGCTCCGCCGTTCCAGCTTGAAGTCCGCATACCGATAACCGATCGCCAGACAGGCCTGATACAACAAACGGCGCAGGACCCCGGTCTCGAAAATCTTCATCTGGACCTGGGAGACCAGACCCAGCCACTGCATGGGACCGAGCAGCAGAGACGAAGGCCCGATCTCACGGATGTTCTCCATGACCGTTTCCGGCTCCTCGGGAAAGTTGGCCGTGACGCTGAAGGCCAGCCACATGGCCATCATGATCTGTTCGGCGATCCAGGCCGGAGGGACAAACGAGAGGAACTCGTCCGTTTCCTGGGGCGGGTTCATGACCGTCAGGCGAATGGTGGCCTTGACCAAATACTCATGAGTGATCATCACCCCTTTGGGCAGGCCGGTCGTACCGCTGGTGTAGCACAACGCGGCCAGATCGCTCCCCTTTCCCTCCGCCACGGACGCCTCGAAAAAGCCGGGATTCGCCTTTTCAAAACCGCGCCCGGCCTCCATGAGCTCCTCGATCTCCAGCAGCCACGGGTCCCGGCGGTAAGCGCCCATTCCCTTGTCGTCCCAGTAGATGATCCGCCGTATTTCCGGTATCTTCTCCTTGACATCGAGGAACTTGTCGACCTGCTCCTGGTCCTTGGCGAAAACGTAGACCGTGTCCGAGTTGTTGGCGATGAACTCGATGTCCGACGGCATGGCGTCGATGTAAAAACCCACCACCACGCCGCCCGCGCAATGCACGGCCAGCTCGGCCCAGTACCACTCCGGGTCGTTGTCGCCGATGATGCAGACCTTGTCCTCCCTTTTCAGTCCCAGGCTGACCAGGCCCAACGAGATGGCCCTGATCTTTTCCAGCACCTCGGCCCAGGTGAAGGTATTCCAGATGCCGAAATCCTTTTTTCGCATGCTCAACCGGCCGGGATGGGTCTTGGCGTTATCGATCAGGATTTTCGGAAAGGTGTCCTGAATCCTGAGAACGCGGCTCCGGTAATACTCCCCGGAAAGTTCGCTTTTTCGGAGTTGCGGCTCGCACTCTTCCAATAGGCTCTTGGGATCGAACATGATCAGTCGCCCTCTTCCTCGCCCAAATACGCGGCGATGACCACGGGATTGTTGGCCACCTCCTCGGGCGTGCCGTCCGCGATCTTGACCCCGAAGTCGAGCACCACGATATGATCGGCGATGTCCATGACCACGCCCATGTCGTGTTCGACCAGGACCATGGTCGTGCCCTGCTCCTCGGACACGTCGAGAATGAAGCGGGCCATGTCCTCCTTTTCCTCCAGGTTCATGCCGGCCATGGGTTCGTCCAGGAGCAACAGGTCGGGCTCCATGGCCAAAGCCCGCCCGAAATCGACGCGCTTGCGCAGCCCGTAGGACAACTCGCCCACGTACTTTTTACGAATGGGCTCGATTTCCAGAAAGTCGATGATCTCTTCGACCCGGCGACGGTTCTTCATCTCCTCCTTGCGGGCCCAGGTCCCGAAATAAAGAAGCGACGAGAGGACCCCGTAGTCCAGGGCCAGATGCCGGCCGGTCATGAGATTGTCCAGAGAGGTCATGCCGGAATAGGTCTGAATGCCCTGGAAGACGCGGGCGATACCCAGGGAGGCGATGTCGTGGGTCTTCATGCCCCGCAGTTCCCGGCCCTTGTACCGGATCGATCCGCCCGGGTCGGCCCGGTAAAATCCGTTGACGCAGTTCAGCATCGAGGTCTTGCCGGCGCCGTTGGGGCCGATAATGGCCATGATCTCCCCCGTCCGGACTTCAAAGCCGATCCCGTGCAGGGCCTGGACCCCGCCGAAACTCAGGTTGATGTTCGAAACTTGAAGCGCGACCTGGTCGTGGTCCGTCATCTGGGCTCCTTCAAGCGGACCCGGGTCATCACCCGGTCCTGGCTTTGGGGTTGCTTGCGTCGGTCAGGCACGAAGCCGCGGTCTCGAAGGCATGGCCCGGGCGGTGGGGGATTCCGGAAATACCGCCTCCGGACCGCCGGGAATGCCTTGACCGCGTCCGATGGTCGTTTCCAGATGGAGGCCATGGATGTTATTGGCTGTTCGGTTCAGTTTAATGCAGGTCAACTCGCCAATGCAATCCGCTTCCGCTAACCTTTTTCCATCGAACGATTCCGCTCAGGTGTTTGTCCGGCCCCCAATACAGGTCAAGGCCGGCCGCGGGTCCGGCGATGCGCCTCCTGTCCGGGCAGCAGTCAAGGCCTGCGTTCATGGCGATGATTTCCGCTTGTTCCCCAGGCCGGGATATTCCCGGCCGACCACCTTTCCAAACGAAACGCTTGTTCTTATCATTTTTTATCCGTCAGGATTAGGACTCCCCTGGTCGGATTACCTGAATCCGCTAGGCTTACCGCCCGAATGCCGCGATCCTCGCCCAACCGCCCGCCGATGGATTGGATACGAACGCTCGTTAGTTTTAATAGTGCCCATCTCTGTAACATGGCCCCTCCAAACCTGTCAAGGAGCATTTGCTCGAGGCAGCCCGGTTGGCCTCCCGCCTTCCAGCCGCCCGCGCGGTCCCCGGCCTCGACAGGGCGCTTCCGTAACGCCGCTAACCGCTGAAGCCTGCTTATTGCCACCAGCTGCCGCCACAACGCAGAGCCCGCCGGGATGGATGGGTTCGCCTTGACCCGGAGAGCACAAATGGATTAACATGCCCGAAAGCTTAATAAGCGTTCGATTGGCACTCGAGTCACGATCCTTTCGGCTCAACTCAAAGGCTGTAGCCCCCTCGGCAAGCCTCGATGGGTTTGCCGCCCCGCATGTTCAGCCGGCAAAACGCGCGGCAAGAAAGTATGAGATACGGAGATCGCGGCCCTTGCCCCATGACCCGTGTCAGAAAGGAAGGGCTGCCTTGGCGTCCGTCAATACGAATTCGCGGTATGGAGCGACCTCGTCATGCCTGGAAAAAGACTGCTGTTGATCAATCCGGTCAACCCGGTCCGGACCGGGTTGGCGGTCAATAAAAGCTCCCGCTTCCCGCCCATCGGCCTGGGTATTGTAGCCGGCCTGACCCCGGAAAACTGGGAGGTGGAACTGGTCGACGAGAACTGGACGCCCTTCACCCACCGGAAGGCCGACCTGGTCGGCATCACCGCCTTCACCGCCTCGGCCAACCGTGCGTATCAAATCGCGGCCACGTACAAAGAGCAGGGCGTTCCCGTCATTATCGGAGGCATTCACGCATCGATGCGCCCGGAAGAGGCCGGCCGGTTCGTGGACGCCGTGGTGATCGGTGAAGCGGAGACTGTCTGGCCGAGGGTCATGGCCGATGTGGACGCGGGCCGTCTTCAATCGGTCTACAAAGGTGAATGGTCCGCCCTGAACGATCTGGCCGTCCCTCGCCGGGACCTTTTTCATCCGGACTATATGTTCGCCTCGGTCCAGACGTCACGAGGCTGCCCCATGGACTGCGAGTTCTGTTCCGTCACCGCCTTTAACGGCAGGCGGTACCGGCGCCGTCCGCCCCGTGAAGTCCTGGACGAATTGGAAAGCCTGTCCCATCACAAGATGCTCTTTTTCGTCGATGACAACATCATCGGCTACGGAAAGGAATCGAAAGAGCAGGCCCTGGAAATCTTCCGAGGGATGGTCGAACGGAAAATGAAGTTCTGGTGGTTCTGTCAGGCCTCTCTGAACTTTGGCGAAGACGACGAGGTGTTGTACTGGGCCGGCAGGTCCGGGTGTAAAATGGTTTTTTTAGGGCTCGAGGCCGAAGAGGTCGACGGCCTGGCCGAAGTGAACAAGCAGCTCAACCTGTCCAGAGGGGTGGACGCCTACGCCGAGGCCTTCAAACGAATTCATCGGGCCGGCATCAGCGTCCTGGGGGCCTTTATCTTTGGCATGGACAGCGACACCCCGGAGAAACTCGAGCGCCGCGCCGAATACATGATGAAAAGCGGGGTCGACGTGATGCAGACCACTTTCCTGACCCCGTTGCCGGGAACCCGGCTTTTCGACAGGCTGCGGGATGACCGGCGGTTGCTTTACTCCGATTTCCCCGGCGACTGGGACCGTTATGACATGACCGAAGTGGTCTACCGGCCCGGACGCATGGAGCCGGCCGTGCTGTCTCGAACCATGGCCGAATGCAACCGGCGCATGTATGCCCGGCCTCGACTGTTACGCAAAGCCTTCCGCACGATCTGCGCCACCCGCAATCCCATCGCGGCCATGTTCGCCTGGAACTCGAACATCAACTATCGCAACGTGGCCCTGGCCCAAACAGAGAGTTGGCAGGACCCCCATATTTCGTGATCCGGATATCGCATCCGCCCGAACCCGCCCCATATCCTCCAGCCCGGGGGGCCGCCCTCCATCAAGACCTGCCCGCGAGCGGACGGGCCGGGCCGGCGGGCCTTTTCAAGAGCAGGCTTATCGGGATGCCCAGCAGAATGACCAGCCCGGCCGCGACAAAACCGTTTTCAAAGCCCAGGACGCTGGCCTTGTGAGAGGCCAGGCGGGACGCGACCAGTGCCGTTTTAATCGGATCGGTCAGGAAAAGGCCGTGGACGTCCCGGGCCACCAGTTGAGCGACCCGGAGCCCGAGATGCTGAAAGGCGGACGAACCGGCGCCGATCATTTCCCCCAGGGAATTATTGGGACACCCATGTTTTGAGATTATTCCCGCCGCCCACGCGCCCTTCGGCCAAAGACCGCGACAGGACGGTCATTGAATGCCATCAAACGCTGAAAGGTTCCGGCCGAGCCCTAAAAGCCCTTGACAAAACAGACCAAACAAACCATATTGGTCCAAGTAGATTATGAACGTCAAAGCCCAAAAGCCCGAAATCCAGGACCTGGTCCTGCAAAAGGCCGCCGGATTCATCGCCAGACGAGGCCCCAAAGGCTGGAGTACCGCCGAACTGGCCCGGGAATGCGGACTGGCCAAAAACACGCTCTACAAAATCATCGGCTCCAAGGAGCAGCTCTTTGAAACCATCGTCCTGGGGCAGATCGACACGACCATCGAGCTGCTGAAAACCATCATCCGGGAGGAGAAGGGCTATCGATCGGCCGCCCTGCGCATGCTCGAACAGGGACCGTTCTTTCTGGCCGAAAGACCGCGGGTCGCCTTGCCGGAAATCTTTCTGGAATTTCCCGCTCTCGAGGCCAAGGCCCTGAGTCACCAGAAACGGGCGGCGGTCGAGATTATCGATTTTATCCGCCAGGGCCAGGATGGCGGCGACATCCGGAGCGACGTCGAGCCGGAATTCCTGTACGACCTGGTCCGCGGAATTTTGGAACACTACACGCGCTCGGGCCTGGAAGGCGACTCGTTGATCCAGGCCTTGCGCAAGGCCTTTGTCTGTCTGCGGGAAGGGGTTCGCTTGGGGGACTGGTAATAGCGCCTCCGACGGAGGGCCGCCGGTTTTCACCGGGTCATCGATTTTTTGCCATCGAGGGGAGACATTGCCTCACGAATTTCCCAAGACGCGGCGGGTCTGGCTGAAGGCCGGACTGCTGATTCTGATACTGATCGGCCTCTACGCCTTGTACCAGGCGACCGACTACGGCCAGTACATGACCCGGGCCAGATTTACGTCGGCCGTGGCTTCGGTTCAGTCCTATGCCTTGTCCCTGGGCGCCTTCGGACCGGTCGCTTTTGTGGGAGTCTCCGTCGCGGCCATCATGGCCTACATCCCGGCGGTGGTCGTGATCTACTTTGCCGTCTGCATCTTCGGCGGAGTGTCCGGCGCCCTGCTTGGGGCCATAAGCATCTACCTGGCCGTAACGGCCATCTACTTCACGGCCCGGGCCCTGGGCCGGGACCTGGTCCTCCGGATGGCCGGCCACAGACTGTCCCGGCTTGAAGCCCGTATGGAGGACCGCGGACTTCTGGCCGTGGTCTACCTGCGCCTCCTGTTCTTCGTGGCGCCGCCGACCAACTGGTTGTTGGGCCTGTCCAGCCTCGAGTTCCGGGATGTGTTCTGGGGCACGGTTCTGGGCACGGTGCATCACATCATCATCTTTGCCTGGCTGACCGACGTGGTCGTGGAAGTCCTTCGCACCGGCGGTTCGTTGAATCCCCTGGAAACCAAAGCCCTGCTCTTGCCGCTCCTGGTGGGAACCGCGGTCCTCGTCACGGTGCGTATCCTGGAAAAACGCCGCGGGAAGGCCGGGCCCGCACGCAAAACAGACGGACCGCCGGATGGGAGCCCCTGACATGACGGGCAAAATCAGCAGACGCCGCTTTATCAAGACCGGCCTGGCCGCGGGCGCGGCCCTGGGCCTGGGGGGCTGGTATTTTCTGCACGGGCCCGATCGCCCGTCCTTCAACCCCGGGCCGCCGCCGTCCAAGAGAATCGGCTCGTCAAAGGCCCCCCGGGTCATCGTCATCTCGATCGACTCCCT
>JAHJTB010000060.1 GCA_018830135.1 Pseudomonadota bacterium | reverse complement strand
ATATCCTTCTTCCGGTCCACGATATACAGCCAGCCATCCTCGTCCAGATAGCCCATGTCGCCGGTATGCAGCCAGCCTCCGCGCAGGGCCTCGGCCGTGGCCTCGGGCCGGTTCAGGTAGCCCTTCATGATCGCGGGTCCCTGGAGGACGACCTCGCCGATCCCCCCGGGCGGCAGTTCCTTGTCCTGATCGTCGAAGATGGCCAGCTTGGTGTTGTAGTAGGCCTTGCCGGCCGAACCGGGCATGTAGGGCCAGGTCAGCCGGTTGGCGGAGCCCAGACCGGTGCTTTCGGTCTGGCCGTATATTTCCCGGACCCGACAGCCGTACTTTTCCTGAAAGGCCTTGGCGATCTCGACCGGCAGGGTCGAGGCGCCGCAGACGACCTCTTCCATGGAAGACAGGTCGTACTGGCCCACGTTGGGGTGGTTGAGGATGAAGATGAGGATGGTCGGCACGGCGGCCATGGTGTTGCATCGATGCTCCTGGATGAGCCTCATGTACTTTTCCGGTTCGAACCAGGGCATCTGGACGCCGTACGAATCGGCCAGGCGTTCCGGGATCATGTACCCGGCGTTCATGACGCCCACACCGAAGATATGGGCCATGGGCAGAGCGCTGATGCTGATCCGTCGTGTCTCGATGTGTTCGAGCCCGGCCACTTCATTGGCCGCGTCGGCCGAGGCAAACAGATTGCCGTGGGTCAGCATGACGCCCTTGGGCTTGCCCGTGGTTCCGGCCGTGTACATCATGAGGGCCACGTCGTCATCGTCGATCGAGGGCAGGCCCTCGGTCCGATCCTCTTGAATCAGCGTTTCCAGGCTGAATTCGGGGATGACCGCCCCCGGATCGTCCTGGCCGCCGGAAATCACGATCCAGCGGACAAAGTCCAGACCCTGGACGGCCTCCCGAACCTTGGCCAGATTCATGATGTCGGTGACGATGCCCGGGGCCCTGGAGTCCTCGAGCACGAAGCGCAACTCGGGCGCGGTCAGGGTGAACATGACCGGCAGGGCCGCGGCGCCGGTTCGAAAGATACCTCCAAAAACCACGTAGACCGCGGGATCGTTGATCATGTACATCAGGCCGAAATCGCCCTTCTTCAGCCCCAGCCGGCTCAGAGCGGCATGCAGCCGTCGGGCCTTGTCGGCAATTTCGACGTTCGTGTACCACTGGTCCTCGAAAAACAGGGTTCTGCGTTCGCCGAGACGCTGCAGCGCCTCTTCGGCCAGGACCGGGATATTCATCGGGTACCTCCTCACGACATCCGTACGACTTTCTAGAACATGCGGAGCGGGCGCATTCCTCGCGGCTTGCCCCGGGGAGCTTCAACCTGAAAATGTGTTGGTCGGAAGTAGTATAGAGAGGTCGGGAACCGGCTGTCAAGGCCGATCGCCCAATTTGATTTGAAAATCAATCCTCGATCTGGGCGATGACCTGCTCGATCTGGGCGACCAGTTCCGTGAACAGTTCACGGACCTGGTCGACCCGCCCGTCCCGGGCCATGCGTTCCAACTCGATGGCCAGGCGGAAGCTCGACGTCGCTCCGATCGTGCCGGTGTAGCTTTTCAGGGTATGGGCCAGCGCCGAGGCGGATTTCAGGTCGTTGGCCGAGATGGCCCCGTCAAGCGCTTTCATCCTGGCCGGCACGTCCTCCCGGAAAACCTTTCGCAGTTCGTCCCGCAGGGCCATGTCGCCGCCTACACGGCGCAGGGCTGTCGTCTGGTCCAGCAACGAAGAGCTGCTTTCGTCGGGCGGGAGGTCCGGAGGATCGACGGAGCCCCGTCCATCACCGGCGGCGATTCGCCCCAAGGCCCTGGCCATGTCATCAAGGTCCACGGGCTTGAGCAGGTAATCATCCGCGCCCGCCTCTTCGGCCACCCGCTTGAACTCGGGCAGGACGTGGGCGGTCAGGGCGATGATCGGCACGCCCCGGACCTCCTCTCCGGCCCGGCCGTCCCGAATGTGGCGGATGGCCTCGAGGCCTTCCATTCCCGGCATCTCCAGGTCCATCAACACCACGTCGAAGGGATGTTCCCGCAAGGCTGCCAGCGCTTCGAGGCCGTTTTCGGCCACGCGGGCATCATGGCCCAGGCGGTCCATAAACTTCAGGGCCACCTTGACATTGAACGGGTTGTCCTCGGCCACCAGAACCCGCAACCGGCGGTACGGCCGATCGAAGACGCCGGCCTCCGCTTCCTCGGGATGAGTTTCGGAGAGGGGCTCCTTGCCCGGCTGGAACACGGCCCGGAAATACAGGCGGGAGCCCCGGCCCGGCTCGCTTTCAACCCACAGGTCGCCGCCCATCAGCCGGACCAGGCGCCTGGAAATGGCCAGCCCCAGGCCGGTACCGCCGTACCGGCGAGTCATGGAAGCATCCGCCTGGCTGAAAGACTCGAATATCCGCTCCCAACTGTCCCTGGGAATGCCAATGCCCGTATCGGTCACGGAAAACTGGAGCACGACGTCCCCCCCGGTTTCCGACTCCCCGGTCCGGCCTTCCCACACGCCCGCCTCGATGCCCACCCGGCCGGCATCGGTGAACTTGACGGCGTTGCCCACCAGATTGATCAGCACCTGCCGGAGCCGGATCGGGTCCCCTTTGATGAAGCGCGGCAGGTCGGAGGATTGGATCAGATCGAACTCCAGGCCCTTTTGTTCGACTTCGGCCCGGAATGAATTCTCGACTCGATACAACAGCCGATGCAGATCGAAATCGACCTGCTCGATTTCAACCATGCCGGACTCGATCTTGGACAGGTCGAGGATGTCGTTGATAACCGTGAGCAGGTGGCGTGAGGAGTCGGCGATAACTTCCAGATTCTCGCGCTGATCGTCCTGCGGGTCGGTCCTGAGGGCCAGGTCCGCCATACCCATGATGGCGTTGAGCGGCGTCCGTATTTCGTGGCTCATGTGGGCCAGGAATTCACTCTTGGCCCGGTTGGCTTCTTCGGCCGCCTGCTTGGCCTCGGACAGCATCTGCTGGTTGAAGGCCAGTTCCCGGAAAATGATATCGAACGGCCGGGTCAAAGCGATGACGATGATCGCCCGGTAAATCAGATAATAAGAGGTGATCTTCACATAATGCCCCACCAGGTTGGACAGTCCGTGGGTGCTGACGTAAAAGGTGAAAGCCAGTTCGGAAACCACGGTCAGGCCCATGGACCAGACCAGGAGGGTGAAGACCTGCCCTTCGAACCGGGACCGGTTTTTCAGAAGCAGGATAATGTCCAGGACCAGGATCGAGGAAATGATGTACTCGCTCAGTTTTTTGAACCAGGTCAGTCCCTGGCCGGGGACGAAACAGAACGGGAATATTTTCCATTCGAATATCGAAGCCAAAACGGTGACGGTGATCAGGAGATAGATCGAAAAGACCAGATTGGCGTGCATTCGGGCGCGGCCGGGCAGAAACCCGAAAGCCGCCAGCAGAGAGAGGCTTTCCATGTACCGGGCCGCGATCCAGAGCTGGGTGGCGGTGTTGCCGTCGTTTTCGAAGATCGGCATGCCCCGGTAGGCCAGGGTGTGGACCAGGTCCAGGCCGCCGACAAAGAAGTATGCGATGCCGATGAAGACCAGATAGGCGTTTTCGATGTGCCGGCGGGAGTTCCAGGCGATCATGAACAGGGAGAAGGCCACGACGATGCTGAACAGCTCGGCCAGGGTGTGAAAAAGCAGATAATCATACAGGCTGGCCGCGTACAGCCCCGCAGCCAGAGAAACGCCGGAAACAATAAAAATTAGTTTCGAATATTTCATCGCGTGCCCCGCCGACAACACCGCCGGCCATTCCTCGCCCTGTATTTCATATTAAAGAAAAGTCCGGCCAGGGGTCAATGAAAAAGCCGATTCATCCATGACCTTTGAGTCTTTGGCGGCATTAAAGAACCGCCCTGTCGCGCCCTCCATCCAACGCACGGAACTGATGCTCAAATTATGGCCTTTATCCCCGGGTGGCCTTGGGTTAAGGTATGATCCATAAATCAACGGAGGAGGGTGCAAAGATGCAAACCGTGGAATATCGTGTTTCAGATCATGTCGGAACGATCGCCATGAACCGCCCGGAGCGGCACAACGCGCTCGGCTACGATCTGCTCGACGACCTGGACGAGGCCTTCGACCTGGCCGAAGCGGACGACGCGGTCCGGGTGGTCGTACTCCAGGGCAACGGGCCGTCATTCTGCTCGGGCTACGACCTCAAGGGCAGCTACTACATCCACGGCCCCAGGTCGGGGGTCGCGGAATGGAACGTCAAAGAGGCCATGCTGAACCTGCGGGGGATCGAGGCCCGGTACATGCGCATCTGGAACTTCCCCAAACCCACCGTGGCCAAGGTCCACGGGTATGCCCTGGCCGGGGGCTGCTACCTTCAGATGCTCTGCGACGTCAGCGTGGCCGCCGAAGACGCGGTCCTGGGGCACCCGGCCATGAAAAGAGGCGGCGTAAGCAGCATGCCGCTGTGGCAGGTTCTGCTGGGCCCCAAGAAGGCCCGCTATCTGCTCATGACCGGACGGACCGTGGACGGCCGGGAAGCCGAACGCATCGGCCTGGTCAGCCTGGCCGCCCCACGGGACCGCCTCGACGAAACCGTGGCCGGGATCGCCGCGGATATCGCCGCCGTGGGAGTTGCGGACGCTTTTCAAAACAAGGAGGCCCTGAACACCCTGATGGAAATCCAGGGTCTGGGCGCGATGTTTCGATACGCAGGCCAGATGAATTCCATCCGTTTTGTCAACCGGGACAAATCGAAATCTTCTTCAGAATCGGAATGACCGGGGTCTCCAGGCCGCTTCGGCCCCTCCCCATCTTGCGCCCGGGCCGATTTTATGTTTAGTTGGCCCGGATCGGGCCTTGCCGGCCCGCACAAGGAGGACCAGGAATTATGATGGACAAGACGCAGCAACCCGGACCCCTGGAAGGCGTCCGGATCGTTGAATACGGCGTATTTCACGCCGGTCCGGGAGCCACGGCCATACTCGGCGACATGGGGGCTGACGTCGTCAAGATCGAAAACGGTTCCGGCGACCCTGAACGGTTCTGGACCAACGTGGGCCGCTTCGATTTCGCCATGGACAACGGTGAAAGTCTGATGTTCGAAGTCTCGAACCGAAACAAGCGGGGCATCTATCTCAACATCCAGACCGGACCCGGCCGGGAGGTCTTCCACCGCCTGATCCAGGGCGCGGACGTATTCATGACCAATCTGCGCAAAAGCACCAAGGCCCGGATGGGCCTGGACTACGAGCGTATTGCCCGGGTCAATCCCCGCATCGTCCACGCCAACGTTTCCGGTTACGGCCCCGAAGGCCCCATGAGCGACCTGGGCGCCTTCGACCCCCTCGGACAGGCCCGCTCCGGCATGACCTTCATCACCGGCTCCGACCACCCCCTTCTCATCCATCTCGGCGTCCTGGACCAGGCCACGGCCATTGCCGCCAGCCACGCCATCCTGGCCGCCCTCTTCGCCCGGGAGCGGACGGGCCGCGGCCAGGAGGTTCACGTCTCCCTTTACAGCACCGGCCTTTGGCTCCTGTACTGCAACATGATGGGCAACAACCTGATCGGCGCGGACATGTCCAAAATGGCCTGGGACCGGAGCCACAACAACCCCCTGCGCAATGCCTTCGTCTGCAAGGACGGCAAATGGATACTGGGCACCCATCATCCCGAATCCCGCTACTGGCCCACCTTCTGCCGGGCCACCGGCCAGGACCAGCTCCTGGACGACCCCCGTTTCGCCGATGACCAGGCCCGCAAGGCCAACTGTCCCGAGCTGGTGGCCCTCTTCGACCGGGTCTTCGCCGAAAAGACCCGCGACGAGT
>JAHJTB010000523.1 GCA_018830135.1 Pseudomonadota bacterium | reverse complement strand
CGAGGCGCCCGGGGCCGCGGACCCGGTGGGCCTGCGGGATCGGGCCGCCCTGGAACTGGCCTACTCCTCGGGCCTGCGGGTCGGGGAACTGGTCGGTTTGAACACCGAGGACCTGGACCTGGTCCAGGGCCTGGCGAGGGTCCGGGGCAAGGGCGGCAAGGAACGGCTTGTGCCCGTGGGCCGAAAGGCGCTCGAGGCCCTGGAACGTTACCTGAACGTGCGGGATCATTGGCTCGCTTCATCTGTTCCAGAGACGCCGGCTCTGTTTCTGGGCGTCCGGGGCGGACGCCTCAACGATCGGGTCTTCCGGCGCCAGGTGGACGCCTACGTCCGCCGTCTCAGCCTCGATACAGGCCTTTCGCCCCACGCTCTCCGACATTCCTTTGCCACGCATATGCTCGAGGCCGGGGCGGACATCCGGGCCATCCAGGAACTGCTGGGCCATGCCAGCCTGTCGACGACCCAGAAATACACGCATTTGAACCTGGACCACATCCGGGCGGTTTACGATCAGGCCCACCCCCGGGCCAGGGTCCAGGTCGGGGAAGAAAAGTAGGCCGCCGGTTCGCCCGGGCATGATGCGCGGGCGTTCGGAGGCGGGACTTTTTAACGATACGGGTGCCGGAAAGCATGGGAGAAGCATTGGACGGAATGAAATCCACGACGATTCTGGCGGTTCGCCACCGGGGGCGGGTGGTCGTGGCCGGCGACGGGCAGGTCACCCTGGGGGCCACGGTCATGAAGCAGGCGGCCAGCAAGGTCAGGCGCATTTACGAGGGACAGGTCCTGTGCGGTTTCGCCGGGGCTTCGGCCGACGCCTTCACCCTGTTCGAGCGCTTTGAAAGCAAGCTCGAACAGTACCACGGCAATCTGGTCCGGAGCGCGGTCGAACTGGCCAAGGACTGGCGGACCGATCGAAGCCTGCGCCGTCTGGAGGCCCTGCTCGTGGTCGCCGACCGGAAGAACACCCTGCTCATCTCCGGGACCGGGGATGTGATCGAGCCGGACGACGGACTGGCGGCCCTCGGTTCGGGCGGTCCGTACGCCCTGGCCGCGGCCCGGGCCCTGCTCGCCCACACGGAGCTCGAGGCCCGTTCCGTCGCCGAGGAGGCCATGCGGATCGCGGCCGGGATATGCATTTACACCAACGAAAATATCACGATCGAGGAACTGGATGCCTCTGACTAAGGATATGTCCGTATTGACCCCGCGCCAGATCGTGGCCGAACTGGACCGCTTCGTGGTGGGCCAGGGCAAGGCCAAGCGGGCCGTGGCTATCGCCCTCCGGAACCGGTGGCGGCGGCAGCAGGTGCCCGAAGACCTGCGAGACGAGATCGCGCCCAAGAACATCATCATGATCGGCCCCACGGGCGTGGGCAAGACCGAGATCGCCCGACGCCTGGCCCGGCTGGCCCAGTCGCCTTTCCTCAAGGTCGAGGCCTCGAAGTTCACCGAGGTCGGGTACGTGGGCCGGGACGTCGAGTCCATGATCCGGGACCTGACCGAACTGGCCGTCAACATGGTCAAGGCCGAGGAGCGGCAGACGGTCGAGGCCAAGGCCGCCGAGATCGCCGAGGAGCGCCTCCTGGACATTCTCCTGCCCACCCGGCCCCGGGGAGAGGGCCACGAGGAGGACGTCGTTTCCGGAGGCGCCCTGGAACTGGTCCGGCCCAGTCAGGACCTGGGGGAAAGCGCCCGGGGCAACACCCGGGAAAAACTGCGCCGCCTGCTCAGGGGAGGCAAGCTGGACGAACGCCTGCTCGATATCGAGGTGCCGGACCACAGCCGGCCCATGGTCGAGGTCTTTTCCAACATGGGCATGGAGGAGATGGACGTCAATATCAAGGACCTGTTCGGCAACCTGTTCCCCAAGAAGACCAAGCACCGCAAGGTCAAGGTCCGGGAGGCCCTCAACCTGCTGACCCAGGAGGAGTCCCAGCGACTGATCGACATGGACCGGGTCGTGGAGACCGCCCTGGAGCGCGTCGAGCAGTCGGGCATCATATTCATCGACGAGATCGACAAGGTCGCCGGCCGGGAGCAGAAGCAGGGGGGGGCGGACGTGTCCCGGGAAGGCGTTCAGCGGGACCTGCTGCCCCTGGTGGAAGGCTCGACGGTGACCACCAAGTACGGCATGGTCAAGACCGACCATATCCTGTTTATCGCCTCCGGGGCCTTCCACGTCAGCAAGCCCTCGGACCTTATCCCCGAACTCCAGGGCCGTTTCCCGATCCGGGTCGAACTGGACTCCCTGGGCCGGGACGAGTTCATTCGGATTCTGACCGAACCGGAAAATGCGCTGATCACCCAGTACTGCGCCCTGATGGCCACCGAGGAGGTCGAGATCGACTTCGACCAGGGCGCGGTGTCCGAGATCGCCGAGATCGCCTGCCAGGTCAACGACCGCACGGAGAACATCGGCGCCCGGCGGCTGCACACGGTCATGGAGCGTCTCCTGGACGAGGTCTCCTTCGAGGCCCCGGACATCGGACCGACCCGGATCATGATCACGGCCGCCTACGTCCAGGAGAAGCTGGCCGACATCATCGACGACGTCGACCTGAGCCGGTACATCCTATGAGCTACTCCATCGAAGAAAAGGCCCTTGTGCTGATCGAGGCCCTGCCCTACATCCGCCGGTTCGCCAACAAGACGGTAGTGATCAAGTACGGCGGCCACGCCATGGTCGACGAGGGCCTGAAGCAGGGCTTCGCCCAGGACGTGGTCCTGCTCAAGTACGTCGGCCTCAACCCCGTGGTCGTGCACGGCGGCGGGCCCCAGATCGGGCGGGTCCTCAAGCGGATGAACATCGAGTCCACCTTTGTTTCCGGAATGCGCGTCACGGACGGCGAGACCATGGACGTGGTCGAGATGGTCCTGGTGGGCAAGGTCAACAAGGAGATCGTCAACCTGATCAACCGCAACGGCGGCAAGGCCGTGGGCCTGTCGGGCAAGGACGGCGGTCTGATCCAGGCCAGCAAGATGCACCTGGTGCGCCAAGAGGGGGACCTGCCCCCGGAAATCATCGACATCGGACATGTGGGCCAGGTCGAGTACATCGACCAGGGCATTCTGAAGGTCATGGAAAAGGATCGTTTCATACCGGTCATCGCGCCGGTCGGAGTCGGGTCGGGCGGCGAGACATACAACATCAACGCCGATCTGGTCGCCGGCCACGTGGCCGCGGCTTTGCAAGCCGAAAAGCTGATCCTGCTGACCGACGTCGAGGGGGTCCTGGACAAGGAGGGCCGCCTGATACCGACCATCGAGGCGGACCGGATCGAGTCTCTCAAGGCCGACGGCACCATCGTCGGAGGCATGTTGCCCAAGCTGGACTGCTGCGCCCAGGCCCTGGACCGGGGCGCCGGCAAGGCCCACATCATCGACGGGCGCAAGCTGCATGCCGTACTGCTGGAAATATTCACCGACCAGGGCATCGGGACCCAGGTCGTCAAGGGCGGGGAAGCATGAACATGGGCATGAGTTCCGAAGAGATCAAAAGCAAGGCGGCGAGGGTGGTCATGAACACCTATGGCCGGTACGACCTGGCCCTGGCCGGCGGCCGGGGCGCCCTGGTTTACGATCCGGAAGGGCGGGAGTACCTGGACTTCGTGGCCGGACTGGCCGTGGCCAGTCTGGGGCACGCCCATGAGGGCGTGGCCGTGGCCGTGGCCCGGCAGGCCCGAACCCTGGTCCACGTTTCGAACCTGTATTTTACAGAGCCCATGGTCCGCGTGGCCGAACGGCTGGTCGATAACTCCTTTGCCGACCGGGTCTTTTTTTGCAACTCGGGGGGCGAGGCCAACGAGGCGGCCATCAAGCTGGCCCGCAAATACTCCCACGACCGGTACGGGGCCGGCCGGTACCGGATATTGAGCATGGAACATTCCTTCCACGGCCGGACCATGGCTACGTTGTCCGCCACGGCCCAGACCAAAATCCACAAGGGATTCGAGCCGCTGGTCGACGGCTTCGGCTACCTGCCCTGGGGAGACCCCGAGGCCCTGGACCGGGCCATGACCGAAGACGTTTGCGCGGTGATGATCGAGCCCATCCAGGGGGAAGGCGGCGTCAACGAGCCGCCCGCCGGCTTTCTGGAAAGGGCGGCCGAGTCGTGCCGTTCGCGGGACATCCTGCTTATATTCGACGAGGTCCAGGTCGGCCTGGGCCGGACGGGCGAGTTGTTCGCCTATGAGAACTTCGGGGTCGAACCGGACATCATGACCCTGGCCAAGGCCCTGGCCAACGGGCTCCCCATGGGGGCCTGCCTGGCCCGGGAGACCGTGGCCGAACATTTCGGACCGGGCACCCACGCCACCACCTTCGGCGGAACGCCCCTGGTTTCGGCCGCGGCCCTGGTCGTGCTCGACGTCATGCTCGCTCCGGGATTTCTGGACCAGGTCCGGCGCGTCGGGGCGTATTTCAAGACCCTGCTGCAAAAGCTGGCCGGCCGTCACGACTTTATCCGGCAGGTCCGCGGCCGGGGGCTGATTCTGGCCCTCCAGTTGGATTTCCCCGGGGGAGGCGCGGTCAAGGCGCTCATGGACCGGGGATTTCTGGTCAACTGCACCCAGGACACGGTCCTCAGATTTCTGCCCCCCCTGATCATTACCGAAGCGGAAGTGGACCGGCTGATGCCCGTACTGGAAGAGGTCCTGGTCGCGGAGGCCGAGGCCCTCGAGGATTGAATATGAAAAGAGACTTCCTGACCCTGAACGATCTGACCCGCACCGAGATACGGACCCTGCTCAAATCCGCCGCGCGATGGAAATCCAAACGGGCGGCCGGCAAGATCGGGGGGCCGCTCCAGGGCCTGACCGTGGGCATGATTTTCAACAAGCCTTCGACCCGGACCCGCGTCTCTTTCGAGGTGGGGATCATGGACCTGAGCGGCCGCGTGGTTTACATGCAGGGGGGCGAGACCCAGCTCTCCCGCGACGAACCGGCCTCCCACACGGCCCGGGTCCTGTCCCGGTACCTGGACGCCCTGATCATTCGGACCTTCGACCACGCCGAGGTCGAAGAACTGGCCCGGCACGCGGCCATACCGGTGATCAACGCCCTGACCGACTCCTATCATCCCTGCCAGGTTCTTTCGGACCTGTTCACGGTCCAGGAGAGGCGCGGCCACCTGGACTGCCTCAAGGTGGCCTGGGTCGGGGACGGGAACAACGTGGCCCATTCCTGGATCAACGCCGCCGCCATCATGGGCTTCGAACTGGCCCTGGCCGTGCCCGAGGGATACGATCCTGACGACGCGGTCATGAAACGGGCACTGCTCCAGGCCGATATGCCGATCACCGTCACCCGGGACCCGATCGAGGCCGTGACCGGGGCCGAGGTCGTCAACACGGACGTCTGGGTCAGCATGGGCCAGGAGAAGGAGGTCGAGGCGCGGCGGGATGTTTTCAGGCCCTATCAGGTCAACGCCGAACTGATGGCCCATGCCGCGCCGGGCGCCCTGGTCATGCATTGCCTGCCGGCCCACCCGGGCGAGGAGATCACGGAAGACGTGCTTGAAAGCGAGCAGTCCGTGGTCTTCGACCAGGCCGAAAACCGGCTGCACGCCCAGAAGGCCCTGCTTGAATTCCTGATCCTGGGCCTGGCTGAAAAGGACCGGGCCGGTTCCAACTGACCGGGCCTTACGCCCGGGACGATCATATTCGGGGTCCTGACGGCCCCGGGGAGGTTTCTGTGTCGAGGAAAGCGAAAAAGGTGGTTCTGGCCT
>JAHJTB010000522.1 GCA_018830135.1 Pseudomonadota bacterium | reverse complement strand
GATCTCGTCCCGGTGTTTGTCCAGCTTCGACGTCCCCGGCCCGGGCGGCCGGCCCAGGCGCACGCCCTGAGCCCGCTTGGTCGCCAGGGCCGCCTTGGTCCGCTGGCTGATCAGGTCCCGCTCGATCTCCGCCGCCATGGCCAGGACCATGGCCACGATCTTGGACTGGAGCGATCCGTCCAGCGCCCAGCCGCCCTTGGCCGCGAAGACGTGGACATGCCGGCCGGCCAGCAGGGCCAGTATCTCCATGATCTCTAGCATGGACCGCCCCAGCCGGCTCAACTCGGCCACGACCAGGTTGTCGCCCTCGGCCAGGCCCTCGATGACCTCGGCCAGCTTGCGCTCGCGCCACGGCTGCCGGCCCGAGACGGTCTCTTCCACGAACTCGGCCTTGCCCAGGCCCCGCTCGTTGACCAGACTGAGGACCTCCAGGCGCTGGTTGTCCACGTCCTGCCGGTCGGTCGAAACCCGGATGTAAGCCGCCGTTTTTGGCATCGCCAACACCTCCTTTGCCCCCATGATAAAAGAAAACCCGGAATACGGCCTGATATTGCTCTCAAACGATACAAGATGTCAAGTATATTCGTATTCGATTAAACGTCTTTTAAAACGAACGTTTTCATGGTCGATTCATCCGCGTCAAATTTCCGATGCACATAGCCCCGGGCTGTGTTGAAGATTGTGTTATCAGGCAGTTATGCCCGCGCCCCGCTTCCCCCTCGCCGACCCGGACTAGACCGCTCATCCGCCTGCACTCCGGCCCTGTTTCGCTCGCCCGGGCGATGCAAAAAATCCCGCGATCTCCACCCGTCAGGCATGCCTTGATTCATCAACACAGCCCCGCACAGCCTCCCGGCCCGCCAGGCCGAACCATTCTCAACAAGCCCTCCGGCCCGGGCCCGACCGCCGGCGCGGCCCTCGGCCTGGCGGCGGCGCCCTGGCCTGATCCGTGGCCACCGGACATCAGCGGCTTCAGTTTTTCAAAGAGCAGGGTGAAGGGTGTGAAGGAGGTGAAGGCTGTTTCGCCCTTCCTTTTTATCTTTTCTATTTTTGTACTTTTTTTTAAATAGAGGAAAAGGTACAAAAGAGCCTTCACCTCCTTCACTTCCAATAAA
The DNA here is from genome assembly GCA_018830135.1 of Pseudomonadota bacterium. Taxonomy (GTDB): domain Bacteria; phylum Desulfobacterota; class Desulfarculia; order Adiutricales; family JAGVGV01; genus JAHJTB01. The sequence goes on along the minus strand of JAHJTB010000522.1, from coordinate 7,271 downwards.
TTCAATCAATTACGCCTTCATTTTGCCTTCACCTTGCCTTCACCCTGAAGGCCGTAGCCTTCACCCTGTTTACGAGCCAAAGTTAAAGCTCCAAAATATGTTGGCCGGCACACCGCCCGTAGCCTTCACCCTGGAGCCCGTAGCCTTCACCCTGCCTTCACCCTGGCGGTCCAAACTTGGAGTTGGAGGGGCGGAGGGGAGCGGCGAAAAACGGCGCGCGCCGGCCCTGAGGGGAAGGCGAAAAGGAAGGCCCTTCGGGCCGTCTTTTGCCGATGGGACGATCATATTGTCACGGCTTTGATGGAAGGGACGATCCGGGACCTGGCCGCGGAACCGCCGCGGCCCTGCCGGCTACACGTATTTGGTTTTCAGCTTCAGGGCCAGGCCGATAAAATGACTGCGCCTCGTTTTCCCAAGCGGCCGCTTCTCCCCGCCCGGAACGTTCATCGAGACCTGGTCCCAAAACCGGTTTTTCGACAAGGCCCGGTGGCCCGAGTCCTTGCACCACTCCTTGTAATGCGCCCACAGTTCCTCCGACTCGACCTTTTTCTCGGGATCGATGTCGCAGCATTCCTCCATGTAGAGCAGGACCGGGTTGAGCACCTGGATGAACCGGTCGGTATCCGCGCGCACCTGTTCGCCCACATTGAAGCCCTTGTTGGCCAGAAGGCGCTTCAGGCCTTCCAGGGCCCACATGAACACGTAATCCTTCTCCTGGATCAGCTTGCCCTTCAGGTCCGGGTCCAGGTCCTCGCCCGGCTTGAAACGCCGGTTGAACTGAAGCAGCAGAATCCGCCGCTCGAAACCATAGGTCTTGTCCGGAATGACCGGCGCCTCGTTCATGCTGATGATGAATTTCGCGTACGGATTGAAATTGAACTTCTCCCCGTATTTCCGCTCCGTGCTCAACGCCTCGCCGGACACGGCCTTCTTGTAGATTTCCGTGGCGATCGGATTTCTGGCCGGCGTTTCCGTGGCGATGTTGACCAGCTTGCCCTGGAGAAAGTAGAGGTTGAACTTGGGATCGCCCAGGTCCTGCATGGACAGCGAGGCCGCGTTTTTGTCTCCGACCATGCAGCGCAACACCTCCAGGGCCGTCCCTTTGCCGTTGGCTCCCGTGCCGTAGCACCACAAGGCCGCCTCGTAACGGCAGTCCATCAGCAGGCAGTACCCGAAAAACTGCTGAAGAAGACTCTTTTTTTCCGGCTCGTCCGGGAATATCTCATCGAGGAACTCATCCCATCGGCTCAGGTAGTCCACGCCCGGCTCGGGTTTCTTCAGCAGTTCCGGGTCATAGCGGCACGGGACCTGGCTCCGGCTGCCATATCCCGCCTCATGCGGCAGCATATCCAGGTCCGGGCTTTCCAGATCGACCATGCCGTCCAGGCAGTTGATGTACCGAACCAGCTTCGGCCAGTTCTCCTCCTCGCGGCTCACCCTGGCGGCAAGCACATTGATCGTCTCGTCGATCACCTTTGGCTTGGACTGGTCCCTCATGGCCCGGTCGCAGAGGTTCCGGAGCGTCTGCCGCTCGAATCGCCGCCAGACCCCGGAGTCGTAGAACCAGAACTGATCGCCGGTGAAAACGATATGCCGCAGATATGCCACCAGGTAGTTGGCCAGCCGGCTCGGCTTGAACGACGGCCGTTTGCCGTTGGGGTTGAACTCGTAGAACGTCAGCGGGTCCATGTCCTCGGGGTGGGGCACGTCCGGATCGTCCATCATGAACCGGTCCGGAAGCTCGACCGTGGCCACCAGGTAATCCAGGTCGTCGTCCCCTGGCGATCCGGCCGGCCGATAGGCCTCCGACTGCCTGCGCCTGGCCGCCGGCTGCCAGTTCGGGTCATAGTTGGCGCAGAACGGCGCCAGGGAGTCCTCGCCCGATATGATCCGCCGGGCCATCTTCCAGGTCTTGTCCTGGCAGGAATTATGAAAGCACTGGTAGGTCAGGAAGGGCGGGTTGGGACTATGGCAGATCGAGGCCTCGTTCGGCTGGTGGCTCGGGTCGAACACGCACTGCCGGAGGATATACCGGGTGACCCCGCCGTCCTCCTTGACCTTGTACTCGAGGCCGTACCGGCTCAGGTACGCCCCCAGGTCCAGGGTCCCCAGGTCGCCCTGGCCCATCCGCTTCGCGCCCTTCGATTGGCCGGTCTTTTGAGGGGTCGAGGGGGCCGGTGGAGACGCCGGGCCCGTATCCTGGGGCGCAAGCGCGGCCAAACGGTCGAGCAGGTCCTCGGCGGCCACGGGCACGTCTTCCAGGGTCTCCGGCGAGCCTGGAAACAGTCCCGACCGGCGATGCGGCCGCTCGGGCATGTTATCGCCCTTCCGGGCCGTGGTCCCGTAGACCTTCCATATACGGGCCGGATTGAAGACCGTGGTATCCACCGCGACCAGGTCATCCGGGAACCGGGCCTCAATGGCCTGGAGGCACGTCTTGAGCCGTTCCTTGTTTTCGGGAGTGTTGGCCAGGTCGGGAAGACGGTAGCAGATATGGACGCCGTTCCCCGACCAGGCCCGGACGCCCTTGGGAAAGCCGATCTCGACTTCCATCCAGGCCGCGATCCGGGCCCCCAGCTCTTCCGCCGCCTTCAGCTCTTCGGCCGTGGACGATATGCCGCTGGGCCGCTTGGGGTCCAGGTCGATCAGCAGCCACCGCAGGCAGACAACGTCCTTGTCGCTGCTCGCGGCCTTGGGGTTGGCCGCCAGGCGGTTGTTGGCACGGGCCAGCAGGTCGGGGCGGATCGGGTTGGCCGTGAAATATGCGCCCTCCGCGCCGATCCGGTCCACCTCTCCGGCCAGGCGCGCGGCGATCGACCGGTCTTTGAACCACCCGGCCACCACGCTCTTGCCCGAAGCGTATCCCTCGAATATGTTCGGGTGCCGGCCGGAGGGCAGCCCGAATATCCGCAACTCCCAGGCTTCTCCGGGCTTGAAGAATAGAGCGAATGTTTTTTCCGGCATCAGAGGGACCAGGTCATGCCGGAGACTATAATGACTTGAACTCGTTGACCTGGAAACGACCGTATTCCGGTCGATGATCTCCCAGCCCGACCATCCTTCCCGCCTCTTCCAGCGACTGCCGGACCATCAATTCCGTCACCCGGTTGTCCAGCAAGGTCAGGGAGAACCGCAGTTTCCAGCCTTTATCCAGATATGGGCGCCGGATCATGACTCGCCCGCCGGTCTTGGGCGGAATCCGTCCCGAGCACTCGTGCAGACCATCCGGTGCCGGCACGTCTCCCGCAAACGGCACGAAGGCGTCCTCAAAAAACACGGTCGGCCGCATATATGGCTCCGCCGACCGGCGGCCGATCTTGATGCCGGCGAACCGGCATCCTTCCAGCATGGCCTTTTTGATATTGTCGGATGGTAGGCATAGGGCCGTTCCTCCGGGCAGCCGATACACCTTGTCATAGGCCACGGCGACCCGTTCTTCATCGTTCTTTTTCTTCGATGTTTTCCCTTTGACCGCTTCCGCGTTTTCCTCGGTGAAGCGGTTGAACAGGATCAGGGACACGCCCTCGATTTCAACCTTGCACTTCATGTTCCATTCTCCTTTGCCGTGACGGCCATAAAGGGGCGGCCGAAAATATGCCTTGGCTTGTCGGGCCTGTACACGCCGGGCCTTTTTGTGCCGTACCAGGCATAGCCACGGGGTGCCGTGCCTCGCCACGCCTCCCCACGCCAAGACTCGCCTTGGCCTGACAAGAGCGGACGAGATACCCTGCGATCTGTAACTACTTCAAAAAAATTCGGCCGCCCCTTCATGTCCGCCGTGGTTGGTTAAGAAAAACTCATTCCTGGCTGGCCCGTCCCGGAAACTCCCCCGCCCTCAGATACTCGAGTACCGCCTCGCCCCACAAAACCCCGCGTCTCGGGTCCAGCAGGACCGGGAAGCCCTGTTCCTCGAAAATGTGGACCGCCTCGAACCAGGCCAGGTCGGCCAGATACCGCCGCCTGAACAGATCGTCTGCCGGGTCGTACCGGTAGACCTCGATGTCCTCAAGGCCCCGGGACCGGACGAGGCCCACGGCCTCGTCGCAGCCCCCTCACCTGAACCCGCCCGGCGGCTTGACGATCAGGATCAATGCTGGCCCCCGAAGGGCGGCAGGCCGCCCAGGTCCCCGGCCCGGGCCAGGACCAGGTTGCTCGTATGCCGGTAATACTCGTCCGCCACGAACCCGGACGGGTCCTGCATGGCCGCCAGTTCGGCCGCGCTCAGGACCGGCAGCGGCTCGGTGGCAAAGGGAAAGAGCAGGGGAATCATGTTCACGACCATGAACGCCCCGCTTTCGCCTTCCACGAACTTGGGTTCCAGCCGAAGCACCTCTTCCAGCTGGTGCTTGTCTTCGTTCAACTTCCCGATCACCGCGCTTCCGTCGCGCATCAGACCCACCTTCAAGTCCATGACGCCTCCTTTCGTTTAAAACTCATTCCGAAATCAACTCCCGAACCTCGTACACCAGAACCAGGCAGTCCTCGCCCCCGTCCGAAAGCGGCCGGACGGCCTTGAGCGAAAGCCCCAGGTCCGGGTCCAGCCCGCCGCCCGGGTCGGCCCTGGCCGCCGCGATCCGGGCGTTGACCTCCGAGGCCATCTCCATCAGCGGCCGGCCCGATCGCACCCGGACCATGAAGTCATCAACCCGCTCGCCCATGACCCGGTAGCGCCTTTCCTTGGGCACGCCCTTCATGCCGCCGCTCCTCCTTGCAGTTCGTTCATTAAAAGCTCGACCTGGCCCTTTAGCCGCGGGTCCCGCCTCTGGCCGCGTTCGATCACGTTGACCGAACTCAGGGCCGTGGAATGGTTTCGGCCGAAGGCCCGGCCGATCTCGGCCAGGCTCATGTCCGTCATGTGCCGGCAGAGGTACATGGCCACCTGGCGCGGCAGGACCGAGCCCCGCTGACGGCTCTTGGACGCCAGGTCCTCGGGCCGCACCTGATAGTACCGGCAGACCACGCCCTTGACCGCCTCGATGTCCGCGCCGCCTTCATCCTCGATCAGGTCCCTCATGGCCTCCTCGGCCAGCTCCAGGTTGATCGGACGCGCCAGCAGCCGGCTCCGGGCCCCCACCGCGAACAGGCAGGCCTCCAGTTGCCGCACGTCCCGGGTCGCCCGCCGGGCCATGAACTCCAGCACCGCGTCCGCCACGGCCAGCCCGATCTCCACGGCCTTGCGCTCCAGGATGCGCAGCCGGGTCTCGTAGTCCGGCCGCTGGATCGTGGAAACCAGGGTCCCGGCCAGGCGCGAAGCCAGGGGCCGGGTCAGCCGGGCCACGTCCTTCGGCCGATGGGAGGAAGTGAAGACAACGGTCTTGCCGTCCTCGGCCAGGCAGTCCAGGGTGTAGCAAAGCTCGGCCTGCACCTTTTCCTTGCCCGAAAGGAAATGGACCTCTTCCAGGACCAGCACGTCGCAATGCTTCCGGTACCGGTCCTTGAAATCCTCGACGCACCGCTGCTTGATCGAATGAACCAGCTCGTTGGTGAAGTCCTCGGCCGTCAGGCAGTAGACCCGCTGGCGCGGGTCCTGGGAGAGGATGTGCTGGCCCAGGGCCTGGGCCAGGTGGCTTTTGCCCAGGCCCGGATCGCTCACCAGAAAGACCCCGTTCAGATACAGGTCCTGGCCGTCGGCCAGGGCGAACGTGGCCGCGTAAGCCAGCCGGTTGCAGTCGCCCACCACGAACCGGTCGAAGGTGAACGGCCGCCGGACCAGCGGCCGGGCCTCGTGGACGTCCAGTTCAGGCAGGCTGTATTGTCGGGGCGGAGGGGAAGGGGATTCGGTCGAGGCCTGTCCGGCCGATGTCGTGAACTCGACCCGTTCGACGGCCGGGCCGCCGGCGTGGCCAAGCGCCCTTTGCAGGGCCGGCAGGTACTTGTCCAGAACGTATTTGCCGAAAAACTCGTTGGGCGCGGCCAAAATCAGCGTGCCGTTCTCCAGGCCCGCCGGCCGCAGGGGCTGAAACCAGATTTTCAGCGTCCTCCGGTCCAGCTCCCCGGCCAGGGCCTCGACGACCCCGGCCCAAACTGACTCAAGACGTTCCGGGTTCAAGCCGCCCCCCTGTCTTGAAACTCACATCTTGGCCGTGTAAATCTTGCCCGTCACCGGGTCCACCAGGCTCATGTCCTCCGGCAGCTTCCCGTTCGGCAGCCGCCGCCGGCGGCGTCGCGGGGGCGGGGAGTCGTCTTCCGCGCAGGCGTTGTTCAGGTCCCCGTACTCGCCGGACATCAGGGCGTCCAGTATCTTGACGTGATACAGCCGGGTCTTCCGGGTCCCGCCGTGAGGCAGGTTGACCTTGAAAGCGTGATGCTCGAACCAGCGCCGGGAAACCCCGCAGTACGCCGCCGCCTCGTTCACCCGCAGCCAGGGCGTCTTTAATACCCGGCCGTCATCTAACGTGATTTCTTTCATGCCGCTCCACCGCGATCTCCGCCTGCCGGTCCAGGGCCTGCATCCCCATCCAGACGCAGAGCAGGACCATCAGGATCAATGCGACCAGACAAAGCGCCTCTCCCAGCCGGTCCTTCCACGTCCGCGCCCCCATGCTTCACCGGTCCTTTCGGATTTTCCGGGCCAGGCCCTGGATCGTCTCCACCTCGCCCTTCTTCAAATCGAAACGGTCCGCCGGCATGTCCATCAAGGTTTCCAGTTCCGGCTCCGGCTGGACCGATGCCCACGTCAGCGCCTTGTGACAGCTTTGGAGAATGAAATCCTTTTCCTTGGGCGACAAAGCAAACGGCATGGACCCGACCCCCGTTCTTTCTCCTATCCTTGATTTTTTTGCCACCAACTTATTCTGGAAACTAGCCAAAAATTAATAAATCATTGACATCAATCTTTGGTTCTGCTTAGTCTGAACAACTGCTTTTTTTTAGTAAAGCTCCGAGCGATGGACTTGTCTTTAAAAGGAGGTAAAGAGTCATGGCTAAGATTACTACAGCAACATTCAAAGGGGCCTCTGGAAGTAGTTACTCGTTTGATGTCTATTCCAGCGACACAAGTTTTAAAAATGTCGGCGCGGTCTACGCATTTACAAAGCGAACGGTTGATAGCAAAGGAAAAGGAACGCACGAAATTCTCTATATAGGCGAATCCGGGAAGCTGGGCGAAAGAATTGAACGCCATGAGAAATGGTCCTGTGTGGAACCGCTTGGTGTGAATTGCATCTGTATCCATCTCGACGGTAATTCCAATTCTCGTTTGGACAAAGAGTCGGACTTGATAGGAAAAGCCAATCCGCCCTGCAATGGTTAGTCGTCGCCAACGCCCCTAT
>JAHJTB010000521.1 GCA_018830135.1 Pseudomonadota bacterium | reverse complement strand
GTTCGGCTCAGGGGCCTCGAATCCCAAGGCATGGAAATCGGAGACGCCTATTTCGGGCCGTATATCTGTTCTTTTCCCAAGTGCATACTTCAGATGGCCGCCCAGGGCGGCTATGCCTTTCTGGACGGCACGGTCATCACCCCGGGCTGCGACTCCATGCGCCGCCTGGACGAATGCTGGCGCAAGGTCGGCCAAGACTATCCAGGAACTTTGCCGGACTTCTTTTTCTTCTACGGGGTGCCCCACAAGACCGCCCCCCACGGCCTCCTCTGGTTTGCCGAAGAAACCCGGCGCCTGATCCAGGCCGTTGAAGCCCATTTCGCGGTCCAGGTGACGCCGGAGCGGCTGGCCCGGGCGATCGAGGACTACAACCAGGGACGCCGGCTGCTGGGGCGCCTGGAGGCCTTACGCTCCGCCAGGCGAACGGTCCTGACCGGGGTCGAGGCCTTTGCCGCCCAGATCGCGGGCACGGTCATGCCCCGACCGGAATACAACCGGCTGTTGGAGGCCCTGATATCCGGGGCCGAGGGACGGCCTTCCTTGGCCGAAGGAAAAAAGCGCCTCATGCTTATCGGAAGCGTGGCCGACGACGTGGGGCTGATCCGGATGATCGAGGAGGCGGGCGCGGTCGTGGTGGCCGAAAGTCTTTGTTTCGGCCCGCGACGGGGCGGCGAGGAGGTCAGGCTGACCGGCGATCCCGTGGCCGACCTGGCCGAATTCTATTTGAGCCGATCGGTCTGTCCTCGCATGTTCGGGGCCTATCGCGAACGGTTGACCCTTATGAGGGACAAGATCGCCCGGGCCTCGGTGGACGGCGTGGTCATGCAAAACATCCGCTTCTGCGATCTGCACGGTTCGGAAAACGGCCTGTTCGAGCGGGACCTCGAGGCCGACGGGGTGCCTTGCCTCAAGATCGAGCGGGAATACGGCCCGCTGGTCGAGACGGGCCGGATGCGAATGCGGCTGGACGCCTTTCTGGAACGCCTGGCCTGAAAGGGGCTGTGACGAGATGAGACCGGAAACCAAGGCCTATCACTTCGACTGGATGCTGTGGCGCTCGTTCGACGGCGCCGAAAAAATGATGTCGGGTACGCCCAAGGAGATCGAACGCGCTCTCGAATACATGCCCCATTTCAGACGCGGCATGGAAGCATTTCTGCGGCACGGTTCGGCAGGCCGCCATCTCCTGACCATGATGCGGGCCTATTTCGAGAATATCCTGACGGCCCGAGACCGGGGTAAAAAGCTGGTCGCGACCACCTTCTGCTTCTCCCCGGCCATTCTGTACGCCATGGACGTGGTCCCGGTCTGCCTCGAAGTCCTGACCACGGCCGCGTCCATGACCTGGAAGCGGGGGGCGGCCGACTACCTGGACTACTGTGTCGAGGTCGGCTTCACCGAGACCTCCTGTTCGGCCCAGCGAGGCGCGTTGGGGGCCATTCTGGCCGGGCTGGCCGAGGAGATCGACTTTATCGTCTGTGACAGCGGCGGCGTCTGCGACACCAACGCCAATGCCTTCGCCTTTGCCTCCGCCTATCTGGACAAGCCCTTCTATCAGCTCAACTACCCGCCGACCCTGACCGACGAACGCGCCCGGACCTATCACCGCCAGGACTACCGGGCCCTGATCGAGTTTATCGAGTCCCAGACCGGCCGTCCCCTGGACCCGGACCGGCTGAGGCGGACTATCGAAGAGATCGGGCGGCAGGACGAACTGCTGGCCGAAATCGAGGAACTGCAGCGTCTGGCGCCCAACCCGGTTCCCGGAATCTACAACATGTTCATTTACAGCGGCCGGTTCATGTTCGATGGGCAGCCTGTGTATACACGGGCCCTCGAGTGCATGCTGGACCACGTTTCCGAAAACGCCCGGCTGGGTCGTTCCGGGCTCCATTCCGGCGAGGAACGGGCCCGCGCCTTTTTCTGTTACATCGATCATTACACCACGGACATGCGGCTGTGGGACTGGCTGGACGACCGGGGCGTTTCCCACCTGGGGGGCATCTTGAGCCGGTTCTATTCGGATGCCGCGCCCTTCGTCCGGGGAATCGAGGAAAGTGCGTACCGCCTCGACACCACCGGCCTGGATGAGATGATCGACGCCATGGCCGCCCTGAACTCCCGCATGCCCATGGTTCGCAGCATCCGCGGCCCGTACGACGCCCCGTACATGTGGCTGGACGACACCCTGGGACTGGCCCGGATGTACCGGGCCGACTGCATCGTCTACAACGGCACGCCGGGCTGCCGAAACACTTGGGGCATGGTTCGGCCTTTTGCCCGCGACACCGAAAAGCACGGCTTCCCGACCCATATCATGAACGCCGACGCCTTTGACGATCGGGTCGAGTCCTGGGAGTCCGCCTCGGACCGACTGGAAGAGTTTTTCAACGTCAGGCGGCTGCTCGCATGATCACCGCCGGCTGCGACGTGGGCTCCCTGACCTCGAAAGCCGTGGTCATGAAAAAGGGACGGATTCTGGGCTGGGCCGTCATCAAATCCAAGTCCGATCCGGGTGCATCGGCCGAGTCCGTCATGGGGTCCGCCCTGACCCGGGCCGGGCTGTCCATGGGCGAGGTCGAAGACTGCCTGGGAACCGGGTACGGCCGGGAGCGCATTCCCTTTGTTTCCGGGACTGCTTCGGAAATCGCCTGTCACGGCCGGGGTGCGCGCTGGCTCGTCCCGTCGGCCCGGACCGTTATCGACGTAGGCGGACAGGACTGCAAGGTCATCCGGCTCGACGCCGCCGGCCGGGTGGTCCGGTTCGCGACCAACGACAAATGCGCCTCCGGGACCGGGCGTTTTCTGGAGGTCATGGCCAGGGTCCTGGGTATCGGTCTGGAAGACCTGGGCGCCCTGTCGGCCCGGGCCCGGTCGCCCGTGACCCTGCCTTCGACCTGCACGGTCTGGGCCCAGGCGGACGTGATCAGGTTCCTCAACGACGACATGGCCATAGAAGACGTGGGAGCGGGCGTCAACAACGCCATGGCCGGCCGGGTGGCCGGACTGGTCGGCGGCATCGGACCGGAACGGGAGGTCTGTATGACCGGCGGCGTGGCCAAAAACGCCGGCGTGGCGGTCGCCCTGGAAAACCTGCTCGGGATGCGTTTGAAAAAAGTCGTCAAGGCCGATCCGCAATTGGCCGGGGCCATTGGCGCGGCCCTGCTGGCCGGGGAAGGCCGGGGAGGAGGCTGACATGGCGGTGGCTGGCTGCGACATAGGTTCCCTGACGGCCAAGGCGGTCCTGATGGAGAAAGGCCGGGTCCTGGCTTCGGCCGTGATTCCGGTCGGGCCCCGGGCTCGCGAGTCGGCCGAGGCGGTCATGGAGACGGCCTTGGAACGGGCCGGCCTTTCGATGTCGGACCTGGCCCGCACGGTGGGGACCGGGTACGGCCGCAAGCGTATTCCTTTCGCCGACCGCGTCGAGTCAGAAATCGCCTGCCACGCCAGGGGGGCCTGGTGGCGGGCGCCGGTCGTCCGGACCGTCATCGATATCGGAGGCCAGGACGCCAAGGCCATCAAGCTGGACGACCGGGGGCGGGTCATTCGGTTCATTTATAACGACAAGTGCGCCTCCGGGACCGGGCGCTTCCTGGAGATCATGGCCGAGGCCCTGGAGGTCGAAATCGAGGGCATGGCCGAACTCGCTTCCCGTTCCACCCAGCGGATCGGCATATCCAGCCAGTGTGTGGTATTCGCCGAAACCGAGATCATTTCCCTGGTCAATGCCGGCCGGTCCCGGGCCGACATCGTGGCCGGGCTGCATCAGGCCATGGCCGGCCGGGTGGCTTCCCTGGCCCGGAGCATCGAGGTCGTTCCGGAGGTGGCTCTGACCGGCGGGGTGGCCAAGAACCCGGACTTGGTCCGGGCCATGGAGGAGACCCTCGGAATCCGGCTGGCCGTTCTTGACGGGGACCCCCAGATCAACGGCGCGCTGGGCGCGGCCCTCCTGGCCTCCGAAATGGACCCGGGCTCGGGATAATCTTACCCGGAAATCGTTCGTGCATCTCTTCGACGAAATCATCCGGGATATCCGGGACTTTATGGACACCCCCCGGGCCGGAGACCCGGTCAGGCGGTTTTCCATCGACCTTCCCCCAAACTGGCCGCCCGCCGGTCCGCGCGACATCGTGCTCAAGGCGGACCTGGGCGTCGAACTGGGCGGCCCGTCCAGTGAATCGGCGGCCTTCCTGGTCTGGACAGGCGATCCCATGCTGGTCCAGGACGGCCGGATGACGCTGATCGGACCGGACCTGGACCCGGCGGCCGGTCCGGAGCTTTCTTTCGGCAAAGTGATGCTTCTGGCGGCGAGGGATTTTGACGAGGAAAACTCGTACGACCGTTTCCGCCGCATGAGCCAGGTCCGGTTCGACGTCTCCCCCAAGGGTTGCATGATGCGAGCCGTGGGCCAGGCCATGCGGGAATGGAGGCGGGTTAGTCGCGAGGCCCTGGAACGGGGCTTTTCCCTGGTCGTGCTCGGCCGGGCCCTGGCCTCCGCATACCGGGCGCTGGGATTTGTCGAAAAAGTCGAAATTCTGTTCGTGACCGCAGGTCCGGAAGCGGTTCGGGGCCTGGCGGATATCGGTCGTCGGGCTCAAATACGGCTGGATGCCTTGACCCGGATGGCCGGGGAACTGATCTTCGACTGTCGCGCCTGTGAATACAAGGACCTGTGCGACCAGGTCGACGATCTGAAGGCCATGCGCCGCAAGCGGATGGGCGGCCGGCCCGGGGTGGTGAAAATGCCATGAGCGATCAGACCGACCTTCCGCCCCCCATCATCGCCCTGTGCGGCAAGGGGGGTGTGGGGAAGACCAGCCTGAGCGCCCTGCTGACCACGATTCTGGCGGCGGACCCGAAAAGGCGGGTCCTGGCCGTGGACGCCGATCCGGCCGCCGGTCTGGCCGCCGCCCTGGGCCTCGAGGTCGCCCGGACCGTGGACGACGTGCGCAACGAACTCATCGGGCGCCTGCGTCAAGGGATCCGGGAGGAAGGGCGCGACATGCAGGCCCTGGCCGACTATCGGCTGTTCGAGGCCCTCGAAGAGCGGGACAACATCGCTTTGCTGGCCATCGGCCGTCCGGAATCGGAAGGCTGTTACTGCCGGGTCAACGACTTTCTCAAGGTCCTCGTCGGAGAACTGGCCGCGGGTTTCGACGCCGTGGTTATCGACGGAGAGGCCGGGATCGAGCAGGTCAACCGCCGGGTCATGACCGGAGTCAGCCACCTGGTTCTGGTCACCGATCCTTCGGAGCGAGGCCGCCGGGTGGCCGAAAGCATAGCCGACGTGGCCGAGCGGGCCGGCATGCGGGCCCGGATCGGACTGCTGGTCAATCGGGTTCGGGAAGAAGGCGAGGTCAGGCGGATTCAGGCAGCGACCCGGCTGCCGGTCATCGGGTACGTCCCCGAAGACGAAGCCGTTTATCGATCGGCCCGGGAAGGCCTCGACATGACCGGACTGACGGACAACCCGGCCCGCTTCGCCCTGGAACGGGCCGCGTCGTCCTTCATTGGCTTTCGGTCGGCTATTTGAGCAGTTCCCTGTAAAGCAACAGGCTGGCCGAGGCCGCGGCCAGCAGGGACCGGCCCTCCTCGGACTGGCCCGGGGCGAGCCAGACCGCGCCTTCGTTGATGACCTCGACCGCGCCCACCGCTTGCCCATCCATCAGAAAACGGTACCCCGTCGGGTCGGTCAGGGGCAGGCTCGAATCGGCCAGGGCCTGGCTGCCGACGATCCGGATTCCGGTCGTACCGTCGGTCAGAACCCCTTGAAGGACCATTTCGCCCGTGTTGCGCTTCATGGCCATCTTCCAGCCCTTGGACTCTCCAGGCCGCTTGAAGACGCAGGCCAGGGTGGTCAGGGAGGAAAGCTCCCACTCCAGGTGCGCCGAGTCGTCGTTCAGAAAACCCTTGAGCACGCTCTGCTTCATTCCGGCGGCGCACTGGGCCTCCCAGATCGGCTTGTCGTTTCGGTAAAGGACGAACTCGTACTGCTGGCTGGCCCGGGCCTGCTCGTACCCCGGAAAGCCCCAGGCCGTGGTCCGTTTCCAGCCCCGGTTGACGTCCGCCGCCTCATACGGTCCGAAACGGAACGATTCGTCGAAACTGAAAAACTTCTTGCCCTCGACGGGCATCTCCTCGGCCCGGCCCGCCAAGTCCGAGTCCAGGGCCATGCGGGCTTTTTGGCAGCCCGAAGATGCAAGGAAGAAGAGGGTCAGGGCCAGACCCAGGCAGAAGATTCGGGCTTCGCGGCCGTGGCGGCCACTGGGTCCAAAGAGCCGCGTTGTCATGATCTCATCCTCTCTTTGTCCTGCCGGTGTTTGTCCCCTTATAGCCGTGGAGGCTACGCCCGTCAAGAATCTCCAGTGGTAAGGATATAGTGAACCGGGGATATCGGGCGCCTGGTCGCCCGCGTGGACCTTGCTCGAAGGACGACTCTGCCGCCGAGTCCCTTGTCAATAAAAGGAAAAGGCGGCAGTCGGAGTCCTGAGGCCAAGGGCCGTGACGGGGCGATCCCGCAATGCCGCCAGCCGCTGAACGGTTATCTCCGGCCCGAGCGCCCGAAAAGCTCCTGCTCAGGCCGCGAAGTAGTAGGCCAACTCCTTGGTCATGGTCAGCAGGTCCTCGACGTACACGAACTCGTCCGCGGCGTGGGCCAGGATTTCCGAGGCCCGGATCACTCCGAATGCGGCCACCTGGACCTTTTCCGGCTTGAGAGCCTCGACCACGAAACCCAGGTCGGTCGAGCCGCTGATGCCGCCGTACAAGTAGTCCGGGTATCCACAGGCCGCGGTCATGGCCTCCCGGGCCCGGCGGCCGGCCTCGGTGTCCGGATCGATTTCCACCGGGGTGTAGGCCAGGGTGAAGTCGGCCTCCAGGTCCAGGAGCCGGGATCGGTCCCGGCCCCGTTTCAAGGCGGCCTCGATTTCCGCGACCAGGTCGTCGTACCGCTCCTCCACGATATAGCGCCGGTTGATAATCAGGGTGCACTCGGCCGGCACGATGTTTTCCTTGGTCCCGGCATGGATGATGTCCAGGTTGAACATGGGGGTCATCTTTTCAAAGGGATTGCCGGGCAGGGGAAAGCTGGCGATTCGGCTCAGCCGTTGTTCAACCTCTTTTTTCAGAATCAACAGATCCTGCATGACCGGAACCATTTCCTCGATGGCGTTGATCCCCATCCAGTTGACCCCGGAATGGCAGCTCCGGCCGCGGGCCTTGATTCTGATCGAAACCGATCCGGCCGCGCCGACGACCACGACCGGATCGATGGCCCCGAGCTCCATCCAGACCAGGTGAGGCGAGAAATACCCCTGTTCGGCCAGAAAGCGCGCACCCGGCCAGACCCCGATTTCCTCGTCCGTGCACAGGAGGCATTCCAGGGCATAGCGAGGCTCGATGCCCATGTCGTGGAGTACCTTGACCGCGCCGAGAAAACAGGCGATGGCATACTTCATGTCCACCGTGCCCCGGCCGTACATCCGGCCGTCCACGATCTCGCCGCCGAAGGGGTCCCGGGTCCAGGCCTCCTCGACCGGGACCACGTCCATGTGGGCGTAGGCCGACAGGCGGGGGCGTCCGTTTTTCAAGCGGGCGACCAGGTTTTCCCGGGGACCGGACAGGGGCAGGGGAATCTGGGCCACCTTGTCCGGAGGGACCACGACCCGTTCGGTTTCGAAGCCGAATTTCCGGAAATCCGGTTCAACCAGGTCGATCAGGCGGCCGTAGTTTTCCCCGGGAGGCACGGACGTGTCCACGGCCACGACCCGGCGCAACACGTCGACGATGTAATCCTCGGACTGTTCGACCCGTTTGAAAACTTCTTGCACGTTCATCGATGCCTCCTGTCTGCGAATGCTCACATCATGGTATCGCCCTTGACCCAGCCTTTCTTGTACATGAAGCGGGCCGAGAGCACGGAAACGAGGACCATGGGGGGGATGGTCACGGAAAAGGGGAGGTCGTCCTTGATCAGGGCGATGACCAGACCCATGCCGATGGGGACCAGTCCCAGCTTGTAGTTCCTGACCAGCATCATCGCGCCCAGGGCCCCGAACAGGGCGGGCAGGACCTGGTCGAGGGCCACGGCCATGGCCGTACCCGAGCCCTGCACCTCACCGATGAAGGGCAGGAAGAGGATGACGCCGATGATCAGGACCGCCTCGTTGGCGATGATCGAACCGGCGATGCCCAGGGTGGAGACGATCTCCGCCTCGGGGCTGCCCTCCCGGGTGCCGGCCACGGCCTGGGCCGTGGCTGAAACGGGAACCCGGAGATTGAGGATGTTGCCGACCAGGAAGGACATGAATGTTCCGCCGTAGCCCAGGATGGGATAATAGACGATCGGCTCGATGACGCCCATGACGATCATGAAGGCCCAAACCGCGATCAGGGCCCGGATGAGGGGCTCGAGAGGCGGAAAAAGCCCGTGGAAAAAATACAGGTACAACCCGGGCAGGAACAGGCAGACCACCGCGGCCAAAATGGTGTACCGTCCGGTCACGCCGACCGGCCTGATGAAGCGCTCTTCGAATATTTCGGTCTTGTCCGCCATGTCAGCCTCCGATCCCCAGGTAGTGGACGGCCAGGCCCGAAGCGGCCATGCCGCCGATTATGGAAAGGGCCAGGGCCCATTCCTTGAGCCATTCCTGCCTGCCCAGCTTGATGACGGCCCCGACCAAGACCATGGTCAGAAATCCGCCGAGCATGGCAACCAGCGGCGGGCCGCCCTTGACCATGGGTTGAGCGACCATGTAGCCCACCGCCCCGAAAAAGGCGGCCGAGGTCAGGACGCTGAGCCAGGCCATGTCCCGTCCGGCGACCCGGTCTTTCATCTTTTTGATCTTGTTGGTAAAGAAGGCCACGATCAGCAGCCCGAAAAAGACGCCCATGGACATGGTCCAGACGGCGGTGGAGAAGACCGGGCCGTCGAACCGGCCGGAGAGGCCTTCGAGGCCCATTTCCGTGGCCGCGGCTCCGGCCGCGATCAGTTCGTAGGTCACCGAGCCGATGACGGCCAGGCGCATCCAGGGGAAGGGCACCCCGAGCCTGGGAATCAGCAGGGCCAGACCCAGGAGGATGGCGATGGACGGCACGATGGCCGTGGTCATGCCGGTTCGAAAGGCCGCCATCATCTGCTGACGGGACATACCGATCGCCAGGCCGGCCCGGTAGGCCAGCATGGTGATCCGGGCGGCCTGGAAGATGACCACGACGATGATCGCCGAACAGGCCAGCCACATACCCGGACTGTTGGCCGCACTCAGATAATCGGTCAAAGCGCACCTCCGGAAAAATGATTTGCCCGGGTCCCCCCTCCGCCAGGCCCGATGCGATCCGGCCCGGTGGGGCCGAGGCCCCGGAACATCGCTCACTGTTTGGTCCGAATAGGAAAAGAAAACCACAACACCGGCTCGGGGTCAAGCGGTCAATGACGCCGTCGGCCCCGGAATCGCCTTGACCTGCCGGCCGGGAAGGATATGATGGCACGAAAAACAGATCGGGAGGATATCCTGTATGCCCGGACCCCTGGAAGGGATCAAGGTCCTCAGTTTCGGCCGCTTTCTGTCCGGACCGTACGCGGCCATGATGCTCGGCGACATGGGGGCGGAGGTGGTCAAGGTCGAGACCCCGAAGCTGGGCGATTTCGCCCGGTTCGCCGGTCCCCACCGTGATGGAATCAGCTCCTACTTCCTCAGCATCAACCGGGGAAAAAAGAGCGTCACCCTCAACCTCAAGGCCGACCGGGCCCGGAAGATCGTGGGTCGCCTGGCCGGGAAGGCGGACATTCTCCTGGAGAATTTTCGGCCGGGCGTTATGGACAAACTGGGCCTGGGATACGGAACCCTGCACCGGCAAAACCCGAGACTCATCTATGCCTCCATTTCCGGCTTCGGTTACACCGGGCCGTACTCGAAACGTCCGGCCGTGGACATGATCGCCCAGGGAATGGGCGGCCTGGTCAGCATCACCGGCGAGCCGGACCGGCCGCCGGTCCGGGCGGGGTATTCCATCGGCGACCTCGGCGCCTCCCTGTTTGCCTCCACGGCCGTACTGGCCGCGCTTCATGAAAGGAGCCGGAGCGGGGAAGGGCAGTGGATCGACATTTCCATGATGGACTGTCAGGTGGCCTTGTGCGAAAACGCCTGCGCCCGGTATTTCGCCACCGGAGAGGTCCCCGGGCCCGTCGGGTCCAGGCATCCGCTGTTCACGCCCTTTCAGGTCTTTCCCACCCTGGACGGGTATATCGTTCTGATCGCCATGGAGGACGGGCAGTGGAAGACCTTCTGCCGGGCCGCCGGGCGCGAGGGCTGGATCAAGGACGAGTTCTTCGGAACCAACGAGGCCCGGTTGACGCATTACGATCAATTTCTCGACGAGATGAACGCCTTGATGCGGACGCGGTCGACCCGGGAATGGACCGATCTTCTTGACGCCCGAGGCTTGATGTGCGGGCCGGTCAACAACATCGAGCAGGTTGTCCGGGACCCGCACGTGCAGGCCCGGGACATGATCGTCGAAGTCGAACACGACCGGGCCGGCCGCTTGAAGGTCGTAGGCACGCCCATGAAGTTTTCAAGGACGCCCTGCCGTATCGACCGGGCCTGCCCGGACCTGGGCGCCCATACCGACGAAATCCTCAAGTCATGGCTGGACCTGTCCGACGACGACCTGAACGGCCTGCGGGACGAAGGGGTCGTCTGACCCCCTTGCTCGGCCACGGACAAAATCATGACTTTTGAAGAACTGCGCCGATACCTGCTCTCCAAACCCGAGGCCCGGGAGGACCGGCCGTTCGGACCCACGGCCCTGGTCTTCAAGGTCCTGGACAAGATGTTCGCCCTGGTGCCGCTGGAGGCCCAAAGGCTTTACGTCAGCCTCAAGTGCGATC
>JAHJTB010000520.1 GCA_018830135.1 Pseudomonadota bacterium | reverse complement strand
GTACGTGAGCTGGGTTTAAAACGTCGTGAGACAGTTTGGTCCCTATCTGCCGTGGGCGTAGGAGATTTGAGAGGCCCTGCCCCTAGTACGAGAGGACCGGGGTGGACGAACCACTAGTGTACCAGTTGTCGCGCCAGCGGCATAGCTGGGTAGCTACGTTCGGAAGGGATAACCGCTGAAAGCATCTAAGCGGGAAGCCTCCCTCAAGATAAGATCTCCCTCCGCGGGGAAACCCGCGGACTGAAGGACCCTCGAAGATGACGAGGTTGATAGGTCAGCGGTGTAAGTGCAGTAATGTATTCAGCCGACTGATACTAATAGTCCGTGAGGCTTGGCCATAATTTTATCACATAATGCCAGACGGTTCAGTTGCCTAATGCCCATATTCATTTTTTCGAGCTCACCAGTTTTCGGTGGCTATGGCGAGGGGGATACACCCGTTCCCATCCCGAACACGGAAGTTAAGCCCCTCAGCGCCGATGGTACTGCATAGTCGCTATGTGGGAGAGTAGGACGCCGCCGGAATTATTTTCAAGCCCCCGATCCGAAAGGATCGGGGGCTTTTTTTATCCCCAGCGACTTCGTCTTCCTCGGACATTCCGCAATCCAAACCCTTGCTCCAGCCCCCCCGGCCTTCATTAAAAATTTAACCACCAGCCCTTACCAGAGCCATCCAGGGGTTGACTACCCTACCGGCCTCCGCTAAAGTGAGGCCATCAATTTTCTCTGGCTGAAAATCCCAATCAAGGAAAGAGAGTGACGGCATGGCGTTGCCGGCCGAACCCCCTTGCCATATCTGCCTGAATCATCCCGGGAAACGATTGCCTCGGCCGGTTCGTCCCGTTTTTTTATCATCTTTTACAAGGAGATATCGATGAAAGACCGAAGGATTTTCTTTCCCCTCCTGATCCTGGCCGCGCTCCTCCTGCTTACCGGCATGGCCCGGGCCGATGATTTGGACGCCCCCGGACTGGTCAAAAAAGCGGTCAACTATTATCGGGGCCAAGCCTCCGTCTCGACGGTGGACATGACCATCCACCGTCCGGACTGGGAACGCAAAATGACCATCGAGGCCTGGACCAAGGGCGAAAAGGACAGCATTTTTATCATTGCAGAGCCGCCCAAGGACGCGGGCAACGGAACCTTGAAGAAGGACCGCGAAATGTGGACCTATAATCCCAAGGTCAACCGGGTCATCAAGCTCCCCCCCTCCATGATGTCCCAGTCCTGGCAGGGATCGGACTTTTCCAATAACGACCTGGCCAAAAGCGACAGCATCATGAACGATTACGACCACAGCATCGAATCGAATGAAAATCATGAGAATAAGACGGTCTACGTGATCAAATCCATGCCCAAACCGGCGGCGCCCGTGGTCTGGGGCATGCAGAAGCTCAAGATTCGCGAGGACTTCATCATTTTGGCCCAGGAGTTTTACGACGAGGACCTGGCCTTGGTCAAGGCCATGACCACCGAGAAGATCGAAATGATGGGCGGCCGGCTTTTTCCCAAGGTCAGTCGGATGAAAAAGGCCGATGCCCAGGATGAGTTCACCATGCTGGAGTACCAAAAGGTCGAATTCGTCAACGAATTGCCGGACAGCCTTTTTACGCTGTCCAATCTGAAAAATCCCAGGAGATAAGGAAGGCCGACCTTGTCCATCGACGTCAAAATGGCCTGGCGTAACATCGGGCGGAATCCCAGGCGAACCGTACTGACCATTTCGGCGATCGCCTTTGCCAGCCTGCTGCTGGTTTTCATGCTTTCGCTGCAGTTCGGTTCCTATGACGCCATGATAAACGCTTCGGTCAAGATTCACACCGGTCACCTTCAGGTCCAGGCCGAGGGGTACCAGGAAAAGCGGGACATGCGGCTGGTGGTAGAAAACCCCCAAGCCGTCGGTCGAATTCTGGAACGGATTCCGGAGGTCGAGGCCTGGAGTCCGAGAGCCAACGGTTTTTCCCTGGTTTCTTCGCAGAATCGAACCTATGGCATCCTGGTCAACGGAATCGATCCTGAGCGGGAGGCCAGGGTGTCGACCTTGAAGAGTCTGGTCCGCAAAGGGGCTTATCTGTCCGAACAGGATCGAAATCAGGCCCTGGTGGGAAGGCTGCTGGCTGAAAACCTCCGGGTGGGGCTGGGCGACGAACTGACCGTTCTGGGTCAGGGACGGGACGGTTCCATCGCTGCCTCGGTAGTCACGGTCAAAGGGATTTTCAGCTCCGGAATGGACGATTTCGACCGCTCTTCCATCGCCATCCCCCTGGCGGACTTTCAGGACGTGTACTTCATGCGTGGTGCCGCACACGAGGTGGTGGCTCTGGGCCGCAACCTGGCTGACGTGCAGGCCATCAAGGGTAAAGTCAAGGTCGGTATCTCCGGAATAGACCAAAAGCCGCCGCTGGTGGCCCTGGACTGGTCGGAGATCATGCCCGGGCTTCTGCAGGCCATCCAGATGGACCTGGTTTCCGGGGCTATTTTTTACCTGATTTTGATTCTGGTCGTGGCCTTCAGTATTATGAACACATTTTTGATGGCGATTTTCGAGCGGACCCGGGAGTTCGGCGTTCTCATGGCCATCGGTACGACGCCGGGCAGACTGACCAAGCTGCTGCTGATCGAGTCCATGAGTATGACCGGCGTGGGCATTGTCATCGGCATCGTGCTGGGGTGTCTGTTGACCTTGTACTACCAGAGCCACGGGCTCGACCTGGCCGGTTCTTCGGAAATCCTCGAACAGTTTGGTATTTCCGGCCGTCTGCATCCACGGCTCTCGGTGCTCTCCGCCCTGGCCGGGCCGGCCGTCGTTTTGATCATCACCTTTCTGGCCGCCCTGTGGCCGGCTCTCAAGGTTCGAGGGCTCCGGCCGGTTGAAGCCATGACCCACGTCTAACTCGTTTTATGCGTGAAGAAAATGATTGAATTGATCAAATGAAACTTTATATGCAGTTACCCGAGAGATTCCGGGCTTGTGGCCAAGCGGTCTGCCTGGTCTGGAATATATCCGGACTATCCTTATTCTTCTTGAATAAACCGGGCAACGACGATTGAGGAAAGAGGCTGGATATGTATTTCCAACTCGGATGGAGAAACATATGGCGGAACCCGCGGCGGACGGCCGTCATCACGATTGCGGTCGTTATCGGCGTCTGGGCCATGATTTTTCTGGGCGCCATGATGCAGGGCCTGGTTTCTCAGATGATCGACAACGGTATCGCCACGCTCACCGGGGACCTGCAGATTCATCACAAGGACTACCGCAGCGACCCGGTCGTTGAAAACAGCATCACCAAGCCCGGTGAGGTGGAGGCGGCCTTGAAAAAGCACCTTCCCCCGGGCGCCCGATGGGCCGGCCGGGTCCGGGTCACGGCCATCGCCAGCAATGCCAGGCACTCGACCGGGGTGACCCTGGTCGGTATCGATCCCGAGAAGGAGGCCGGAGTCTCCTTTATCGACCATGCCGTGACCAACGGGCGGCTTTTCGATCCCAAGGTCAGGAACGGGATCGTGGTCGGCCAAGCCCTCCTGGACAAATTCGAGACCCGGATCGGTCATAAACTGGTCCTCATGTCCCAGGATACGACCAAACAGATCGCCTCCCGGGCCTTTCGCATCGTCGGCGTCTACCGCGCCGAACTCGAAGCCACGGAAAAACAATACGTATTTGTGCCCCTGGACCTGGCCCGGACCATGCTCCAACTCGGACCGGGCCTTTCCGAGTTTTCCATCGCCCTGCCCGAACACCAGGGAGAGCGGGAACTGGCCGGGGCCCTGTCCGCGGAACTGCCCCGGGACATCTACCGCGTCGAGACCTGGGAGGAACTCCTGCCGATTCTCCGGGCCTATCTCAAGGTCTTCGATGGGTTCATTTATATTTGGTACCTGGTTGTATTCATTGCCATGGGGTTCGGGATCGTCAATACCACGCTGATGGCGGTCTTCGAGCGGATGCGCGAGTTCGGGCTGCTCAAGGCGCTGGGCATGCGGCCGGTCTGGATCATCCGGGAGGTCCTGACCGAATCCTTTTTCGTCCTGCTCCTGGGCATGCTCCTGGGCAACATCGGGGCCTTTCTCTGTGTCTGGGCCCTGTCGGCCACGGGGATCGATCTCTCTTTCATGTCCCAGGGCGCGGAGTTCGCCGGGATGTCCCGGATAATTTACCCTCGGATTACGGTCCGGGAAGTCATGGTGGCCAATCTGGTCGTCTTTTTCCTGGGGCTTCTGGTCAGCCTCTATCCGGCGGCCAAGGCGGCCCGTTTTACGCCCATCGAGGCCATGGCCCAGACCTGATCGTGTGTTTGATGAGCTGCGGATAAGGAGATGCAAATGGCCATCGTCGAAACCACGGACGTGAAAAAGATTTACAAGCAGGGCAACCTGGAGGTCGAGGCCCTCAAAGGGGTCAGTCTGTCCATTGACCAGGGAGGGTTTGCGGCTCTGGCAGGGCCTTCCGGTTCCGGCAAGACGACCATGCTCAACCTCATCGGAGGCCTGGACCTGGCTACGTCGGGGACCGTGGTCGTGGACGGCCAGGATTTCTCGAAAATGAGTCAGTCCGATCTGGCGGAGATGCGTTTACGCAAGATCGGATTCGTTTTCCAGGCTTACAACCTAATCCCCGTGCTGTCCGCCATTGAAAACGTGGAGTTCGTCATGCTGCTCCAGGGGGTGCCGGTGGCCGAGCGGCGGGACCGGGCCCGGGCCGTATTGGACGACGTCGGGCTCGATGGCAAGTACGACCGCCGTCCGGCTGAGCTGTCCGGAGGCCAGCAGCAGCGGGTGGCCGTGGCCCGGGCCGTGGTTTCGAATCCGGCCATTATTCTGGCGGACGAGCCCACGGCCAATCTGGACTCGAAAACCGGCCAGGGTCTGTTGGAGATGATGAAGGAGATGAACGAAAAGAAGCGTGTGACCTTTATTTTTTCCACTCATGACGAAATGGTCATGGATTACGCCCGACGTCTGATCCATATTCGTGACGGCCAGGTGGCCGACGATGTGGTCAAACCGGACTGACTCCGTCCGGGAAAGCGGTTTCGCGCCCGTGTTCCAGATGCTTTTCAGGTGTTTCGGCTTCATTTTTTTTCTTTTTCTGCTGGCGGTGACGCCGGCGGCCGGATCGGACCGGGCCGGGGCGGGGGGCGAAGGCCGGAGTGGAGGCGGCCAGACGGGCAAGACGACCTTCTGGTCGGACTTTCAGCCCGAGTGGGGCGGGCACGTCAAACTTCAGGCCCAGGCATCCTGGCCAGGCCGGGACACTTACTGGGATACGGTGGGTCTGGGACCTTATTACGATGTCACCACCGACTTCCGGCTGAAAAACAAGCTGTTTTTCGGCCGCTGGGGGTCTCTGGAAACCCACTACGAGGCGGTGTACTCGGTCGGGGACACCCGCCGCAAACAGAGCGAACTGGCCGGGCGATTCCCGGCCCTGGCCGAAGTCATGGCGGCCGGCGCCGGTCGGCCGGACGATGATCATCGCTTTTTCGATCTGACCCGAGTCATGGACGAAACCGGCGACCGGCTGCTGTACCACCGGCTGGACCGGCTGGTCCTGACCGTTCAGCCGTCCTGGGGCACGATTCGTCTGGGGCGTCAGGCCGCGACCTGGGGCAACGGCCTGCTGTTCAATCCCATGGACCTGTTCAATCCGTTTTCGCCCGCGGATTTTGTTCGGGACTACAAGGTGGGTGATGACATGGTGTCCGTGCAGTTCCCGGTGGCGACCACGGGGGATGCGCAGTTTCTGTATGTGCCAAGGCGGGACCGGACGACCCGGGACGTGGAATGGAACCAATCGTCTTGCGCGGGCAAGGTGCATTTCGCCAGCGGCGATACCGAGTTCGACCTAATGGCCGGCCATCATTACCAGGATTCGGTGGTCGGATTCGGCAGTACGGGCTATTGGGGCAACGCGGCCTGGCGACTGGACGCCACCTGGACCTTTTTGGAGGAGGACCGGGGCAAGGACGGGTATCTGTCCCTGGTGGCCAACATGGACTATTCCTGGGTCTGGGCCGAAAAAAACTATTACGGTTTCATCGAGTTTTTTTACAACGGTCTGGGGACGAACCGATATCAGGAGTCCTTGACCGACCTGGACCTGGCCGAGCGTCTGTCCAGGGGGGAATTGTACTCCCTGGGGCGATACTACCTGAGCGGCCACGTCAAGGTGGAACTGCATCCCCTCTTTTCAATCTACCTGACCCTGATCAACAATCTGTCCGATCCCTCGGGCACGTTCCAGCCCCGCGCGGTCTGGGACGTGTCCCAGAACGTCCAGGTCACCTTCGGCGCCAATGTCCACTACGGTTCTCCGGGCACGGAATACGGCGGCTGGGAGATACCGGGAACCAGGCTGTTGAGCGGGCCGTCGAACGCCGCGTATGTCTGGGTGAGTTACTACTTCTGATTCGATGCCTCTGAAAAAGTCCTCTTTGGCCCGCTCTCTTTGTCGGACTCAAATCGTAGCCCTATAAATATATATTTATATTGAAGCGGTTACGATCATTCGTCCTCCTCTGCTTCGCACCAAACTGAATCTTTTGCAGATGCCTCGATCCGTCAGAGGGGAAATCCGGTTATTTGCGACCCAGATAGGCCCGCCCGTAATCCTGCGTCGTCAAAGGCGGGCCGTATCGGGGGACGCGGGCCGCCTCGACCCGTCCGACAAACAGGCTGTGATCGCCGGGTCTGATGGTTTCAGCCAGACGGCAGTCCAGGCAGGCCAGGGCGTTTTCGAGCAAAGGCGCGCCGGTGGCCGCCGTGAACAGGGGCAGGTGGTCGAACTGCCTGCCGGGAAGGGCCTGTTTAAACTCGGTCATCCGTTCGAGAAAGTCCGCCGACAGAACGTTCAGCCCGAAGACGCCGTATTCGGGAACCAGGTCGTGGAGGAAGCGGTTGGTCCTCACGGCCACGGCGACCAGGGGCGGGTCGCCTCCCACCTGAGTCACCCAGGAAACCACCATGCCCCCGGGACGTTCGAGCGAACCGGTCGTCAGGAGATAAATCCCGTTGGTCAAGGCGGACAGGGCCGCATCCAGGTCTTGGGTCATGCCGGACGTGCCGCCTCGTTTTTATTCCAGGCCATACCGTTTGATCTTTTCGCGTAGGGTCTTGCGGTCGATCCCCAAGGCCTCGGCCGTCTCGCCGCGCCGGCCCTCGTACATGTTCAGCACTTTCAAGATGTGTTCGCGTTCCGCTTCCTGTAGGGAAAGCCCCGCGGCGTGACCGGAGACGAGATTTTCCGTCTTTTGCCAACCCACGAAGGCCAGGTCGTCGTGCTGAATGATTCCCTCCCGGCCCAGAACCACCAGCCGCTCGACCATGTTGGCCAGTTCGCGAACATTGCCCGGCCAGTCGTACTCCAGGAGAATCTGCATGGCCCGCGGCGAGATGCTTTCGACCTTCATATTGCGCAGGCCGTTATACAGCTTCATGAAAAAGTCGATCAGGGTCGGGACGTCTTCCCGGCGTTCCCGGAGGGGGGGGATGTGGATGGAGACCACGTTGAGGCGATAATAGAGGTCCTCCCGGAAGTGTCCATCGGAAATGGCCTGCTGGAGGTTTTGGTTGGTGGCGGCCAGGATTCGAACGTTGACGTTGATGGTCCGGTGGCTGCCGACCTTGGAAATGACCCGGTCATCGACCGCCTTGAGGAGTTTGGCCTGGACGTCTAGGCTGATATTGCTGATTTCATCGAAAAAGATGGTTCCGTTGTGGGAGAGTTCGAACTTGCCGATCTTGCTGGTGTCGGCGCCGGTGAAGGCTCCCTTGACATGGCCGAACAGTTCGCTTTCGAACAGGGTCTCGACCAGGGTCCCGCAATCCACGTTGACAAAGGGGCGATCCGAACGGGCGGACAGCTCGTGGATGCGGCGGGCGATCAGGCTTTTCCCCGTGCCGCTTTCACCGGTCAACAGGACCGTCGTGTCCGTGGGGGCGACCCGTTCGACGATCTCGATGACCTGGGACATGGCCCGGCTGCGGCTGACGATCTGGGTCCGATGGCGCCGGTGTTCCAGTTCCTGGCGCAGATACAGGTTTTCCAGCGCCAGCCGCCTCTTTTCCATGGCCTGACGGACCATTTTCCTCAGATCGGCCGGCGTGAAGGGTTTGGCCAGAAAGTCGTAAGCCCCAAGTTTCATGGCTTCCACGGCGGACTGGACCGTCCCGTAACCGGATATGACCAGAACGATGGCCTCCTGGTCCTGGGCCCGGATGTGGCGAAGGAGTTCGAGTCCTTCATAACCGGGGATGACCAGGTCCAGGAGGATGAGGTCGTAGGCCCATTTGTCCAACAGCCGGAGGGCCGTATCGCCGCCTTCGGCTACGGTGACTTCGAGACCTTCCTTGGAAAGCAGGCGGCTGCAGCTTTCCCGAATGACTGATTCGTCATCGATGATCAAGGCCCGGTGTGGATAGACCAAGGTCGCTGCTTCCTCCGCGAAATTGTGAAAATAATATCACGGAAAATTGTAACTCACCCGTATCAGGGTGTCAACGTAACTGATTGGATAAAATTCACCCTCCGTAACGGACCATGTTCCCGACGGATTCCGGTCCGAACGCCCGGTATCGGATGGCTGCAAATCTAAAATTAAATTGATTTTAATAGGCTATGAATGGAATTCTCGTTTCGATCCAGGGCCGGATAGGAAAGGACACCTCAATGTGCCTCTCTTCACGTGCAGGCGGTCTAAAAAAAACCGGTCGGAACCCGGTCTTGCCGGAAGGGACCGCCGGTCGGGAGGGATCACGCCTCCTCGTCCAGGGAAAGGTCCGCCAGGTCGAGGTCCAGACCGTCGAGGTCCGGATCGCCTTCCCGGCCCTCCTGGTCCCCGGCTGCATCGGACAACGCTTCGGTTTCCTCCAACTCGAGGTCCAGAGAACTGAAATCCAGTTCTTCACCCTCGTCCGAGTCCGCCATATCCAGTGGTTCGACCTCGAGTGCGAGCGACTCCTCAGCAGAGACGATGGTCGAATCCAGATCGACTCCCGGATCGATGGACAGGGTTTCGACCTCCACTTCCGGAGCCTCGGCTTCGGCCAGTCCGTCGAGCCCGGGCTCTTCTTCCAGGGTCAGTTCCATATCGTCGTCGAATTCCAGCCCGGTTTCCAATCCCATATCCAGATTTTCGGACTCGGTTGCCATGAGGGGTTCATCGGTTTCGGGCTCCAGGTCCAAAATCAGGTCTTCATCCAGCTCCGACTCCGCCACGGATAACTCTTTCACGGCCACGGGTTCAACTTCCCCGATAACCAGGTCGTCGTCCGGTTGCAGCGCCACGGTCTCTTCAAAACCCAATTCCCCGCCGGCTCCCGTTTCGGCCCCGCCCAGGGCAACCTCGACCATTTCTTCGCCGCCAACCACCTCGTCTTCGTCCAGGGACAACTCGGAGAAGGAGTCATCCATAGCGATCAGGTCCTCTTCACCCTCGGCCTCGGCATCCTCGGAAAAATCCAGGTCCAGTCCTTCCATGCCCAGATCGTCATCTTCCGTTGGCGCCAGATCGACGGGTTCGGGTTCGGCGGCGGGTTGGGCTTGTGCGGTTCGGGCCTGCATCGCCGCTCGGGCTGCTTCCATGGCCTCGGGTTCGATGATCATGGTTTCCCCGGCCTGTTCGAAGCCGATGGACTCCTCGGATACTTCGTCGAGGGATAGTTCGAGATCGTCTTCGGCGGGCTCGAATTCAATGGGGGCCGCTTGGTCGTCCCGGGCCTGGACCTCGATGGCCGGTTCTTCCGTCTCGAATCCTTCGAGTTCGAGGTCGAAATCCTCTTCGTCGCCGGGTTGGGCTTCTACAGATTCCAGAGCCGCCGGTTCTTCCTCAACGGTCAGATCGCCTAGTTCCAAAGACATTTCTTCAGGTTCCGGGGCCGGCCCGGCGGTTTCATCCATGGAGAAGGCGATCCCCTGTAATTCATCGGCAGATGCCAGCGAGATACTCTCTTCTTCCTCGGGGGCTTCCAGGGAAATACGCTCTTCTTCCGAAGGGGCCAGAGAAATGGACTCTTCGGATTCGAGGGAGATGGCTTCATCGGAGAAGTCGACTTCTTCATCCCCGGACGAGACCATACCGTCATCGTCAAAGGATGTCAGATGCTCGGTTTCTTCCTCGAAGATGAACTGCTCTTCCGTATCCTGGGCCAGGCTTCCCAGGAGGGAGGCCAGAAACGGTTTGGGCTCCGGGGTGACAGGAGTCAGAGCGAGGAGCTGACGGGTCGGATTCATGTCTCGACCGCATTTGGGGCAGTTGTCATTATGATCAAAGCTGTTGAAACCGCACTTCGGGCACCTCATAAGGTCCTCCCCCGGCTGATGTCCGATCCGGTATTTGGCGTGTATTTCACGAGTGATGATAGCGCTTAATGGTGGAAAAATCAAGAAAAACTAAAATAAATCGCCTAATTCGAATCCCAAAATCGTGACGGCCGCCAGGGCGGCCGTTTCCGAGCGCAGGATACGCGGCCCGAGGCCGACGAGATGGAATCCTTTTTCCAGAGCCCGATCCGTCTCCTCGTCCGTAAATCCCCCTTCGGGTCCGATCATGATGAAGACCGAGGGGCGGGGGGGGGCGGCGCCCAGAAGTTCCGACCAGGCGCGGCGGTCCGGGAGGCCGGGGGGCGGATGAAACATGAGCCGCGTGTCGGCCCGGGAGGCGGCTTTGAGGGCTTGGTCAAAATCATGAACGGCCTCAATCTGGACGGGAACGCTTCGCCGGCACTGTTTGAGGGCCTGGGCCGCGATACGGCGCCATCGTTCCAGACGGCGGAGGGCCGATCCGGAGGCGAGATGAGCGGCCGTCCGGCCGGTTTGCATGGGAATGAGGGTTTTTAGGCCCAGTTCGACGCTTTTTTGGACGACCAGGTCCATATTATCGGGTCTGAGCAGGGCCAGGGCCAGGGTCAGATCGACTGTGGGCTCCGGCAGACCGGATCGTGTCTCGATGATTTCCGCTTCGACACCGGAGCGGTCGATCGAGGAGATACGGGCCGAATATTCGGTTCCGGTCCCGTCGATCAGAAGGACCGGATCGCCTGATTTCAAGCGGAGCACGTCACGAGCGTGACGGGCCTCGGCGGGCTGGAAGCGGACGCGTCCCGAATCGGCCTCGCCGGGCTGAATCCAGAAGCGTCTCATTCAGGAAGGCCCCGTTTCAGGATGAAAGTCCTCCATTCGTCACCGCTCAAACGTTCCAGTATCTCGAAACCGGAGCCGGCATAGTGCCGGGCCAGGTCCTCGGCCTGGTCGTCGAGAATCCCGGAAAGGATCAGCGTCGCTCCGGGAGCGGAGAGGCGGGCCAGATCGGGGCTGACCTGTTTCAGGTCCGCCGCGGTCAGGTTGGCCAGGATCAGGTCGAAGTGTCCCGTCAGGGCCTCCGAGCCGGAGCAGGCGAGGGTGATCGAACTCCCGGCCCCGGCCAGGGCCACGTTTTCGGCGGCGACCCGGATGGCTTCGGGGTCGACGTCCACGGCGATTATATGGGTCTGGCCCAGGGCGGCGGCGGCCAGGGCCAGAATCCCGCTGCCGGTGCCCAGGTCCAGAATCCGCAGGCCTGTCCGGTCGGACGGACGGCAGAAACGTTCCAGGGCTTCGAGGCACATATAGGTGGTGGCGTGGCGTCCGGTCCCAAAGGCCAGACCCGGGTCCAGTTCGATGATTTTCTGTCCGGGCCGGGGCGTGTATTCGCACCAGGTGGGTTTGACGACCAGGCTGGGGCCGATTTCAATGGGTGAAAGCCCCTCCTTCCACTTTTCCGCCCAGTCTCCCTGGGGGACCTGACGCCGGAGCCAGCGAGGCGGCTCGGGCAGGTCGAAGATATCCGCCAGAGTCACGAGAAAGGCGGGCAGGTCCGTCGCGGGGTGGTCCTGGCCGGGATGGGCCTTGAATCCGGCCGTGGATACCCACTGGGCGGGGTCTTGGGAATCTTCCTCCAGGGACAGGGCCGAAGCCCCGCATTCGAACAGGTAGGCGGCCACGGCCTCGGCCACCTCGGGCGGGTGATATACCGATATTTCCAACCACTGCCGGTCGGCGTGTTTCCCTCGGGCGTCCATGTTTCCACCTTTCCGGGCCTATGTTAAACCGACCGGGCGATCGCTGGCAAGCATTCGTTATATATAATTGATATTAATAGATAAATAAACCAGTGAGCCATATGGGTCCCGGTTTCGATTTTGATTGTTGAAAAAGCCCGGGGCCTGGACTATAGTAAAAATGTTTAGGTTTCATACAGGCCTGATCTCGACGCCCGGAGATGTTTCAATCGCCCCATATCAAGTCGTGGGCAAGGCGGTTTCGCCGTTCAACGAATCCAGCGGCCCCCTGTCTGGCGGGGGTATGTCGGACGGGGTGACGGACCGGGGCTGCATCCATTCTGAGGGGGGGCAGATGGACAACCGTTTCAGCGGTTGGAATACGGGTATGACCCGCCGGGTTCGAATTTCGGGCTTACCCTTGGCCCGGGGCCCGGATCGGCAACGGGGCGGCCCGCATGAATCAGGCGAGGAGACGGAGTGCGGCCTCCCGACGGAAGGACCGGTTCCTTCGGCCGTGACAATCATCCATAATGACGCAAACATGTCCCCGGCGGACCGCCTTGGGGAAATCCAAACATAGACCAGCATGTTTAAAAAATTTTTCAGCCGTAAAAAGTCCGCGCCCCGTCCTTTGGCCGAGATACCCGACCAGACGGTCGAGCTTGTGCCGGACCGGGAGGAAGAGCCGTCTTTTGACGAGGCGCGGCTGGCCCATCCGTTGCGTGTTTTCGAACAGTACAACGCCAACAAGCGGGACTTCCTGTACGACCAGCTCCCGCATCGCAAAAAGCTTGTTTACGACCTGATCCCGCTTCTGATCCACATTCAGGCGGACGATCTCCTGCCCGCCCGAGACGCCTGTAAAATCAGTCCTTGCGGGGTGTACGGCTTCGAGATCACCCCTCTGATAGCCCAGGGTTTCGCGGAAGCCTTTCCCGGCCGCTCCCTGCCGGCCATGAAATCCCGACCCGTTCTCGATCCCAGCCTGCCGGTCAAGTCCATCTCCCTGATCGGTTCCCTGGGGTCCATCGCCCAGAACAGCAAATCGGACTTCGACTACTGGATTTGCATTGAAGGCGACACGTTCAGCCGTGAGTCCCGCCTTTATTTCGAAGAGAAGCTTCGGGCCATCGACCAGTGGGCCGACACTTTTGGCGGCGCGGAAGTCCACTGCTTTCCCCTGGACCTGGTCAAGGTCCGCCGGAACGACTTTGGTTCGGCCGGCGGCGAGAGTTCGGGCACGGCCCAGGGCAAGATTCTCAAGGAGGAGTTCTACCGTTCCCTGACCCTGGTCTGCGGCCAGGTGCCGCTCTGGTGGGCCATGCCGCCGGGGGTCAGCGACCAGGAATACAGCAGCCTGTCTGCCTTGGCAGCCAAGTCCAAGCGCATCGACGCGAGCCGTCTGGTGGACATGGGCAACGTGTACAACATATCCTTGGGCGAGTTTTACGGCGCGGCCATCTGGCAGATCAACAAGACCATCGGCAGCCCGTTCAAATCGGTACTCAAGATGGCCCTGCTCGAGGAGTACATGATCAACCACGGCAGCAAAGGACTGCTGGCCGACGACCTGAAAAGCCGGCTTCTGGCCAATGAAAACGACGCGAATTATCTCGACCCGTACGTGATCATGTTCCAGCGGGCCAGCGATTACCTGGTTGAAAACAACCGTCTGGACGACTTGGACCTGTTGCGCCGTTCCTTGTACCTCAAGGCGGGCGCCCAACTGTCGCTGGCCGACCATCGTCGAGCCGATCTGCCCAGAAAAAAACAGGTCATGGTCAATCTGATCCGGAACTGGGGCTGGAACCACAAGATGGTCGAAAAGCTGAACGATTATCACCATTGGTCCTCCCGGGAAGCCCAGCGGTTCAGCGATGAAATCAACCGTTTCGTCCTCAAGACCTACAAGCGGGTCACCAAGGAACTGGCCAGCCAGAAACAGGAGTCGGACTTGAAGATCAGCCAGCGGGACCTGACCGTCCTGGGCCGCAAGCTGTACATCTTTTTTTCGGAAAGAACGAACAAGATTTCCTCGATAAAAAGCGTGATTGAAGACCCGCCCGCCCTGTCCAGTCTGACCATTCAGCCTCGGCTGGACAGCCCCCGCAGCAAGGTCTGGGACGCCTACCGGGGTTTCCTGTCCCGGGACGCGGTGGAAGCCGGTCAGGGCTGGGAGAAAATGCTGGCCAGTTCCCCCTATCTGACCGAACTGCTGACCTGGCTGGTTACCAACAAGCTTTATGACGAGAGCACTTCGATCAACCTCAATGCCGGCGCGGGACGCCTGGCCACCCATTGCACGGTGCCGGACCTTCAGAATCTGCTCCGGCAGATCAAGGAGTTCTTCCCCAACCTCAAGCTATCCGAGATCAAGGAGGACGATCTGCTGTCCAAGCCCAAGCTGGTCCGGATGTTTCTGGTGATCAACCTGGATGAGACCGACCGGGCCGATGGTCTGGTCGAAACCGGCCTGATATATCAGAACAGTTGGGGCGAAGTCTTTTTCAAGGGCTTTTCCCGATCGGACGACGGGATCAAGATCGGTCGGGATTTCGTGCGCAAGCATTTCGCCTACGATCCGGTGGGTCTGATGACTCGTTTCAAGGTCTTCATGCCGGAACGGCATTTCAAGAAGTCGCTCGGACCGCGATTGAACAAGTATTTCGGCACCAAGATCGTGTCCTGAAAACCCGCTTCCCGAGAGGCGGGGCGCGCGGGGATTTATGCGAACGATTCTGCATTTCGTTTTTTCCTGGGGCATTCTGAGCATCTACGGCGGCCGGGTCTGCCCTTATGTCGAAGGGCTGGGCATCGGCCACTGGGCCGTCCAACTCATTTTCTTTTTCGCCGCGGCTTATGCGGTCAGGGCGGCGTTGCTGGACCGCCTCCTGGTCCGGGGCCCCGTTCAGCACCGGGTGGTCCGACAGCTGACCTTCGACCTGGTGGTCTTCCTGGTCCTGGGGCTGGGTCTGATGGTTTTCAATAGTTTGATCTACCGGTTTCCGGTTTCCAGCGGGCTCAAGATACTGCTGGGAAGTCTGAGCCTGGGTTTTTTCGGCGCGGTGGACCTGGCCCTGGAGGCGGAACGCCGCATCGGCAAGGAAATCGAAAGAACCCGCCAGGAGATCATGCTCCGGGACCGTTATTTCCCCATGACCTTCAAGTTCGCCCTGGTGGCGTCCTTCTGCGCCGTGGCCGTGGCCGGTGTGATTATCCTGATCGTGTCCAAGGACCTGGACTGGGTGCTCGAACACGTCAGCCGCGGGGCCAGTGCCAAGCGGTCGGTCATGGTCGAAATCGCCTTTGTCACCACGATTTTTCTGGCCGAGATATTCAACCTGATCTATTCGTACGCCCGGAATCTGAAAATGTTCCTGGGCCACGAAAACGCCGCCCTGATGGACGTATCCCAAGGAAACCTCGACAGTCACGTGCCGGTCAGCCGGAACGACGAGTTCGGTTTCATGGCCGCGTACACCAACCAGATGATCGAAGGCCTGAGGGCGCGGACCGAGGAGCTTCAGTTGACCCGGGACGTGACCATCGTCTCCCTGGCCTCCCTGGCCGAGACGCGGGACAACGAGACCGGGGCCCATATTCTCCGGACCCAGCGCTATGTCCGGGCCCTGGCCGAGGCCCTCAAGGATCAGCCCGGTTTTCAGGAGGTCCTGGACCCGGCAACCATCGACCTGCTCTTCAAGTCGGCCCCCTTGCACGATCTGGGCAAG
The DNA here is from genome assembly GCA_018830135.1 of Pseudomonadota bacterium. Classification (GTDB taxonomy): domain Bacteria; phylum Desulfobacterota; class Desulfarculia; order Adiutricales; family JAGVGV01; genus JAHJTB01. The sequence goes on along the minus strand of JAHJTB010000520.1, from coordinate 30,271 downwards.
GTCGGGGTCCGGGACTCCATCCTGCTCAAGCCCGGCCGCCATACGCCCGAAGAGTTCGAGGAGATGAAAAAACACACGAACTACGGCCGGGACGCCCTGCAGACGGCCATCGACAGACTCGGGACCAACAGTTTCCTGATGCTGGCCCAGGAGATCGCCTTCACCCACCATGAAAAATGGGATGGTTCCGGGTATCCCCGAGGGCTGGCCGGGTATGACATTCCGGTTTCGGGCCGGTTGATGGCCCTGGCCGACGTGTACGACGCCCTGATCAGCAAGCGTGTTTACAAGCCTGCCTTTTCCCACGAGGAAGCCATGGGGATCATCATCGAAGGCCGGGGCGTGCATTTCGATCCCGACATCCTGGACGCCTTTCTGCGCATCGAGGCGGAATTCATTCAGATCGCCAAGGAATTCGCCGACCGCGAGCATTCCAAGCCGTACTGAACTTCACGAATTCAGCCGTCACGACCATTTGGGGCCGGTTGACGTTCCGCCCGGAACTACGCCAGCGCGGCCCGCTTGATCTCCCGGACCTTTTCCCAGGAAAAATTCTTGCCCCGGCAGGCGAAGAAGGAATTGTTGTGGTAGAGGGGTTCGGCGGCGAGGTCGAATTCCGAGTGGCGCAGGGTCTCCTGCCAAAGGGGCGTTCCGGGCAGGGGGGCGTACTCGGCCAGGAAGGGCCGGGCCCCGAGGGCCCTGACCGCCCGGGCCGCTGCCAGGGGTTCCCCCCAGTCCTGACCGGGCAGGCCGCAGAGGATGTAGACCCCGATGCGGGCCGGATCGAAGCCGGCCGCCTTGAGATGGGCCAGGGCGGTTTCGAACTGGCCGGGGCCGACCTTGCCGCCCATGGCCGCCTGACGTTCCATGTCCAGGGTTTCCAGTCCGAGCCGGAGGGTTTTGAAGCCGGCCGCGCGCATCAGTTCGGCCATGTCCCGGTCGATCAGGCCGAGGTGAAGACCGTTGGGCGCGTGAAAGCTCAGGCCGGGAAAGCGCCTGATCACGGTTTCCAGGATGGGGACCAGGCGGCGATGGGCATCGACAAGCAGGGCGTCGTCGAAAAAGGTGAAATGGCTCAGGCCCAGGCGGACCGCGCGGTCCTCGATCTCGTCTAGTACGTCGTCAGGGTCCCGGGGGGTGAAGCCCGGGTAGAGCCGGTTCGAAGCGCAGTATGGACAGTGATAGGGACAGCCCCTCGAGGTCAGCAGCGGGGCGAATTCGAGGCGCGGGTACAGGTCCAGGGCGGGCCGGAGCGATGTCCAGGCCGGAGGCGGCCCCGGATCGATGCCGGTCAGTTCGGCCAGGACGCGGGGCAGGGCGGATTCTCCCGGGCCTTGCACGACCACGTCCGCGCCCGAGACGCGGCGGGCATGATCGGGACAGAGGGTGGCGTACGCGCCGCCCAGGACGACGGGGACTTCGGGCCAGGCTTGGCGAACTTGGGTCACGGCGCGCCGGACGCCGGGGTACCAGTAGGTCATGGACGAAGTGACCAGGACGACGTCCGGAGCGGGCGGGGCCTGGACCAGCCGGTTGAAGGCCGGTATGGGCAGGCCGTACCGGGCATAGCGGCGAGGCAGTCCGGCCAGCGGTGAAGGGGTGGGCAGGACTTCCCTGCGCCACTGCCCCGTGCCGGGCGTCCAGCGCTTTTTCGCGGCCGGGGCCATCGAGTCCGGGTGGAGCCGGTCCAGGCAGTCCACCAGGCGGACTTCCCAGCCCGCGGTCCGCAGCCAGGCGGCCAGATAGAGGGCCCCCAGCGGCCTGGCCCACAGATCGAAGGCGGCGAAGTCGTAAATCCAGGGGTTGATGATCAATGCCAGGGGCGACGTCATCCGGTCATTATCCGCTTTCAGGGGAGGAAGCACAAGGGGCTCCGGTCGCGGCTTGAGACGATTCAGTGGTTGGCGGCAACCGATCCCGGATTTTGTCACCCGCTTCCTGCCGCGGCCGGGAAATCCCTGCTGCAACGCTCGTTTCGAAGATTTTGGTCCTCGACATATCGCCCTTATATGCCCGCGGCCAAAATCTCCTCCAACTTCGCGATTCGCTAATGATTTCTCGACCTCGCTACGGAACCCGGTGAGAAATCCGGGATAGGACCGCCCTGTCGCGGCCTTTGGCCTCAGGACTCCGGCTGCCGCCTTTTCCATATATAGCAAGGGACCCGGCGCCGGAGTCGTCCTTCGGCCAGAGACCGCGAGGGCGGCCGGAATCCGATATGTCGCTGTTCAATGATTATATTTTTCCGCCTTTGACCTTGCGTTCGAATCCCTTTCGCAATAGGCTTTCCGGAAAGCCCCTCCCGGCCCGAGGCCGGGGCGGATATGGACGGTAAGGAAAACAGGCCGGGACCTCGTGTACAACAACCTGATTTTTTTTCTGCTGGTCCTCCTGGTCTGGTCCGCGTACCAGCCGCCGGAAGGACCTATCGCATCCTGGTGGTCCAGTCTGGGCCCGACCCTGGCGGCGGTCGTTCTGCTCTGGATCGCGGCCCGGCGGCTGTTCGGCCGGCTCCGTTTCGTTCTGGATGCAGGAGGCAGCGGGGAGGGGGAACGCTACTTCCGGCTCCTGACCCACCTGTCCATCCTGGCCTTCGTCCTGTTCACCCTGGAAGTCTATTTTTTCGGACTCAAGGACTGGATCGAAGCCCTGCCGGGCATCGGCAGTTCGACCGCGCTCAACGGACTGGCGGGGCTGGCCGTTTTCGCTCTGCACCTCTGCCTGCTGTGGGCCGAAGCATACCGCGCATACGCCGTCATCTACCGGAGCCGCCTGACGCGGATACGCTTCGTCTGGAGCCAGCTTCGCTTCAACCTGCCCATCCTGCTCCCCTGGCTCCTTTTGTCCGTGGCGGCCGATTTGACCGCGCTGCTGCCCGATTCCGGGTTCAAGGCGCACCTGGACTCCCCGACCGGTCAGTTCTTATTCTTCCTGGCTTTTCTCGGCGTGGTCGCCGTCTTTTTTCCGGCCCTGATCCGGCCCCTGTGGGGCCTGACGCCGCTGCCGGCCGGGCCCAAGCGGACGGCCATCGAAGCCTTCTGCCGGGAGCACGGCTTCACCTACCGGGAAATCATGCTCTGGCCGCTATACGAGGGCGAGGCCATGACCGCCGGGGTCATGGGCCTGATCCGATCCTGGCGCTTCATTCTGGTCACGCGGTCCTTGCTGGCCGTCCTGGACGAAGACGAACTGACCGCCGTGCTGGGCCACGAACTGGGCCACGTCCGCCACCATCACCTGCCGTTCTACCTGTTCTTCTTCCTGGGCTACCTGGTCCTGACCTTCCCCCTGGTCCATTTCAATTTCTACCTGTTCATGATCTCGGACGGGGCCATGGACCTTCTGCTTTCGGCCCAGGGACGGCCCACGACCGCTCTGTCGCTGCTGCTGACCGCGCCGATCGTGGTGGTGATGATCGTCTATTTCCGTTTCGTTTTCGGGGCCTTCATGCGCAATTTCGAGAGGCAGGCCGATCTGTTCTCCTATCGCCTGACCGGAAACGCGGGAGGCCTGGTCGGTTCCCTGGAAAAGATCGCTTTTTATTCCGGGCAAAGCCGGGCCTCGCCCAGCTGGCATCATTATTCCGTGGCCCAGCGGGTGGACATTCTCGAGCGGGCCGGGAGCGACCCCTCTCTGATCGGGCGGCATGAAAAAAAGGTGCGGGTCATGATCGTCGCCTACTGCCTGGGCCTGGTCCTGGCCGGGGCGGGCTGGTACCAGGTCCACAAGGTTTCGGAAGGGACTGAAACCCGGATTCGTTTCGCGGTCAATGCCCTCGAGGCGGAGACGAGGCGCCATCCCGGCAAGGTGCGCGCCCATCTGTACCTGGGGGACTTGTACTATCAGGCCGGCCGCATCGACCGGGCCGCCGCTTCGTACGAACGGGCCGCGAAGCTGGCTCCGGCCGACCCGGAAGTCCTGAACAACCTGGCCTGGGTCCTGGTGACGAGAAAAGACGCCACGGGCGAGGACAAGGCGCGGGGCCTCGAACTGGCCCGGCGGGCCGCGGCCGGGAAAAAGACGGCCTATATCATGGACACCCTGGCCGAGGCCCTGTTCGTCAACGGCCGGCCGCACGAGGCCCTGTCGGCCATCGAGCAGGCCCTGCGGCTGGCCGGGCCCCTGGACGACAAGACCTATCTTCGAGAGCAGCGGGCCCGGTTCGAGGCGGCCAGGGGCGAATCCGGCCGCCTGGCCGACTGAAATCCCGCCGGGCGGGTTGGCAGGGATTTTGCTTCTTTTTTCCGGAAAATTCGAGGAATGGACCGGGGAAGACCCTATGACCACCAGACCCGTCAAACCCAGCCCGATCCTCCCGCCCGGGTCCGCCGAAGCCAGAACCGTCGCGGACCGGCCGGGATCGGAGAATCGGGCCTTCGGCCGGACCATGGCCGAGGCGCTTTCATCCATCGAATCGGTTCGGCCTTCATCCCCGCAGGCCAAGCGCCAGTTGGAAGCGATCCGGACCATGGCCCGCATGGAACTCATGGACCTGAACACGATGCTGATTCGAGGCCTTGGCGGCGGAACCCCGAGCGGGGGCGCCTCGGGGCTGAGCGAGAATCTGACCGAATGGCTCCAGGTTCTGATGCAGTTACAGGGTCAGAACGAACGTACCGAAGCCGGGGCGAGGCCTCGGCCGTCGGAAAAAGCCCCCCGGACACCGTCAGAGGTCCCGACGGAGAGTCGGAACTTTGACGATCTGATCGACCAGACGGCCCGAGAGCACGGCCTGGACCCCAACCTGGTCCGGGCCGTGGTCAAGGCCGAATCCAACTTCGATCCGAGCGCCGTGTCCAAGGCCGGGGCCATGGGCCTCATGCAGCTCATGCCCGGCACGGCCAAGGACCTGGGGGTCGGCGACCCCTTCAACCCGGTCGAGAACGTCTCGGGCGGGACCCGGTACCTCCGGGACATGCTCGACCGGTACTCCGGGGACCTGGACCGGGCCCTGGCCGCGTACAACTGGGGGCCGGGCAACCTGGACCGTTCCCGAGGCGGCCTGCCGGACGAGACCCGCAACTACATCGCCGTGGTCAACCGTTACTACCGCCGTTTCACGGATGACGAACCCGCCTGACCGATTCGCCCGAGATACCCCTTGTCGCGGTTTCCGGCCTCCAGACGCCCCTGCCTTCAATCACCCATCGCGGACCGGGTTCCGGTTTTCCGGGGCTTCACCCGGTCCCGGTCAGGCGGATGCTGGACGGTTCGGCCCGAAGCTTGACAATACGGGGCCGAAGATGATACCCGTACGACCAAATATCGGAATCCGAGGTGTCCTCGATGAGCCAACAGGAAGCTTACGATTTTATTACGCGGCGTCTGGGTTTTACCGCCGAACAGATTTCCCTTCTGGTCGAGATCATGCTGGACCAGACCATTCTCAATCCCATTGTCCCGGAAACGGTCGGCCGGCTGGGGAAGCTGCTGGACCTTCGGCCCGGCAAGACCATGCTCGATCTGGCCTGCGGCAAGGGCGGCGTTTCGCTGCCCCTGGTCTATACCTACAAGGTCAAGCTGACCGGCGTGGACATCATTCCGGATTTCATCCGGGAGGCCTGGTCGCGGGCCGAGTACTCCGGCATCCACGAGTTCTGCAATTTCATAACCGGTGACGCGGCCGATTTCACGGCCAGGTCCAACCGGCAGTGGGACGCGGTACTGATTCTCGGGGCCCTGCCCATGATCTGGGAGGGTTTGGAGGCCGGTCTGGACCATTCGGTTCCACTGGTCAAACCCGGAGGCAGCCTGGTCATCGGCGTTCCGTACCAGAAACCGGACGGCGAGCAGGACCCGAACATGCCCTGGCCCTCCCGTGAGGAGATAACGGCCCTGATGGGCCGGGTGGGCCGGGTGGTCGAGACGCTGGACGACGGGGCCGAGGGCTGGGCGGCCTATATCGAAGGCCAGGAGAAAGGCATTAAGCGGCTCCGGGAGGAAAAGCAGGGCAATCCGGCGGCCCTGGCGTTTATCGACCAGTGGGCCGGGCGGCACGAGTGGGAAAGGAAAAACATCGGCTTCGCCCTATGGATCGTCCAGGTCCCCGAAGCCGGCTGATCCGCTTCAGTCCAACGGATAAATGCAAAAGGAGGGCTTTTCAGCCCTCCTTTTGCGTACCCAGGCCGAATGAGTTCTTGAGAAGCGTTTCGTTCAGGCTTCGTGCTTTTTCTTCTGCGCGCGGCCGCGGGCCTGGACGCCGGGGCGGCGTTGGCCCACGATGCCGCCGGTCATGTGCCGGACGTGTTCGCCGGCGGCCTGCATTTCGTAGCGCAGGGCGTCGGCCAGGGGCATGCCGAAGCCGGTGTCCAGGACCTGCTTGTAGGCTTGGACCGCGCCGGGGGCGGCGGAGAGCATGTCGCGGGCCAGAGCCCGGCAGGCGGGCATGAGGTCCCGAGGGGGAAGGACCCGGTTGAGCAGCCCCCAGGCTTCGGCGGTTTTGGCGTCGATGTAGTTTCCGGTCAGGGACAGTTCCTTGGCCCGGTGGATGCCGATGAGCCGGGGCAGGCGCTGGCTGATGCCCCAGCCGGGGACCAGGCCGACCCGGACATGGGTGTCGGCGAAGACGGCTTCGGTCGAGGCGAACAGGACGTCCAGGGCCAGAATGATTTCAAAGCCGCCGGTGACGCAGGGGCCGTTGATGGCGCCTATGACGGGCTTGGGGAAGGCTTCGATGTTGGAGACCACGGCCCGTTGGGCCTTTTCCGGGTCGTCCGTTTTCTCGCCGAAGCCCTTTTCGGCGATCTCCTTGAGGTCGAGTCCGGTGCAGAAGGCCCGCCCGGCCCCGGTCAAAATGACCACGCCGGTATCCGGGTCGCCGGCCAGTTCCTCGAAGGCCCGGGCCAGGGCCGCGATGAGTTCCCGGGACAAGGCGTTGAGACGCTCCGGTCGATTCAGGGTCAGGGTGGTGATGCCCTGGTCTTTTTCGATCAGCAATACCGGAGCGGACATGTTTCGATCTCCTGAACGTCCTGGCCGGGGCCGGGTTTACCGGTTTTTCTGTTCCCGCCCCCGGTTGAAGACCTGCTCCCGGCGCAGGGCCAGTTCCTCGCGGGAGGAGCGGGCGGCGTAATCGATGAAGACGCGGTCTTCCATTTCCATGCCCTGCTTGAGGGTCTCCTGGAAGCCCTCCAGAATCAGGCGTTTGTAGTCCCGGATGGCCTGGGGGACGCTGGAAAGGATGTCGCGGGCCAGGGCGCGGCAGGCGGGCATGAGGTCTTCGGGCGGCACGACCCGGTTGACCAGGCCCCATGCTTGAGCGGTTTCGGCGTCGATGTAGTTTCCGGTCAGGGATATCTCCATGGCCCGGCCCAGGCCGATGAGGCGGGAGAGCTTCTGGCTCAGCCCCCATCCGGGCAGCACGCCGACCCGGGCGTGGGTGTCGGCGAAGCGGGCCAGGGTGGAAGCGATCCGGATGTCGCAGGCCAGGGCCAGTTCGAACCCCCCCGTGGCGGCGACGCCGTTGACGGCGGCGATGATGGGGCGGTCGCATTCGGCCATTATCCGGCTCACGGGCAGGACCTCGGACAGGCGGGAGGTGCCCCCGGATTGGAGGCCTTTTTCAGCGGCCTCCTTGAGGTCCATACCGGAGCAAAAGGCCCGTCCGGCGCCGGTGACGATGACCACGCCGACGTCGGGGTCCTCCCGGATGTCCAGGAAGGCCTGGGCCATGGCGGTCCTCAGGTCGCTGGACAGCGCGTTCAATCGTTCGGGACGGTTCAGGGTTACGGTCGCGATGCCTTCATGTTTTTCCAGTAATACGACGGACAATCTGCCACCTCCTCGAAGGTGTTACGGTTCGAGTTTTCGGGTTCGGACGGCTCTGGGATTCAGGATAGTAAAATCACCGGCCGGGCGCAAGCGGAGAATGCGGCCCGGCGAATCCCTCCGTGTTTGGGGACGGTCTCAAGTGAGGACTCCGGCATCCGCCCCGGCCACCATTAAATACCAGGACTCGGCGACGGACCGCGTGGGGGCCTGGAATCCCATATGTCCCCTGTTCGTTCATTGAATGACCATGGCTCGGCCGAAACCGGCTCGGTTTCGGATTTCAGGATTTCAAACGGTAGAGTTCGCCAAGGTATTTCAGGGCGAACTCCTTGGCCGCCTTGCGGTCTGGCATGGTGCCCATCATGCCGTACAGGGCGGCGTCTTCGGACTCCTCCCCCGGCCGGACCGCTTCGGTTTCTCGAACCGCTTCCTTCAGGTCGGCCAGGAGGTCGTCGACGATGGTCTCGTGGACCGGAGAAACGGTCATGTGCAGGCTGGCCGGCATGTGCTGGGCGTCCATGTGCCAGCCCCGTTCCTTCATTTTAGCCCCCAGTTCGAAGATGTTGATGGTCCGGCTGCCGAAGGAGAAGACCGTGGCCGGGGGGCTGCCCAGGACGAACAGGTCGGGCAGGGCGTTGATGCCTTCCTGGAGGCGTTTGGCGGCGGTAACGGCCCGGTCCGCGCGTTCCATGAAGCCGGCCTGGCCGAGATAGTGCATCATGGCCCAGGCCGAGGCGATGGTGCCGCCGGGCCGGGCTCCTGACATGCTGGGCGTGGCGTAAATACCGCCGGGCCAGTCCGTGTAGACGAAAAACTGGTATTCCCGAAGTTCGGCGTTCCGGTAGAGCGCGGTCGAGCCGCCCTTGGATATATAGCCGTATTTGTGGACATCCACGGACATGGACTTGACCCCGGGCACTTGGAAATCGTACGGGGGGATGTCATGTCCCAGTTTTTTCAGGAAGGGCAGGATGAATCCGCCCAGGCAGGCGTCCACGTGGAGCCAGCAGTTTTTCTCCAAGGCCAGTCGGCCCAGGTCGTCGATGGGGTCCACGACGCCATGGGGGTAGGATACGGCCGATCCGCCCAGGATGATGGTGTTATCGGTCACGGCCGCCCGAAGCGCGTCCATGTCGGCCCGGCAGTCATCCCGGACCGGGGTCTGCAGGATTTTCAGGCCCAGGTAGTGGGCGGCCTTGTTCCAGGCCGGGTGGATGGTGATCGGCACGACCATTTCGGGGGCCGAGACTTCGGGCCGGTGAGCCCGGGCCCAGTCGCGGGCGGCCTTGAGGGCCATGAAGATGCTTTCCGTTCCGCCGGAGGTCATGGCCCCCACGGTTTCATCGTCTCCGCCGCAGAGGGTGGTCAGCATGGAGACGAACTCGGTCTCCATGCGGAGCAGGCTGGGAAAGGCGAAGGGACTGAGGGCGTTTTGGAAGAGGAAGGCCGAGTAGGCCGAGCGGGCCATGTCCTCGACGTCGTCGCCGGCGTTGTAGATCAGGCCGAACATGCGGCCCTGTCGCCAGTCTGCGTCTTGGGTTCTAAGCGATTCCAGGGCCGCCAGCACGGCTTCCTTGCTCATGCCTTCGGGAGGCATGGGTTTTTGAGGCATGGATCACGCTCCTTTTGCTTCGGGTGGGTCGGGGTCCGGAAACACGGGGAGGCGACGTTCGAGGAAGGCGGCGATGCCGTGTACGCATTCGCCCGAGGCGATCAGCGCGGCCGCCAGCCGGGTTTCCAGTTCCAGAGCCTGGTCGCGGGGCAGGTCCGGGGTGCGCCGGATCACTTCCAGGGCCGATCGAACGGCCAGGGGCCTGTTTTCCTCGATGAGACGGGCCAGGGCGAGGGCCTCGTCCAGGGCCCGTCCCGGCGCGGTGACGCGGCTGGCCAGTCCCAGGGCGAAAGCCTCGTCGGCCTGGACGGGACGGGCGGTCAGGATCAGGTCGGCCGCCCTTCCGGGCCCGATCAGGCGGGTCAGGGCCACGCCGCCGCCCACGTCGGGCATGAGGCCCAGGCGGACTTCGGAAAAGCGAAGGATCGCCTTCGGGTCCATGATCCGCAGATCGCAACGGGCGGCCAGTTCGGCGCCGCCGCCGTAGGCCGCGCCGTTGACGGCGGCGATAACGGGTACGGGCAGCCCGACCAGGCGGTCAAACGCACGGCGGATCCGTTCGAGCAGGGCGGTCACGGATTCGCAATCGCCCGTCTCGATGGCCCGGGCCAAGGCGGTCACCTGGGGATTGTCGGGATTGACGTCCATGCCGGCGCAGAAGGCCTGGTCCCCTGCGCCGACGACCACGACGACCCGGCCCGGGTCCGGTTCCAGTTCGGAAACCGTCCGTTCCAGGCCGGCCCACATGGTTTCATTAAAGGCGTTCCATCGCTCGGGCCGGTTCAGGGTGACCACGGCCACCCCGCCCCGGCGTTCCAGTAACACGCCCGGTTCCGCCATGTCCTTCACCTCCCTCCCGGACGCCGGTCCGGGGACGGCGACCTCGAAGCCCGAACCTAACGGCCCACGAAATTCGGCTTGCGTTTTTCCACGAACGCCTTGACCGCCTCTTCGTGGTCCAGGCTGCTGAAGCAGTGGGTTTCGGCCAGTTCCTCGTAGTCGATGGCCTGATCCAGGGTGCAGCTCATTCCGTTGCGCAGGGTGCGCTTGGCCATGCGGACGGCGACGGGGGAGAGGGAAGCGATCTGGCCGGCCAGTTTCCGGGCCAGGTCCATGAGCTGGTCGCCCGGGACGACATGGCTGACCAGCCCGATGGACAACGCTTCAGCCGCGTCAACGATCCGGGCGGTCAGGACCATTTCCGAGGCCCGGGTCAGGCCCACGGTCCTGGAGAGCAGGAAGGAACTGCCGTACTCCGGGGACAGTCCGACCCGGGTGAAGACCGCGCCGAAGCTGGCCTGTTCGGAGGCGATGCGCAGGTCGGCGGCCAGGGACAGGGTGATCCCGCCGCCGATGGCCGGTCCATTTACGGCGGCGATGATCGGGAAGGGCAGTTTCAGGAAGTGGCGGACCATGTCGTTGTTGTACAAGGGCATGGCCCCGCCCATCTCCCGGTGCATTTTGGAACGTCCCATGAAGACGTCCAGGTTACCGCCCGCGCAAAAGGCCCGGCCTTCGCCGGTCAGAATCATGACCCGCAGGTCCTCGTCCTGGGCCAGACGGGGCAGGAAATCGGCCATGTCCCCGTTAATTTCGGGTCCCAGGGCGTTCATGGTTTCGGGCCGGTTGAACTTCAGGATGCCGATATTTCCTTCGCGTTCCCACTTGATGTACTGGTATTCGGTCGTCATGGTTTTCTCCTTTAGAATTTCATGCCCGGCAGGTTGAGCGAGCAGGTGTTGCCGCCGTCCACGGCCAGGGCCTGGCCGGTGATGAAGCTGGCCTCGTCGCTGGCCAGAAAGAGCATGGCCCCCGCGATTTCATGGGGCCGCCCGTAACGCCTGAGTTCGCAACGATTGCCGACCTTGCCGATCTTCCCGGTCTCCCGGGCGTAGTCGAAGACCGGTTTGGTCATACCCGTTTCGATCAGGCCGGGGCAGACGGCGTTGACCCGGACATTGAAGGCGCCCAGATCGCAGGCGGCGGTCCGAGTGAAGTTGATCAGGGCCGCCTTGCTGGCGCTGTAGGCGTTGGACCCGGCGCCGGCCCGGATGCCGGCCACGGAGGCGGTGTTGACGATCGAACCGGCTCCGATCGACTTCATGGGTCCGGATACGTGTTTGACGCCGTACACCGCGCCCATGAGGTTGACGTCCAGGACCCGACGCCAGTTGTCGGCGTCTTCGTTCTCGATCTCGTTCAAGCCGCCGGTGACCCCGGCGTTGTTGCACAGGATGTCGAGTCGTGAAAAGTTCTTCAGGGCCAGTTCGATCAGGGCCCGGACCTGGTCCTCGTCGGAAACGTCGGTCCGTTTCATGACCGCCGTTCCCCCCTTCGACTCGATCTCGTCCACGATCCGACGCATTTCGTCCTCGACCACGTCGGCCAGAACGACCCGGGCTCCTTCCCGGGCGAACATGATCGACGCGGCCTGTCCAATGCCGCTGGCCGCGCCGGTGATAACCGCCACTTTGCCTTCCAGGCGTCCCGTTCCGGTCATTCGCTTTCTCCTTGGATAATAATCGGGCTTCCACGTATTCATTTTGATATACCACAATCCGTGAGCCCATGTCGATATCGGGACCGGATACGGCCGGCGGGCGTTGGGTCGCCACGTTTCCATACCGTCGGCCCGGGACGGGTCAGGCAAAAAAAGTTGTCGTATTCGGAATGATCGGTCTATATTTACATGTTGGACGGGAAACCGGCCGAACCGAAGAGGGGGCGCTGGCCGGGGACCGGACCGATTATCGCGATACAGAGGAAAAACTTGGCCCGATTATCCGAAAAGCTGTTTAAAGAACTGGTCGATCTGGTCTACCGGGAATCCGGGATCGTTCTGGACAATAAACGGGAACTCCTGGATGCTCGTCTGGCCACCCTGGCCCGAAAGAAAGGGTACAAGGGGCCGGAAGAAATCGTGTCCCTTCTGAAGGCGGACCAGTCAGGCGACCATTTGGTGGAGCTGTTGGACCAGGTCAGTACGAACCTGACCTTTTTCTTCCGGGAACCGGCGCATTTCAACTTCATTTCCAAGACGCTGCTGCCGGAATTGACGGCGAGGAAAAGAGGCCAGCGGCAGAACCGGGTCCGCATCTGGAGCGCCGCCTGTTCCAGTGGCGAGGAGCCGTATTCCCTGGCCATGACCATACTCGAATACCTGGGCAACGACCGGTCCTGGGACTTGAAAATCCTGGCCACCGACATATCGACCCGGATGCTCCGCAAAGGCATCGACGGGGTGTACACCAAGCAGCAGGTGGTCAAGGTGCCCACGGTGATGGTTCAGAACTATTTCGAACGAACCGGCGACCGCCAGAACACCGTTTATCAGATCAAGGATGAAGTGAAAAAACTGGTGACTTTCAGGCGGCTGAACCTCCTTGATTCCGACTACCCGTTTTCGGGAAAGTTCGACCTGATCGTCTGCCGGAACGTGATGATCTACTTCGACCTGCCGACAAAACAGGCCCTGCTGAGCCGCTTTCATCGCTATCTGAGTGACGGGGGGCATCTGTTTACCGGCCACGCCGAGTCCCTGACCAGCTACGAACACCTTTTCAAGCGCGTCCAGGTGGCCGTGTATAAAAAGTAGCGGACCGCGGCCGGCGGAGCGGGCTACTTGATGTCGGGCCGGATGGACTGCTTGGTCAGGACGAACTCGACGCGGCGATTTTTGGCCCGGCCCTCTTCGGAGCTATTGTCGGCCAGGGGATAGTTGTCCGCCAGTCCGATGCTGGTCAGGCGAAGCGGGTCTACGCCTCGGCTGATGAGATAGCGGAGCACGGCCGAGGCCCGATAGCTCGATAGTTCCCAGTTGGAAGGGAACTGGGCGGTGGATATGGGACTCGAGTCGGTGTGGCCTTCCACGAGCAGGCTGTATCCGAACTTGCCCAGGACTTCGACCAGGCTGTCGAAAAAGGGCTTGGCCTCGGGTTTCAATTCGGCCTGGCCCGGATCGAACAGCAGGGCGCCCTTGATCCGGATGCGGATGCCGCGAGGACCGCTTTGGACGTCGGCCAGTTCGCCCATCTTGGTGTCGGCGATGGCGTTTTTTATTTCAGTCATGGCCTTGGCCCGTTTGGCCGTTTCGGAAAGCCCCTCCATTTCCTTGGCCGCCTTGGCCACGTAGGGGCTTTGGTACTGCTGGGGCGTGACCTCCTTGATCGGCTTTTTTTCTCCAGGGACCGGCGCTTTTTCGGTGGGCTTGGCCGTCTTGTCGATGGTGGCCTGGTATTCGCCATGCTGTTCAATCTGCACGCCGAAGGCTTCCTTGACCGAGCCGAGCATTTCGCGGAACTTCTGGATGTCGATGTTGGCCATTGAAAGCATGATGACGAAAAAGGTCAGCAAGAGGGTGGACATGTCGGCAAAAGTCGCCATCCAGGGCGGGGCGCCGCCTTTTTTTTTCTTGGCCATGGTTTACTGGGCGCCCTTTTTCTTGCCGCCCGGCAGGGCGGATTGACGTTCCTTGGGCGGCAGAAAGCCGAGCAGACGTTCCTGGAGCACGCGGGGATTTTCGGTGTCGGCGATGGACAACAGGGTTTCGATGATGAGATTGGTGTTGAGGGCCTCCCGCTTGCTGCGCTGTTCCAGCTTGCTGGCGGCGGGCAGCAGGATAAAGTTGGCCCACAAGGCGCCGTAGAAGGTGGTCAGCAGGGCCACGGCCATGGCCGGCCCGATGCTCGACGGGTCGGAAAGGCTGAGCAGCATGATCACCAGACCGATCAGGGTGCCGATCATGCCCCAGGCCGGAGCCAGTTCGCCCATCTTTTCCAGAATGAGCTGGCTTTCCTCATGGCGCTCGATGGTGATGTCCCGTTCCAGTTCCATGATCTCCCGCAGGACCTGGCCCTTGGTCCCGTCGGCCACCAGGCCCAGGCCTTTTTTCAGGAACATGTCGTCCGTTTTATACTTTTCCAGGGCCAACATGCCTTCCTTGCGGGCCAGGACGGCGACTTTGAGCATGTCCCGCAGGGTGGCCACGAAATCGATCCGGTGCCCGAAAAAGATCTTGAACGAGGTCTTGATGGCATTGATGACGCTGGCCAGGGGAAAGGCGTTGAGCGTGGCGGCGAAGGTGCCGCCGAAGACGATGAAGATACTGGAAACATCGATGAAATTAACGATGCTGGCCTTCAGCAGAATGGAGGCCAGAACCAGCCCCGTCCCGCTGATTACCCCGATAATCGTTGCTATATCCATGGTTTGATGTGCCCCTATTTCTTGTTAAGTAGTTTGTCCAGTTCCATGACCCGTTCACTGGGCCGGGCGGCCTTGGACGGAGCGGGCTGGGTCGTCCCGGATGACGGGATCGAGTCGAGGGATTGAACGCGCTCCGGTTTCGGAGGAGACGGTTGGGCCGGGCCCCCGGACCCGGATTCCGGGCTCGTTTCGGCACGAAAACGTCGTCCTTTGGCGGGGCCCTGATTGTAGACGATCAGGTCGTCTTCTGTTTTCAAGGTCTTATCGGGCCCGGGCGAGGTGACGGCAAAGGAGAATTTTTCACCGGTGGAGTAGGTGACCCACAACGGCGAGCCCCAGGCGTCCTGTTTGCGAAGGGAGATCGTAATGTCTCCGTCAGGGTGCCAGTCCCGCCCCTGTCCGATCAGATCGTTTTTGGTGGCGAATATCTCCTTGAGCGTCCAGGACTTCAGGGCCGAGCCGATGGTATAGCCTTCCTTTTTCAAGGCCTCCCCGGCCTGGCGGTAGGCTTCGGTTTTGGGGTATTCGGCCAGCTTGTCCCACTCCCCCAAGGCAGCCAGGACCTGCCCCTTTTGGCCCAGGTCCAGGGCTCGGGTGTAGATTTCCCGGGCCGCTTTTTCCTCCGAGGACTCCCCGCAGGCGGCGCCAATAAAGAGGCAGACAACGACGGCCACCAGGATGACTCCTGGCATGATCCTGTATTTCAAAATGGTTACCTCCGCCATCGGCCGGATGGTTCACTCATGGCCGTGCTAAGGTCTGGTGTGGAAGGCTGAAAAATAGCTCCCTGAGGTCTAAGATTAATCGGCGCCTTTACGGTTTGCAAGGGGTTTTTTGGGGCTTTTTCAGGCCAAAAGGAGACAGGGGGTGAAATTCGGATATGGGAGAACGGATCAGCGATCCCGCCGGACGATCCAGCCGGCGCCCAGCAGCCGCCGGTCGGAATAAAAGACGGCCGCCTGACCCGGAGTGATGGATGACTGGCTTTCGTGGAAGATGACCTCGGCCCGGTCGTCGGGCAGGAGGCGGACCCGGGCCGGGGCGGGCCGGTGGCGGGAACGGATTTGGACCCGGGCCTCGAAGATCGGCCCCGGCGGTTCCAGGCCCCAGACCAGGGATCGGGCCAGCAGCCGGGGGGCATGGGTTTCGCTTTTCGGACCGATCACGACCCGGTTTTGTTTCGAGTCGAGGGACAGGACGTAGAACGGTTCCGGTCCGGGCAGTCCCAGGCCGCGCCGCTGTCCCACGGTGTAGTGGATCAGACCACGGTGACGCCCCAGGACCCGGCCTCGTGCATCCACGATGTCCCCATGAGGGAAGGCGGTCGGGTCCAGGCGGGACTCGATAAATCGGCGATAGTCCCCTCCGCCCAGAAAACAGATGTCCTGGCTTTCCGGTCGACCGGGCAGTCCCAGGCCGTTAGCGGCCTCCCGGACTTCGTCCTTGGTCAGGCCGGCCAGGGGAAAGGCGGCCCGGGCCAGCATGTCCGGCGAGAGGCGGCTGAGAAAATAGGTCTGGTCCTTGAAGCGGTCCCGGGGGCGAACCAGGCAGGGCCCCGGGCCCAGGGCCGCGTAATGGCCCGTGGCGATTCTCAGGGCCCCCATATCCCGGACCCGTTCCCAGAGCAGGCCGAATTTGATCGAAGGGTTGCAGGCGACGCAGGGGGAGGGGGTTTCGCCTCGGGTATAGGCATCAATGAAGGGCCGGACAACCGTGGCCTCGAAGCCCGAGGCCATGTCAAATGCGTGCAGTTCCAGTCCTAGAACGCGGGCGGTCTCCCGGGCCTGGTCCAGGGTCGTGTGGTCGGGGCCGAGAAGGAGATGGCAGGCCAGGACCCGCAGGCCCCGCTCGATGATCCGCCGGGCCGAGACGGCCGAATCGATGCCGCCGGAGAAGGCCACGGCAACAAGAGCGCCGGGCGGCAGGTCCTCGAGGCCGGTTCGAAAAGGCGGATCGGTCATGGTCTGCCGGTAAGCGGCCGGCCCCGGCCCGACAGGCTGCCGGGGAACGGAGACTAGAGCGCCGCCTGGTGGTTGAAACTGACTTCCATGGCCCGGGGCGGGCAGACGGAAACGCAGAGTTCGCAGGCCGTACATTTGGCCGGATCGAAAAGCACGTCCATCTCGGGCCGTTTGATGGACAAGGCCCCGGTCGGGCAGATGGAGGTGCAGAGCCCGCAACGGTAACAGACCGCTTCGTTGCGCCGGACGTCCTGCCCCATGGTTTCGACCTTGACTCCGCTCTGTTTGAGATAGCGCATGCCGTTCTGGAAGTTTTTCCGGTGACCGGACAGCTCCATGACCAGCGTGCCTTCCTGGCGCGGAAAGACCCTGGCCTGATGGATATTGAAGGTCAAGTCGAAGTCCTTGACCAAGTTGCAAACGATGGGCTTGTCCACAACGGACTTGGGAAAACGGAGCCTCAGCATCCTGGAATACACGACGCCCTCCTTTAAGCCTTGGCCGCCTCCATCGCGCGTTTGAAGCCGGGCAGGGACTTTTCGATGACCGCTTCGTCCACGCAGTAGATCAGGCGGAAGTAGCCCGGACCGGCGAAACCCGACCCGGGAACGGCCAGGATATTTTCTTTTTGAAGCAGCCGGACAAAGGCCACGTCGTCCTCGATGGGCGAACGCGGGAACAGGTAGAAGGCCCCTTGAGGCACGGTCAGTTCATATCCGGCCTCGCGCAGGCCCTGGACGAACCGATCCCGGCGCTTCTTGTAAATGCCCACGTCCACGCATCGGCCCTGCAGGCGGGCCACGGCCCGCTGCATCAGTCCCGGCGCATTGACGTAGCCCAGAATCCGGTTGTTGAGGACCAGGCCGCCCAGAACGAGGGCCTTGTCCGGGATTTCCGGGTGGACGGCCAGGTAGCCGATCCGCTCACCAGCCAGAGACAGGTCCTTGGAGTAGGAGGTGCCGCAAAGCACGTACGGATAATGCATGAAGACGCTGGGCACCTGCACGCCGTCGTAAACGATCTTGCGGTAGGGTTCGTCGGAAATCAGGTAGACCGGGCGGCCGTTCTTGCGGCTCAGGTCGGCCAACAACCCGGAGAGCCCCCGCAGGTCGTCCTCGGAATAGACCACGCCCGTGGGATTGTTGGGCGAGTTGATCAGCACGCCCCGGGTCTTGGCCGTGGCCTGGGCGGCGATGGCGTCCAGGTCCAGGGTGAAGTCCGGGTTGGTGTCGGCCCGCTTGATGACCCCGTTGTGGTTGTCCAGGTAGAAATCGTATTCCACGAAGTAGGGACGCGGCACGATGACCTCGTCCCCCGGATCCAGGATCGTCTTCAGGGCCACGTTCAGGGCCCCGCCGGCGCCGACGGTCATGATGATGTCGTCGGCCGAAAACTTCGGGCCATACTCGGTGGTGGCATAGTCGGCCACGGCGGCCCGGACGTCGGGCCATCCGGAATTGGGCATGTACCCGTGACGGCCGCGCGTCGGATCGTCGATCAGCTCCCTGAGGACCGTTTTGAAATCGGCCGGCGGCTCGAGGTCCGGATTGCCCAAGGAAAAGTCATAAACGTTTTCCGCGCCGAACTCGGCCTTCAAACGGGCGCCCGCCTCGAACATCTCCCGGATGAAACTCGACCGACCGATAAAACTCGCAATTTTTTTGGCCACCGGCATGTCAATTCCTCCGCCGCGCTGATTTTGGATCATGGTGAAAAATTTAAAACACGGACCCCGGGGCCCGTGTTTCGACGGCCAATCAAAGCGGGCCGCAACCCATGTCGAGACGCCCGCTTCCGGCCCGGACTCTAACTAAATATCTTTTCGATCTTTTCGTTGAGCGTATCGGCCGTGAACGGTTTGACGATATAATTGCTGACCTTGGCCTTGACCGCCTCGATAATGTTCTCCTGCTGGGCCTCGGCCGTCACCATCAGAAAAGGCGTGTCCTTGAGTTCGTCGGACTGCCTGACATGGCGCAACAACTCGATCCCCGTCATCGTGGGCATGTTCCAGTCCGAAATGATCAGGTCCACCTTTTCCCGTTCCAAAACCCCGACCGCGGTACTGCCGTCGTCAGCTTCCAGGATGTTGTTGAAACCCAACTGACGAAGGATATTCTTGACGATTCGGCGCATCGTGGAAAAGTCATCCACGACCAACACTTTCATGTTCTTGTCATAAGCCATGTGCAGCCTCCCCCTCAGGGTTCACATTCGATTATTTAAACAGATTTTATGCTTAGGAGCAAGGGGTTTTTCAAGTCTGAGGCAGACGGTAACGATAGGGCGCCCAGTCCCCCCGCCGAATCTTGTCCGTCTTCATGACAATAGCCTCACTGGTGAACGTGTGGAAAAGCACCCGCCGACCCTTGATTCCTCCCACATCCTCGGACACGATCTGAATGCCGTTCTTTTTCAATATCTTGCGGGCCATCTTCACATTGCGTTTGCCGACGTCCGACACGTCATGCATCGAACGCCGACCGCCTCCGAAAATCTGAGCCTCCATGTCCTCCCGGCGGCAGCCCTGTCTGACCATCAACCGGATCATGGCCGGGAGAGAGACATTACCGTACCGGGGTGTCGGCTCGTTCCGACGCGCAAGCTTGGGATGCAGAAAATGGTTCATGGCTCCGATTTTTAAACGCCGGTCCCACAGGCAGACCGCCACGCAGGCCCCTACGACGGTCGACACCAAGGCCGGCTCCGGAGAGGCGAAGATATATCCAGGTAGAAGGTGATACCTGAAAGGCTCAACCGCTTTGTCACCCTGCATGGGTACGCCCCTGTCTAGACCTATTTAACCCACACTATCATATAAGATAAGGTGAAGCAAGCAATAATTTGGATAAATATAAAAATTGTAGCTTTATAGAGCATATAAGAGATATAATTATTATATATATAATTTAATTATGATTAATTTAATTTTATTGAACATATATTAAATATCGTAAGGGGGCCGACCCTTTTTAGCCCGGATTTCTCACCGGGTTCCCTGGCGAGGTATAGAAATCATTAGCGAAACGCGAAGTTGGAGGAGATTTTGGCCGCGGGCATATCAGGGCGATATGTTGAGGACCAGAATCTTCGAAACGAGCGTTGCAGCAAGGATTTCCCGGCCGTAGCAGGAAGCGGGGGAGAAATCCCGGCTAGGCTCTTGCCCGCGATTTCGCCGCCTCATGCCTTGCGGACGCCTCGCAGACTCCTGGCCTTCCGGCGGGGGAGCGGGGGGGGGGAATGGCGAGGCCGATACTTGACAAACCCGGGCGGCCCGGGCTTAATGGCTTCATGAAAGCAAGCGATTTTCCCAATGACGTCAAAGCGAATCTGATTCCGGCCCCGTCCGGGGTCCTGGTGTACCACTGCCTGGGCTGCGAGCGGGAGTACGAGGCGGATTCCCTGTTGTACACCTGCCCGTCCTGCGGCGGGGTTTTTTTGATCGAGGACAAGGCGGCGGGCCGTCTGGCCGAGGTTTCCGGGCCCGGGTGGCGCCGGATATTCGACTATCGCGGGATGCTCAATCTGCCGGCGTTGCGGGGGGTTTTCCGGTTCCACGAGTTTTTGGCCCCGGCCATTCCCCTCGAGGACGTGATCTACCTGGGGGAGGGGCACACCCCGATCGTGGCGGCCAACGGGTATTTGTCGGGTCTGGCGGGTACGGACTTTTTTTTCAAGAACGACGGTCTCAATCCCAGCGCCTCTTTCAAGGACCGGGGCATGGCCGCGGCCCTCTCGTTTTTGCGGTATCTGGTCCGGAAGAAGGGTCTGCCGGAGATTCTGTCGGTGTGCGCTTCGACGGGTGACACGTCGGCCGCGGCTGCATTGTACGGCTCTTATCTGACGGGTGTGGTCAAATCGGCGGTGCTTCTGCCACACGGCAAGGTCACGCCGCAGCAGTTGAGCCAGCCGTTGGGCAGCGGGGCCCGGGTCTTCGAATTGCCCGGTGTCTTTGACGACTGCATGAAGGTGGTCGAGTATCTGGCCGACCATTACGACGTGGCTCTGCTCAATTCGAAGAATGCCTGGCGCGTTCTGGGACAGGAGTCTTACTCCTTCGAGATCGCCCAGCAGTTCGATTACGAGATCGAGGACCTGTCGCTGTTCGTGCCCATCGGCAACGCGGGCAATGTGACCGCGGTGCTTTCCGGGCTGCTCAAACTCCAGCGCTTCGGCGTGATCGACGGCCTGCCCCGGGTTTTCGGGGTCCAGTCTTCCCATGCCGATCCCGTCTTTCGCTACTATGCCCAACCGGCGGACCGGAGGCGGTACCAGCCTGTGACCGTGCGGCCGAGCGTGGCCCAGGCGGCCATGATCGGGAACCCGGTTTCCATGCCCCGGGTGCTCCGGCTGGTCGATGCCTATGAACGGGAGGCGGACGGGCCGCGTTTTTTCACGGTCCAGGTCGAGGAACAGGACATCATGGATTCGATGCTTCTGGCCAACCGGAACGGCCATGTGGCCTGCACCCAGGGCGGGGAGAGCCTGGCCGGCCTGCGCCGGGCGCTCGAATCGGGTCTACTCAAGTCTGGAGAGCCGGCGGTGCTGGACTCGACGGCCCATGCCCTCAAGTTCGCCGATTTCCAGGGCATGTATTTTGACGGAGGCTTCGGGCCGGAGTTCGAGATCACGCCCAAGGCCGAGCTTCAGAACCGGCCGCGGTACGTCAGGCCCGAGGGTCTGGGTCGATTACCCGAGCCGGGCCGGCCCCTCGATGGGGATGATTTTCGGGCTTTTGTCGAGGCGACGGCCCTTGAGATCGCCAAGGCCCTGGACTTGAAGCCCCGGGAGGGCGGCTGAGCCTCGCCGGACGGTTTGCCCGGGGGAGTCGGTTTGGCTGAGTCCCGGTCCGAGTGCCGGGGTTTACCCAAATGGACTCGACAGCAGGAAACGTCAAGGCCCTGATTCCAGCGGCGGGCCGGGGCACGCGTCTGGCGGGCCTGAGCGGAGGCGGCTCCAAGGAACTGATCCGCCTTGGGCCCCGGACGATGATCGAGCATTGCCTGTCCATGGTTTTGGACTCCGGCGTTTCCGAGGTGGCCGTGGTGATCAGCCACGGCAAGGAAGCGGTGCGCCGGGCGGTTGAAGGCCTGTGGGCGGCCAGGGGCCCCGCATCCGGGCGTCTGGAATTCCTGTACCAGCACCGGCCGTTGGGCGTGGCCGAGGCCATGCGTCTGGGCGTCCGGTTCGGTGGAGACGATCCTCTGGCCGTGGTCATGCCCGACAACCTGCTCCTGGGCGGGCCGCCGGCCCTGGGCCGGATGATTGCCGTGTATCGTCTTGTTCGGAGCGAGGTTATCGGCGTGATCGAACTGGATGCGGCGGCGGCCCGTTTGTTCGGCAACGTAGGCCTCATCGAGTTGGAACCGCATGCGCCGGTCGTTCCGCTCCGTGTGCTTTCCCTGTCCCCCAAAGGCGCGGGCCGTCTTCGGCCTCGAGGGAACGGACTTTTTTACAAGGGATTTATCGGAGTGATTTATCTGCCGGGCTGGCCGGAGCGGATTGACGGACTGGTCCCCAATTTTCAGGGGGAACTGGACGACACCGACCTGGTCCAGGCGTTGATTCGCGAGTCCAGGCTATGGGCCGCGCCTCTGGAGGGCCGGGGGTTCGACGTGGGCAATCCGGACGGCCTGGAGGCCGCTCGGGCGGCCCTGAACGGAGCGATCACGGGTGAAGCTTAGGTTTTTGTTCGTCGGGCGGACCCGGTCGTCCTATCTGGCCGAAGGGGTCAAGGATTATCTGGGCCGTCTCCGGGCCTATCTGCCCGCCGAGGAAGTGATCGTTCGGGGCGCCAAGGCCCGGGATGACCGGGCCGCCGAGGTTCGGGCCCAGGACACGGCCCGGCTGCTGGGCCGGCTCGCTCCCGGGGAGGCCTTCGTCCATCTGGACCCCGAGGGCCGGGAGATGACTTCCCTGGAGTTGGCGGACTGGTTGCGGGGCCGGATGGAGGACGGGACGAAACAGGCGGCCTTCGGGTTGGGCGGACCTCTGGGGCTGGATGAGGGGGCCGCCCGCCGAGCGGACCTGCGTCTCTGCCTGTCGCGTCTGACCCTGACCCACGAGATGAGCCGCCTGGTCCTTTTGGAGCAGGTCTACCGGGCGCTGCGCTTGAACAGCGGGCATCCGTACCACAAATGAAAACGCCCCGAAGCCGATGAGGCCGGGGCCCAACCGCTTGTAAAAGGAGGCAATACCGATGGAAAAGCAACCTGAACTGCCCGCCGGGAAATGGCCGGAAATCAGGAGGGTCAAGGCCGCCGGCAATACGGGCTGGCGTTATTTCGAACACCTGGTCAAGACCATGCACGCCGAACTGGGGGAGGGCAAGACCGCCGAAGTCCTCGAAGCCTTCATGCGGGGCAATGCCAGACGCTTCGTGGTTCCGGCCATGAAGGGCTTCGGCATCGAGGGGACGGACGCCTGGGCCCTGGCCAGCTACTTCAAACTGGCTACCGGAGACGTCATCGGATACAAGGCCGAGTTGTCCCGGCCCGAGCCCGGCGTGGTCGCCTACAAGCTGTTTCCCCCCTGCCTGTGGTTCCCCGACCTGGACATCCCGGCCAGCTTCTGCAAGGCCATGGGCTGTTTCGAAAAGGAGGCCGCGCAGATCGTCAACCCCGACATCGAAATCAAACACGTCCAGCTTATGACCGCGGGCGATCCTTGTTGCGAGATTCATTTCATCGAAAAGCGTTAAGGGGCTTTCGTCCGTCGAGGACCTGAAACCGAACCGGGCGGCCGTCGTTGCGGTCCGCCCGGTTCGCGAGGCGGGCTTCCCGGGAGCGCCGGGCTTCAGATTTTAAAGAAGCTGCTGCCCATGGTCCGGATGCGGTCGTCCACTTCGGTCAGTTCCTTGAAACCTTCCGCGATTCGCCGGGCCAGGTCCGCGTCGGCCTTGTCCTGGACCAGGCCGTTGAGGACGACCCGGCCGGGCGAGGGACTCTCGACTTCGATGTTCTGATAGGACAGGCCGTCGACCTTTTTCCGGATCGCGCTTTCCACCCGTTTGGCCAAGGCCGTTCGCCGGAGGCCTTCCTTCAAGGCCTCTTCATCCGGGGCCGGGTCCATGGTTTCCACCGCGCGAAGAATGATGCCGGCGGCCGCTTCCGGTTTGAGGGCCGCCGTGTTGAGAACCATGTCGTAAAGCGCCCAATTGGAAAGGTCCTGGCTGTAAATGGACTGGATGAGCGCCCGGCGCTGGTGGTCATAGCGGTGGACGAAGCCTTGGGCCTCGGCCGGGGTCAGGCGTTCCCGCTCCATGATCCGTTGGACCCGGGCCTTGGTCGGAGCCACGATCCGAACCTTCAGGACCCCCGACAGTTCCCCCAGGACGATTTGGGCCCCTCGACCCAGGATCACTACATTGCCCCTGGCGGCCAGTTCGCAGGTCAAGGCCTCGAACAGACTGGTGTATGATGGATTCTTGAAAAAATGGCGCTCCCAGAAACCGCGGGGAATTTCCGATTCGTACAGCGCGCAGGCATCCTTGAACTCGGCATCGCAGGTTTCGGCCAGAGCGTGAATCTCGTCGCGTCCGACCAGTTCATAATCGAGCTGCTTGGCCGTCAGGGCGGCGATTTCGTCACCCCAACTCCCGACCTGCCTGGAAATGGCGATAATGGCCACAGGGTCTCCTTTCTTCGGACGGCTTCCGGTCTCCCCCTTTGGACTTCCAAGGACTCTTCAAGTCCGGCAAGCGCCTGACCAAGGAAAGAGCAAGAGAAATGCCAAAGGCGCAAGAAGGGCCTGTGATATATTTTTATTATAATTCAATATGTTATATTGTGAATATCGCGGGGCGCCTCTCGGTGGGTCCCCGGCCTGTCAGCCGATTTAACGACTCGTAAAAAACAGGGTCAGGCTGGAGGGCGGTTACCGGGCGGAAACGATGATGAAGGAGCGGACCTCTCGAACGCCCTGAACTGCCTGAGCGTATTGGACGGCCAGGTCCCGTTCCTCGGGCCGGGCGACCAGGCCCAGGAGTACGACCTGGCTTTGAATGGTCTTGACCTCGATCTGGGTGGAGGAGATGGACCGGTCGGCGATCAGTTTAGCTTTGACTTCGGTGGTGATCCGGGCATCGGCCAGGTAGGCTTCGGTGCCGCCGTCGGCCTTGAGGGGGAGGAAGGCGGTGACCGATTCGACTCCGTCCACGGTCCGGGCCCGGGCTTCCTGTTCGGGCCGCACGATCTCGCCGATCAGGAAGACCTGGCCGAGATAGGTATAGACGGAAATATCCAGGCCCTCGGTGAGACTGTCGTTGATGATGTCGTATTTGATGCGGGCGCTGATTTTCTGGTCGTCGACCTGTTCGCCGATGGAGCGCTGGTCACGGGCCGAACCATAAACGGTGGTCCAGGGCATGCTCATGGACGTGCCGCAGGCGGAGACGAGCAAAGCGGCCGCCATACAGACGACGGCCGCCAGGCAAAAAGCGCGGATCGGCCCCGCTGGCTTCGATAATCGCGTAGAATGGTTGGTCATGCCGGGTGACCTCAGGGTCCGCCGGCCCACGGAGGGCCGCCGGCAAGCGATGTGGGCCAGGACGTCAGTTGACGGATTCGACCCGTTCGACTTCCGGGACTTCCTGCTTGAGCACCTTTTCGATGCCCATCTTCAAAGTCATCTGGCTCATGGGGCAGCCGTGACAGGCGCCGGTCAGCTTGAGGCGCACCACGCCGTCATCGGCCACGTCAACGAGTTCCACCCCGCCGCCGTCGGCCTGGAGTTGGGGTCTGATTTTGTTCAAGGCTGCTTCGACTTTTTCTTTCATTAAAGTCCTCCTGGGCCGGGTACCCCCGGCTCGGCTATCTTGGTTGAGTTTATCACAGGCCCTTTTTCAGGGCCACAAAAATTTGAGCCGCCGAGTTTGAGTTGGGGGGCGGCCTTCCAGGGGGGGCCTTGGCTTCAAACCCGCTGGTCGAGCATGCGGATCAGGCCATCCGGAGCGGGATCGAAACCGAAGACCTCACGCCAGACCCGCCCGTTTTCCATACAGAGATAGACGCAGGCGTCCGGCGAGGCTTTTCGGATGGCTTTTACCAGAACCCGGTACATTTCGACGCGCAAAGGGCGCACGTAGCGCATCTTGCCGTCGCCGGCCAGGACGAATTCACCGTCCATGATCCGGGTCCGGGGATGCCGGCGGGCCACGACGGCCTTGAGTCGGGGCAGGTAGCGAAAGGCGCCCAGGCTGATCCAGGCGATCCGTTCCGCGGGAACTGCCTCGAATATGCGGGCCACGGTTTCCCGATAACCGGGTTCCCAGCCCGGATGACGAATCAAGGGATCGAAGTGGAAGCCGAGGCGATAACCCGATTCGGCCAGGCGGGAGGCGGCCGCCAGGCGGCGGGCCAGCGTGGCCGCCCCGGACTCCTCCCGGGCGGCCACGGCCGGCGCGTTGACGGAAAAGGAGACCACGGTCCGTCCGCCGTGGTCCAGGCCGCAAAGGCTTTCGATGTGATCGGTCTTGGTCTTGAGTTCCAGGAGTTTTCCGGGGAAGCCGGCGAACAGGCGGACTAACCGGGCGCCCAGTCCGGTCAGGCCCTCGAGAAGCAGGCTGTCGGTGAACTCGCCGGTGCAGTAACGGTGGGGCGAGTCGGTCTGATCCAGCATGTCGCCTACCCGATCCAGTTTCGCTTCCAGGTTGCCGAACAGGACCAGAGCCCGGGTGTCCAGGTAGCCCTGCAGAATGCAGTAGGTGCAGTCCAGGGTGCAGCCCAGGCCGAAGTGAATGATCTGGAGGCCGCAGCAGATGTAGCCCCGGGTTCCCGGACAGGGCTTGACGAACTCGCCGCGATGCCGGGTCAGGAGCAGGTCGTCCGGCCCGAAGCCGGGATAATCGGCCGGCTGGATGCTTGGGCGAGGCTCGGCCACGGTCAGCCGCTCGGAAAGCCGCCTGCCCAAGGGGGTTTCGAGCAGCCCGGTTTCGGCGATCAGGGAACGAGGGAGTCGGAACCGAGACATCAGCCCAGCTCGATCAAGGCGGCCAGATCGGGGCTGGCCAGCAGGTCCTGAACGGTCCGGCCGGCCTGTCGCAGGCCCTCGAGGTCGACAAAGGAGATTTCCAGCGAAAAGTCCAGGCCCTCGAAGTTCAAAGGCGGCTTGAGTCTGATCGAGGGCGGGAGCCGGAGGGCCCTCATCCGGGCGGCGCGCTCCGACTCCAGGCGGGAGACCACGGGGTAGCGACGGGCGTAGAGCAGGGTCCGGACCCGGGCGGTTCTCAGAGGCCGATTCAGGGACTCGTCATCCAGGATGGCCCTGAAACCGGGTTCGGACAATATCCCGGCCAGGGTCCGCTCATCCCGCCGGGCGATCTCGGTCAGCCAGGTCAATATCTGGCGTCTTTTGTTCAGACCCGGCCGGAGTGCGTCCAGCAGCGACGAGGCGGCGGCCCGGTCATCCGGAGAGAGTTCGAGCAGGGTCTCGGCGGTTTCCGGGTCCAGGACGCCGCTGGCCAAAGCGTCCAGGCCTTCCGGTCCGAGTTCGACCAGCTTGAGGTAGCGATCGAGGAATTCGGGTGTGGGGGGCAGGCCCAGGCGGGGCAGGTAAATCGTGGCCAGGTCTCCCGGGTCGAGAAAGCGGGCCAGGGACCGGAGGGCCATGGCCTTTTCCGTGTCGTTGAACATGCGGTGTCCCAGATTGTCCTCCAGGGCCAGCATGAGGGCCTCTTGTTCCGTGACCTCGGGGGCGAGGATCAGGGCGTGATATTCCCGGACCCCCAACTCCTTCAGAGCCCGACGGCGGCGATAGCCGCATACCAGGCGGTAACCGGGCGGGCGAGTCAGAAGCACGAGCGGGGATATCTGGCCGACCTGGTCCAGCGACTTTTTCAAGGGCGCCGGGTCATAGCCCCAGCTCAGTTGAAAGAGGACTTCCTCTTCGATTTCGTCGTCCCGGACGACTTCGTAACGGACATCACGCATCGGCATTCCCCCATTGGAAAAAAAATATCCGGGATTTTCCGGTTTATGGAACGCGGCGGACCGGTCCCGGGGCGCCCGGCCGGATGACCAGATCGGGCGGTCGGGTCAGGGCCCGGTCCAGGGGACGGGCCCGGTCGTACCCGATCAGGAAGGCCATGGCCCCTTGGGTCAGACGGCCCAGGTCATCGGCCAGCCCCAGGAGTTCGGCGGCCTGAAACGTGGCCGCGGCCAGGACCTCCTGATGGTCGAGTCCGGCCTGGAACCACCAGGCGAGTTCACTCCGCAGGCCCGGGCCGAATTCGACGCCCGGGGCGCCGGCGTCCGTGCCGGTGGCCAGTCGAACGCCGAGTTGCCGGGCCCGGGCCAGTTGTTCGACCTGGTGGCGCACCGTCCGTTCGATCAGGTGGGCCCGGGGGGGCCGTTCCGCCTCGATGCGTCCCAGGGCGGCCATGGGTTCGATGGTCGGGACCCAGACCGTATCGGAAGCGGCCAGCCGGCGCAGGGCTTCGTCGCCCATGAAGTAGCCATGCTCGATCGAGTCGACCCCGGCCGCGATGCAGTGGGTCACCGCCTCGGGACCATTGGCGTGGGCCATGAGGGGAAGGCCGCGCTCACGGGCCAGAGCGGCCAGAAAAACCAGGTCGGAGCGGCTGAACTGAGGCGGCCCGACCCGGCCGAAGGCATCCAGGGCGACGGGACCGGAGGCGAGGACCTTGACGAGGTCGGCCCCGGCCCCGGCCAGTTCTTCGACGGTCGAGGCCATTTCGTCCCGGTTCGCCACCGGCCGGCCGATGAACCGGCCGTAGCGGCCGGGGGCGAACAGGGCCGGACCGGCGGCTCGCAGCCGCAAGCGTCTCTCGACCCGCTCCCGGGACGCCAGAATCCGGCCGCCGGCCGAGCCGCCGTCCCGGACCGCGGCCAGGCCCGAGATCGCGGCCCCCTCGATCCGGGCCTCGAGTCCGGCGCCGGAGCCCGGGTCCAGGTCCAGGTGTACATGGACGTCGATCAGGCCCGGGGTCAGGTCAAATCCCCTCAGGTCCAGGCATGAGACCCGGTCGGTTTGGGGAAACGGTCCCGAACCCGAGTCTGCCACCCGTCCGCCCCGGACCAGCAGCCAGCCCGGAGCCAGGACGCGGCCCGGCTCGGCCCATATCCGGTCCGCCAAGACCAGATAGGAAGCAGACGGGTCCAGGAACCGGGTCTCGGCTCCGCAATCCGGCGCAAGGCTCGTCCGAATGTCTTCAGACATGATCCGGCCCGGTATCGGCCTGACCACCCGGAGGCAAGGGGCCGGGGAAGAGGGGACGACGATATTCGGGTAAGCCGGATACCGGCGCGGCGGCGCGGGACCCGGGCCGATCGGAACGGCCCGGAGCGATCATGGGCTCGGGAAGCTTTTGAGCAGATTGCGGAGATCGTTGATCAGGCCGTTCAGTTTTTCGGCCTGGTCGAATATTTGTTTTCCGGAGCCATAGTCCGCTCCGTCGGGCGGCGACTTCATCATCAGGAGCTCGCTCCGGGCCATGATGACCGTCAGGGGCTGGTTCATGTCATGGCACAGTTCGCGAGCCCTGGAAATCAGGCTCTCAATGTCCTTGGGTTTCGTCATGGCGTATACCAAACTTGAATAACGGACCGCAATGGTCGCAGGTTCGGAGTTGGCGAACGGGGCAACGGTTCATGCCGGCCGCCCTCGTCGAGCAGGTTGCCGCCACGGCCCATGGAAAGAGTCCGGTCCGGGTCGGCCCGTCCGGAGACGGGCCGACCGGTAAAATGGGGTCAGTCGCCGATTTCAAATCCCGCAGCCACCAGATCGTCGATCAGAGGCTTGGTGTTCTTGGTCTTGACCCGGATATAAACGCGGTTGCCCGCAGTCTGCCGTTTGGGAAGAGCGAACATGCCCAAGAGCGGAAGATTGTGGTTTTCCACGATTTCGGCGATGCGTCGGAACACGCCCACGGCGTCTTCCGGGCCCACGTTTTCAAGGCCGATAATCTCGGATTCGGCCCGCGTTCCGAAAAGCTGAACCATGGAGTTGACGATTTCGGTCTCGGTAACGATGCCGATCAGCTTATCGTTTTCCACGACCGGGAAGGCCCCGACACCCTTTTTATGGCCCTCGAGGATGACGTCGATGACGGAATCTTCGGGGCTCACGGTGACCACCTTCTTCTTCATGACGTCCTTGACCGTGAGCTTGAGGATGAGGTAGTTCAACTCGTGTATGCTCAGGGAGGTCGCGGCCGAAGGCGAGGCTTCGATGATGTTCCGGTAGGTGACGATTCCGGCCAGCTTGCCTTTTTCAACGACCGGCAGGCGTCTGATCCGGTGGTCCTTCATGATCTTTTTCGCGTCCACGATCAGCGTGTCCGGCGTGACGGTGATAGGGTCCGTAGTCATCCAGTGCTTAATTTTCATCCTCGACCTCCTCTGGGGCCTTGTGCGGCCATCTAATTTGTAAAAGGTACTAGACCCAATACTAAGAAAAATCAAGGCCATCGTCAAATAAAAACCTTGCGCCCCGATTGTCGCCGGGCAGAGGTCCGGGCCGGAGTCCATCCCGGAGCGAGGCCGGCAAAGGGAATGACCCGCGGTCCGGATAGAATCCGAGGCCGTCATGGAATGAGGTCGCTATTGACACCTTTTACGTCTATATGGTAATTTTTGGTGGTGTCCGGGCAGGACCTATTTTCCAATATCGGAGTAGATACAGGCGAGAGGGCAGACATACCGCTCGACCGTCGGGGTCGTTCAACCAGGAGCGTCTATGAGCGCATTCGGTGATTTTGTAGAAG